>NZ_CP025938.1:326428-652857 GCF_002893765.1 Tamlana carrageenivorans | reverse complement strand
TAATCTTGGATAAATACCTGTGCACTTCTTTTCCATGTTTGTCATACATCGTGTTCCAAACGTCTTCTTTTACAAATTCAATGATGTAACCTTGAGGTTGGTTGCATAAATGATTTACTTTAATTCTCGAGCCTTCGCTCAAAATATTTTTATTCATATTAAAAAATTTTATTACTAGTATTAATTCACTAGTAATAAAATAATACTCCATAAAATCCAAAAAGTAAACCTGAGCGAGAAAAAAGTTAGTTTGTGGTGTGTGGGTTTTATTGCCCCATGTTAAAAAATTGGCTATGTTTGTATTATGGCACACCGTCAGTCCCAAAAGCTCGGCATCCAAAAAAACAAACTGCTACGTTACCAAAAAGTGTTAGATTATTACAACGAGGTTAAAAACCCCGATATTCCTACTACGGTAATTTGGCGCAAGTACATATACCCTAAATTTGCTATTTCTAGAACCACGCTTTACGAGATCCTGGGCACGCCTGTTGTTAAACAGCTTAAAGATATTCAGGCTTTTGAAGATAGCCAAATTAGTATGTTTTAGAGATTCTTCACTTCGCCTTGAATGATATTAAACGTTTGTCATTCCTAAACTATAAACCACTGTATATTCCTGGACACCATCGTCGCGTTTTACTCTTGTAAATCCTGTGCGGGTTAGGGTTCCGGTGTTGCTGGTAGGTCGCCAGCCTTGTAATATTTTGTGTATGTCTTCTTGTAACTCCCAAATATTAAAGGCGGTGTCTTTTTGTAATTGTGGAGCGCGTCCGCTACTATTGGTTAGTTTTAGGTTGGCAATGGTTAAGCTTACCTGTGTTAAAGCGGTTTGCCTGTTAATGGGTGTAGCTGTTTTGTCTATGCCAACATTATCAAACTGGGCATTGCTAATGTCTATCAATACACAAGGCCATTGCACAGGGAAATTTGGACTGTAGTAATCCAATTGCCCCCAATCTTCATCAACATATTTTATCGTGTTTAAACTTGCTATTCTATCCTGAATGCTTTTAATAATTGGCTCTATCATGGTTTTAAATTGCTTTTAATATGTTGTTCCATCTCTTTAAGGTTTAGATCGACTATTTTGCGTATATGCAAATCTACTTGAGGATGCCAACCAATAAACTGGCGTTGTTCTACCGTCATTTTTGCACCTACTTTTTGCAAGGCTAAGGCTTTCCATTGTGCGGCTTCTCCTTGTAATTTTCGGTTGCGTTGGGTATTGGCTGCGCCTTTGCTTTTAACATTGTAAAGAACACCGCCTGCAGCTTTGTAATGCATCGCCCAAAAAAAGCGTTTCATTTTTTCGGTAACAATTATCTCACCGCCGTCATTATGTAACCCCATGTATGGTAAATTACTACTCCAGTGTATTTGTCCGTTTGTAGATTTACTTTTTATACTTCTACGTCCACGACCTGAGCGCAACATCATAGAGCCACGGGAGTTTTTAAGCTTGGTTTGTGGCCACTTTCTATCAAAGAACCCCTTACGTTCAAAATTACGGTCGAAGGCTTGCGATAAGTCAACTTCTACGTCTTTAGTGATGTTATTTAGAAAATCCTTAAACATATTTTATATTTTGTATATTTGTGCTTATGGACGTATTACAAAGCGATTTAAGAACTACTACTATTTTCGACCTTACCGATGATGTTAAAATCATTCGTGAGGAATTTGGTATTGAGTTTTCTAAAGACGAATACCTCCAGATGGCCAGTATCGAAACCCGCATTAAAGATCTTTTAGACTTCGCAGATCTTACCGAAAACACAAAGCTTAAAAGTGCCATCCAAAACGCATATAAAACTGAGTTATCTTCTTTTGGTTTTGAGTAATTCTTTATTAGCATTTAAGTAGGTTTTATAGTGATCTTCCGAGCTTCGTAATCCATAAGAGATAAGAGATCTTATATTATTTTTATTTAGCTTATATGTGCTGTGTTCCGCAATAGCATTTATTAATCCTTCGGCTTGTATTTGGTAATTCTCATTAATTAAGTGCTTTTCTACAGCATTAATAATTTTAGTTTTATCACCTTTTACAAAGTCAATTAATGTATCGTAGTTTCTAACCATGGTATTGTACCCTGTATTACTACGATTATTCATTAAGGATTTGTTTTCGAGCTTTCCACCAAGATTTTTCATGAAGTCCGGGAGGCGTTTTCTACTAATAAACTCGTTAGCCAGTTCCATGTATCTTACTTGTAGTTTTGTCATTCTCACATTACCAACTTTGTTACTATTGTGTAGTATTTCGTGGTGCATGGTAGACAAAGCCGTTTCTTGCTCTAGTGTGGTTTTTAAACCTTTTTTAATGTGGTTAATTCCCGCTTTAACCTTATCCATTATTGGCTTGGTTAAATACACATCGCCTTGCATATAGGTGTACCCGTTAACACCTCTTTTAGAGGTTGTTTTTACATGCTTAAAGCCTTTAGCAAAATAACTAGGGTGTTTCTTTGCAAAATCAGCAAAATGATTGTTGACGTCTGCGGTTGTTTTAAGCTCTTTTATATTTAGTTTTTCGGTAGAGGCTTTTGCCTTTTTCGCACCCGCAACTTTGTTGTAAGGATGATCTGGGGGAAATACCACTTTTTGTTTTCCAGCGTTAAACCTAAATATCTCCAGTTTGTTTTTACCGTTTTTGCCTATTTGGGTCGTAGCTTTTTCTCCGCGCTTTAGAGCTTCTTTGCTATCGTCTCTGGTATTAGTAGCAGCCAAAACTTCTACGGTGGTACAGCGACAGCGCCAACCATTAGGAGGGAAAAACTTATCCCAAAAAGTATCGTCTTTAGGTAAAGTAGTATTATGTAATGCTTCGTGTGATTCCCTTACCTTATCATCTGCAGCTGTACGATATTGCAACCAATAACGCTCACTTGTATTAAAGTTATCCCAACGCTCAGCCATTTGCACGCTCCCAACTGCAAAATCGTATTCAGCCTCCAGATAATTTTCGTTGTAATTGCTTTTTAGTTTTGATACATCGTTACTAAACGCGGCAAAGCTTTTAACGGTTTTATCTTCGGTTAGTAGAAGTCTAGACGCTTCAAACAGCTGCGCATGTGTTTTTAGTCCAGAAAATAAAAACACGTCGTTTTCAAGACTCTTAAGCATACCTGAAGAAATATCGTTATCCTTAAATGCCCTGGATAGAATGCCGTTGGTTTCAAAAATAAGATCCTGGTACGCTTCCACCTCGTTTAGATCGTTTGGGTGGTAACTGCCTTTTTTATGCAAGGCCTTATAGGCGTTTTCGGCTACTTTTAAAAGTTTTTTAAATGGGTTTGCAGCAAGGTTTAAAACTTCTGATTCATGCTTGCATTTATCGCACTGGCAATCGTACAGAAAATCTAAACGGGTATGCAATGCCCCAAAATATGATTTGGGGCTTAGTCGAAAAAATCTAAACCAAGATTTAAATTGTTTTGATTTGGTATTTCTTTTTTTCCTAACACTTTAATGCCAAACTTCTCGGTAATCCACTCGGTGTCTATCTCGTAGTTTTGTGAGGCTTCGTATGTCATTTTCCAAAGTTGTTCCAGGTCTTCGGTTTGCTCGTACTCGTAAACCAAATCACCTTTTAACACGCCAAGTTTAACTAAAGCCGGTATTACTTTTGTGTTCCATTGTTGCTCTAAATATTGCAGGTCGCTATCTATAAGCGTTTGTAGCATGTCTTGGGCGCTTTCGTCCTTACTACGGCTACCGTTTTGGGTGTCTTGTCCAATAACAGCCCCACTTATAAGCAATGAAAGCTCGTTATTACAAAGGGTTATTAGGTTTTTATAAACATCTCCAGAAGTGGATACACCTTTGGCAAACTCGAAACTTTCACTTTCATCGATAATAAACCAAGCAGCAGCACCCATGTCGGTCATCATCTTTTCGGCACGTTTTACCATGGTAGGATCTTGGGTGTTTGTTTTCATGTACCGTGGCGGAATACCGTAAATCTCACACAACTCGCTCCAACAACTTTGTGCAAAACGTTTAAATAGTACATGAGGGACGGCATTGTTAAATAGACCATATTCGGTTTCATCTTCCCCAAATTCTAAAAGCCAGGTGCCGTATTCTGAAGTATCTCGATATAGTATTTTTTTGTCTTCCGTATAGTCGGGATATACAGCCCCAAAGCGTGGGTCTACATTGGTACGCGGTATAAGATTTACCTTTAATGCGCCCTCCTCATTAAATGAAAATTCTATTAATGAATGTTTTTTATACTTACTGTCTAGTATATACGTGTTTATGGCATTGGTGAAGGTTGCATTATTAAGCAAGTCGGTTTGTTCCTGGTCTATGTCTGTACCCCCTTTTTTCTTTAATAAAATGGGCTCTTTAACCGCTTTTAAAAGACGGTTTTTGTATTGTGATGTTAATAAAGCATCTAGCCCAATTTCGTCTAATAGCTGGTGGAACAAATACCATTTTGGGTTATCTTCCAATTTAGTCATTTGTAGTGCTCTATTCCAACTTTTAATATCTTGACGAATACGTGCCACAGCTTTAGGTACAATGCTTGGGCTAATGGTTGGTTTTTTGGCGTTGGTTTTTACATTTGCCAAAGTTGCGTGGGTTGCTTTTCCTATACGTGCGTTTTGCATACTATTCGTGATTAAATTTTAAGCGTGAGCCATAACTAAAGGGTTGGCGCTCATCGGCATCTAAATCGGTTTGACTTAATTGAGGTAAGGTGCTAAGGTTTACGCTGCCGTCACGCAAATCGGTGAGCCATGTAATACTTCGGTCGTAACGCTCCTTGGCTTGTTCGTAAATAATATCGGCATTACAAAGCTCGACGATCCACCATTTAGCAATTGTTACGGCATGTTTTACTATTAAGGGGTTGCGGGCAGCATCTTGCGCGCTCAAAATGGCATCTACATCGTAACGTAAGCGTCCATCAAAGTTTTCTATACGGTTATTGCCACTTAGGTAACTTCGTACTTCTTCTTCGGCTGCAGCCATAGCAATGCTTACAATATTGTTATCGCCTTCGGTAATTTGGTCTATCTGATAGCCATAAATTCCGCTTTCTAAATCTTGCTCAGTTAAAAACATATTAATAGTGTCTTGATTCCCTTTGCCCGAAGGCGTAGGATGTTAATTTTCTAAGTTGTCTGTTTATAAGCTTCCAAACACCGCCTTCCAACATATCGGGACCATCCATTACGGTAGCTTTTTCGCTTACGCCCAACATTTGGTCTCCCATACGGATCATGTGCGGGTTTAGCTTTTCAGCAATATTGAAAATCAGGTTACCCAAACGGTTTAAGGGTTCTAGTGTTCCTTCAATCCTGAAAAACTTATCGGGCTTTTTACGTTTGTCTTCAGTAACAGGAAGGGTAAAACCAAAAGTTGCTGCCTGTTGGTAAATTAAAGGCAGTAATACTTGTTGGTAATGTGGGTCCTGAAGTGAGTTGTTTTCAATGGAAACACGTAAGGTATCGACGCCTTTATCTTTACAATATTGATACGCCTCGTATAACCAACTTACAAACTTGGCGTTGCTTGTTTGTTCTAACCAAACTTTATACAGATAGCATTTACGGCCTTTACGCCCAATAATACCCACCGATTTATAAGAGGCTTGTTTGTTGGTTCCGCGGTCTTTGTTAGAGGTGGACGGATCAGCATAAATTTCAACTTGGTCGCAGTATTTTAATGGCGGACATTTGCCGTAGGTGATTTCCTTGAACGTATCGCCTAAACTAATCGGGTTATTGAAATACTCCTTTTGCGCGGCACGCCACGAGATTTTAGATAATACACGATCGATAAGTTTTTCTGTGTTTTTGGCTGGCCATGTGCTTTTACCGTTTTTATCGCGAATGTTTACAATGTCGTGGTGATCGGCCTTTTTAGCCATTTCGGTAATACAACAATATTTAGCAATAATATTACCTGCAGCAATCCAAAGTAAGGGGTTAGATGTAGAACGGGTTGGGTAAAGTGCGTCTTCAATCCATTCCATTTTATCCTTTATACGCTGCGGATTCCTACACTCTTCATCCGTATCAATATCATCTACAAGTATCACGTCTGGACGTGCGGCATCATTTCGGGTTCCACGGGGGCTTTGTCCTGCGCCCAGAGCTCTAAAGCTTGCGCCTTTTTTGGTGATAAACTCACCAGCTTCCCAGTTTCCTAAACTTTCCTGTTCGCCGTAATCGTTTATAATACGGTTGTTGCTTTCTAATTCGCTTTTATACGGTAATAGCAAACGTTTGGCGTTGCTTTCGGAATTTGAAACTAACAAGGTATTGCGTTTTTTACCTGTAAGGACCAGGAACAAAACAACCAACATGACGCTAACGGACTTGGCAAGCTCACGCGCCCAAGAGATTACCTCGTACCATTCGGCATTTTTTAAAACACGTTTAAAAAAGTCGCGGTGAAACTTAGCGGACTCCGACGTGCAATAATGCGGAAAATAATAAGCCTTCCATTTTTCGGGGTCGGCTTCCTGTTCTGTTATACGCTTCTTTTTTTGCGCAGGGGTTTCGTTAAGATCTACGGGAGTGGCCTTAGCCGTATTCTCGCGATACTGTTGCCATAGCTTTAAAAACTTTTTGTCTTCGGCTTTACTCATTATTTCAGTTTGGCATTAATAAAAGCATCAAAAACAGGGATAAGCTTTTTGTATAAATCGAAGTCCATAGGCTTCACAAAGTCAAGGAAGGAGGTTGCAACTTCGTAAACTTCGGCTATAGAGGTTTCGGTTTCCAAGCGTTTAATACTCGTTGTGATTACGGCGATGGTATTGGACTCTTTTGCTTCGGCAACTTTAATATCACGACTTTTAATATCGTCGTTTAGCCATTCCAATTGGTCGTATAGGTCGGCAATCAATTTTTGTCTGGTTACCATTAAGGACTTACGTAACTTATCCCATTCCTCATCCTTTATCCATTTGCCCACGGTACCAGGACGCACATTAACACGATCGGCAATCTCCTTAATGGTGAGTTTTTGCGAGGTGTCTATATAGAGCATTTTAGCATACTCTTTAGCCTCTGTTTTCTTTAATCCCATATACTAATGTTTCGTACAAAAGTGGGTTTTTTGTTAGCTCATTTCAAAAAGCTGTAAAGCAGGTTTGCAACGTTGTAAGTCTTGTAAACACTAGTGTTAAGCGTATTTACAACTATTTGTAAAGGGTTGTGGTATGGCTAATATTTGTAGTCGCAATTAGTCATAATAATTAAAGCGCATTTATGCCAAAAACAAGATTTGTCTTTAACGACGAAGCCCAAAAAAACAGCTACGGATTCTTTATCCCTACAAGCGGTATTGACCTAACGAGGTTTACTAAAAACCCGATCATGCTGGATTCTCATATTAATAGCACAAGAGCGGTTATAGGTATGTGGGAAGACTTTAAAGCGGATAAGGGTATTTTATCAGGATTGCCGGTATTTGATAGCGAGGATGAGTCCGCGGCTGTAATTGCGGGAAAAGTAGAACGCGGCTTTATAAAAAGTTGCTCTATGGGTGTGCGATTTAATCGCGACGACTTAAAATTTGTAGCAGGTGAATTGGTGTTAGAAAAATGCGAACTCTACGAAGTGTCTATAGTAGCCGTCCCGAGTAACGCTAATGCGATTAGGTTATATGTAGATGATAGCGATACACCACTTAGCGAGCAGGAAATACAAAACTTATGCTTAGCGGTACAACCAGTAACAGGTGCTGAAGTCATTCCCCCAACCCTAAATAATTTAAATACAGATATGAAAATCACATTAACATCTGCTGCGGCCTTAGCATTAGGTTTTGCAGCTACCGAGTTAGAGCATGAAGCTGAGGCAATCAGTCAAAAAGTCGTGACTCTTGAAGCTGCTAAGAAGTCAGCTGAGTTAAAGTACAACGCCCTAAAGCAAGCCGAAGAAGCCAAAGCTTTAGAAGGCATCAAAAACAAAGTGCAATTAGCACATAAGGCAGGCAAGATTAACGCCGATAAAATCGACGAGTTTGTAAACCTTGGTATTGCTAACGAAAGTTTGCTAGATAGCACGCTAGAAGCTATTCCTGCAAAGGCAAGTTTATCTGCTCAGGTTACAGGTGGCGAAGCTGGATCAGGCGAAGTGAAAACCGTAGAGGATTTTATGAAGCTAGGTCACGAAGCACAGTTAGCCTTTAAAGCTGACCAGCCTGAGACTTACAAACAATTATTCACCCCAAAACAATAAAACATGGCAGGAAATTTTCCAGAAATTTGGCTAGGTAGAGTTATTGACAACCTTAAAAAAGGTGACGTTGCTCCTTGGTTAGAAGGTATTGCTGAAATTGGTGTTAACCCAATTACAATTAATGAAGGTACCATTACCGAAAAGCAAAAAATATATGTGCCGACTACTGATTTTGATGTAGATGTATTGATTAACAATACCACTTACCCAATTGATGTACAGGTGTACGACGATGGTACTATTGAAATTACTTTAGATAAGTACCAAACTAAAGTAACGACCCTATCGGACGACGATACAATGGGAGCATCTTACGATAAGATTGATACCGTTACAAACTCGCATACACGTTCTATTAACGGCGATAAGTATGATAAAGCATTGCATTCTATTGCACCTGCTTCACATACAGCAGATACTCCGGTGCTTCAGACTTCAGGAGCGGACGACGGAACTGGGCGTTTACGTTTAACCTATAACGATTTGGTGGAAGCCAGAAGAGCCTTCCCTTACAAAGGTGCCAGATTGGTATTGTCTAACGATCACTGGAACGATTTACTTTTAGATCGCGACCGTTTTGGAAACCTATTGGTTGACTACAAAATGGGGCAACCAGCACCAGTAATTGCAGGCTTTAAAATTTACAAGTTCGAGGATGGTACGCATCCCCTTTACGATAACACAGGTGCTAAAAAAGCCTTTGGAGCGGTGGCAGCTGCAGGCGACACCGAAGCTTCTGTAATGTTTGCTGAAAGTGGTATTGCTAAGAAAACGGGAATTACTAAACAGTATTTCTTAAAAGCAGAAAACAACCCAAGAACACAGGCTAACGAGTTGAACTATCGTCATTATTTCATCGCAACGCCTTACCAAGCCAAGAAAATCGGAGCTATTAGATAAACCCCCAATTCTATCAAACCTAAAAAGGCTACTGCATGAGTAGTAGCCTTTTCTTTTTAACCATGAGAGAGTTAATACTTGAACTAGCAGAAAAATTCGGACTATTTGCCTTAGGAGGTTTAATAGGCGCGATTATACACCGATTTAGAAACAAAATGAGCTTAAAGAAATTTATAAGCACTTTGGTTGTTTCGTCATTTATGGGCTTATCGGTAGGTATCCTATTAAACAATTATTTGCAAGCTCCAGAGGAAGTGGTGTTTGTTGCTTGCGCTTTAGCAGGGGTGTTTTCTAACGATATACTTAACGAGTTTCAAACTATTATTAGCTACGCTAGTGATTGGGTTAAAATAAGACTAAGAGTAAATAATGAAGATGAAGCTTAAATACTTAGTTATTCATTGTACAGCAACTCCAGAAGGACGCGAAGTTACCAAAGCCGATATTGAGCAATGGCATTTGGTTGGCCGTGGCTGGTCGCGTGTAGGGTATTCCGATTTAATACAGTTAGATGGTGCTTTGGTAAATCTTCAGGAATTTAACCAGGACGATCTAGTAGATCCTTGGGAGGTAACCAACGGCGCAAAAGGCTATAACAGTAAAGCGCGTCATGTAGTATATGCGGGAGGTTGCGAAAATAAAGCAGGATTACCAGCAAAAGACACTCGAACTAAAGCACAATTAAAAGCCCTTGAAACCTATGTTAAATTCATGGTTTTACGCCATCCCGAAATTAAAGTAATTGGACATAACCAAATAGCGGCAAAGGCTTGTCCTAGCTTCCATGTACCAAGTTGGTTAAACCATATAGGAATTAATTCTAAAAATATTGGATTATGAATTGGAAAAACACAGCCGAAAATTTAGCCTTAGTGCTTATCAGCATTTTAGTAGGTGTAGGTATCGGGTATTATGTGTCTATACAAGTAGCCGAAACCATGTTAAACAACCAAAAAGACATTATAGTTGAAGCTATAAGAAAAGAAACTACCGCTATAAACAACACGGTTAAAACAGAAATTAATAAGGTTAAAAACCGTAAAGGTGAACCGATTAATATAGTTGTAGAGCCTTATAGTAATAACGAGCTCGATATTAAAAAAAACATACAGGACAGCACCCCAGCACCTGAACCAAAGCGGGGTTTTTTCCGTCGCATTTTTGGCGGTAAACCAAAATAAACCTTAAAACAATTATAGATTATGAGTACAGACAAATCCGTTTTTAAGCAACATCCACACTTAAAGAGTTATCATGAAACTGCCGACGGGACTAAGTTTTTTAAACCAGAACACGCTAAGCTTCATGCTAAATCTTTAAAAGATAAGGCTATTAAAGAAGTAAAACGTCCTGTTTTAGAATCTGTGGAAGTGGTACTGGAAGAGTTAACACCAATGCAGAAGGCGAAACTTCGTGTGAGAGATATAAAAAAGTTAGATACGGTTGAAGCTGTAAAAGCAGCTTTGGAAGGAGAAACGGCGAAAACTGTAATTGAAGCTGGAGAACAAAGGATTCGAGCAATTCAAGATGTAGATGGTGTTTTAAATACATCAGTAAACGAAGAGGAATAACAATCTAAACTCACAATATGTTACCAGGAATAGATATAAAATTTAGCAATGGCAATATTGGCACTGTAGTGCCTTCTGCCGATGGCGTTTTTGGTTTGTTAGCCTCGGCAGTTGCTGTTGCAACTAAATTTGAGCTAAACACTCCTTATGTGCTAAAGGGTATGACTGATGTGGCCAGCCTTGGAATAGTAAATGATACCGATAACTATGTGTTGTACCAGTGGCTTAGCGAATTTTTTGCTGAAGCTGGCGAAGGCACCGAGCTTTGGTTGATGGGATTCCCAAAAACCGATAAGGTTAGTGATTGGTTTACACAAGATGTAGGGACGGGAATAACCCCAGTTGAAGGCTTGTTAGATGCAGCAAATGGAAAGCTAACCGCTTTATTTACGGCATTTTCCCCAGATGGCTCTTATGTACCAACGGTAAGTAATGGTTTTGATGACGACATTGCAGATGCTAAATCAAAAGCGCAAACTTTAGCCGATAATTACACGGCTACGAAGTATGCCCCATTTTATACCATATTAGAGGCTTATGCTTTTAACGGTACGCACACCGATTTACCTGATTTACTTACCGAAAGTAACGATCGTGTAGGGGTGTTTATTGGTGCTACGCAAAAAAGAACTGGAACGGTGACTACTATGGGAGCTACTACCAGTGTATTAGCTGGGCGTTTAGCCAGTACCCAAGTTCAAGAGAGTCCTGGTAAGGTTAAAAATGGGCCATTAGCAAACTTAACGGCATTTATAGTAGATAAAGCAGTAGAGGCATACGACGTAGAAAGTTTGCACGATAAAGGGTATATCTCCTTTAGAACCCATGTAGGTAAAGCTGGGTATTACATAACCGATGGGCGTTTAGCAACTAAGGCTGATGACGATTACCATTACATCGAACGTCGTAGAACTATAGACAAAGCCTTTAGAATTGCGCACGATATTGCTAGTAACGAAATACTAAACGATTTCGATTTAACTAACGAAGGTAAAGTAGATCCTATTTATGCTAAAGATGTATCTGGACGTATGGAAACGGCTATTGCTACACAAATGACTGCTAGAGGTGAATTATCAACCGATAGTAGTAATCCTAACGATTTAGGAGTGCAAGCAGCTTTTAATCTCGATGCTAATGTAGCCAGCACAAACAAGATTGAAATTGTTTTAAAAGTGAGACCTAAAGCCTATGCACGTTGGATTGAAATTGTGTTGGGCTACGATGTAAACCTAAATTCATAAATAAAACATGGCATTTAATTCAAGACAATACGAGTGGGCAGATCTCACTTTAATATTAGGCGGTCAGGATATTACCGGTATTAGAGCGGTGAAATACACCGAGAAAATAGAACGCGAACCGTTATACGCTAAAGGACGTTATCCGCACGCTATACAAAGTGGAAACATCGCTTTTGAAGGTGAAATTACCCTTTTGCAAAGTGATTATGAAGCTTTAGTACGTGCAGGAAACGGCAGCGTGTTAAGTTTAAGTTTAGATGGGCTGTTTGCTTATGGTAATCCAAGTGCTGGTGATGCCATACAAACCGATCGTGCCATAGGTATTCGTTTTACCGAAGCGGCAAAAGAACTTAACCAAGGTGACAAGTTTATGGAAATAACCTTGCCTTTTATATTCTTAAAACTTAAAAATCAAGCATAATGGCTGAAGAAGTAACACAAGAGCAAATAGACGATTGGAAAGCGAAGTACGGCGATTGTATTTGGCGTATTCCATTAGAAACTGGTGAAGCTTGTTATGTGCGTTCTCCTAGAATTAAAGAAATAGAAGCGGTTCAACCCTTATTGCAAGCAGGTAAGTTTATTACCTACAATACAACGCTTTTTAAAACCTGTTTTTTAGGAGGTGACGATGTAACAGGAAACGAAACAAAGCTTACTGCTGCAGCTTCAAAAATGATGGAAACGGTAGAAACTGTTTCCGCAGGCCTGGAAAAGCTATAGCGGGTAGTTCTTTGGAGTGGGTGCAAGACACACCTACTCCAAAAACTACTCGAAAATCCAATAACGTTTCAGAAAAAGAGTGGTGTAAGCTCATGTTTGAATGGACCAGTTGGCTACGTCAAACAAACATATCTCTAAGGTATTATTTAAAGATAGATCCTTACACACTTACGGAAAAAGAATGGGCAATGCGTGTAGTGGAATTGCAGTGGATTAGGCTAGAAGAAAACAAGCAACACCAAAAATAAGGTACACTAAGCTCCAGATAAAAATTAGCGTATAGGCAAATACAGGTTTTGCCTGTTTTATGTTAAAAGCAATAACAAAGGGAAAAACAGGTAAAGCCAATACACTTAAAAGCATAGGGAACCAACGCTTAAAAGTTAACAACAAACCAAAAAGTATTAAAACAGTTACAATCACGGTATGGCTAATTTATTAGAATATACATTAAGTCTAAACGACCAGATGAGTGCTAAATTACAAAAAATTGGCGTTAACTCTGGTACGGCTTTAGATATATTCGCAAAGTTAGAAACCCAAACCAAAGAGGTAGATCGTGTTATGAAAGGTACAGGAACTTCGGTTGGTGCCTTACGTAGAAAATTAGATTTATTAAAAAGTGAACGAGACTGGATTCCCCAATCTAACATTCAAGGCATTCGTAAGTATAACACCGAAATAAAACGCCTTACTTCACAAATAAACCGTTTTGAGACTATAAACGGCAGTCGTACTAAAAGCTGGTTTCAGGATGCGTTTAGTCAAATACCTATGTCGGGTTTGTTAACCAATCCGTTAGTAATGGGTGGTCTTGCCGTTGGTAAGTCGTTGCGCGTTGGTATAGAACAGGAAATGCAACAAACGTCTTTTGAAGTGCTTTTAGGAGGCGAAGATGCTGCAAAAGATATGATGCAGGAAATTAGCGAATACGCTAAGAAAACACCATACAAAAAACTAGGCTTGGGCGATGCTACTAAAACTATGTTGGGTTTTGGGATTGCTCAGGAAAAAATTATGCCCACGCTTAAAGCTCTTGGAGATGTGGCAATGGGCGATGCTAATAAAATGAACTCATTAACCTTGGCATATTCGCAAATGAGTAGTACAGGGAAACTTACTGGACAGGATTTGCTTCAAATGATTAATGCCGGTTTTAATCCTTTAAACGAAATTTCTAAGCAAACGGGCAAAAGTATAGGTGAATTAAAAGACGACATGGCCAAAGGAGCTATTTCTGCCGAAATGGTAGAAAATGCATTTATATCTGCAACCTCCGAAGGCGGACAATTTAACGGCATGGCCGATAAAATGAGTAAAACCATAGGCGGGCGTTTTAGTACGCTTATGGATAGTTTGGAAGAAAAGTTTTTAGCCTTATTTGGCGCAATTCAACCAGTTGCTAGTGTGCTTTTAGATATGGCTATATATGGTTTGGATGCTGTAGGTTCAGGTATGGCTTATTTAATAGATCAGTTTCAAGCAGGTAATCCAATTATTGTTATGGCAACGGGTTTGATACTAAGTATGGCAACAGCTTTGGCAATCATGAAAGTGGCTACTATGGCGCAATCGGCTTGGACGTGGGCGTTAGCTACTGCCAATAAAGTGCAAACAGCATCTTGGTGGCAACTTAACGCGGCTATGTTGGCAAACCCTGTAACATGGATAATTGCCGGTGTAGTTGCGCTTATTGGTCTCATAGGTTATTTAGTGTATAAAGTAGATGGCTGGGGCGAAGCTTGGAGTAATACGGTTAATGGTGTTAAGTCATTATGGGGTGCATACATGAGCTATTTAAAGCTAACCTGGTTAGGAGGAGAACATATCATACTTTCTGGTATCGATGCGATAAAAGTTGCTTGGCTTAAGTTAAAAGGGCTTTGGGATGAAGAGGGTGCGCAAGCTGGATTATCACAAATACAAAGGCAAAGTAACGAACGTTTAAAGGCTATTGAAAAGACACAAGATCTATTAAAGCAGCAAGGCAAAGATGCTGTAGGATCTTTTGTAGCTGGTTGGAATAGCTTGTCTGTTAATGATAAAAGTATTGGAGATGTTAAAGATAGTATTTCTAATAAATTAGGTATTGGTGCTCCTAAAGTACCAGGAACAAACGGAAGTGTTGTAACCAACCTAGATACCAACAAAACAAACAATAATAAACAGACCAACACCGCCACAGCCACAGGAGGAACGAAACACAACTATGTTACTATAAGCTTGCAATCACTTATTGAAAATTTAAGAATAGAAGGTAAAAACTTTAAAGACAGTGCTAAGCAAATGGAAGACCAAACCGTAGAAGCTTTGGTACGTACTTTGGCAATGGCATCAACTGCAGTAGGATAATGGAATTAAATAAACAAGACATCATATTTTCTAGCCTTGTAGGTGTACACCGTAACGAACGCTTTAAGGTGGTGCAAAACCAATTAAGTAAAAACGTGTTGCCTCCTATTCCGTTTTTAGGCTTTAAAAATAAAGAAGCTTTAGCCGAAAGCAATGCTTCTGTTTTAAGTGAGCATTGGCAAGCTGATACTCCAAGAGCCGAAGGCGATCAGTTTTTTCCATTCTCTTTTGTGGGTAGTGATGGTCAAAAGTATTTATTGCCTTACGAACCCATGATAACTATTGCAGGTAAAAATAGCATTGTGCGTCGTAATGTGGCAAAGGCTAAAACAGTAAATGGGCAATTAATTAGTGGTTCTATTAAAGAACGTTGGACCCAAGGAGATTATGAAATTACCATTACAGGAGTACTTATTGGTAGTTTACTTACTGGTGATATGGAAGATTGTTTTCCTATATCCGATTTTGAGAAGCTGCGCGATTTTATGATAGCTCCAAGACGAATAAAAGTGTATTGCGAACCTTTAAGAATACTAGGTGTTGATTACATAGTTATTGAAGATTTTAGTTTCCCTTTTACCAAAGGGGAAAATGTACAGGCTTACGAGATTAAAGCGTATAGCGATTTTGATTATAAACTATTACTAGAATTAGATGATTAATTTTTATTACAGCCCTGTATTAGGGCTGCAATTTTTCAGTATAGAGAAACCGATACAAACCAACCAAAAAAGTAAAAAACAAAAGCGTGCTAAACATCGATTGGTACATAGAGTTTAAGAACAGTGAAGGTAAGCGCTTTCAGTTGGCGTTATTAGCAGAATGCGAAATTATTTCGAGCGTAGAAAATTTAGCCGATACGGCAACCATTGTTTTACCTGAAGCTGTAATGAACGATCCTTTAAATTTTGAAAACAAAATAGGTAGAGGTACCGAGGTGCTCATTAAAATGGGCTACGATAACCAATTAGAAACTGAATTTACAGGCTTTATTAAAGAAATCTTAAATACCGATAGTGCTTTAAAAATCATTTGTGAGGATGCTTTGTTTGTTTTTCGTGTTGGTGTTCCAGATGTCGAATTAAAAGAAACTTCAGTGTCTAAAATTGCGCAGTATGTTATTAGTCAAATAGACGCTAATTATACAGTAAACTGCAGTTTCGATATTAATTATGAAAAGTTCACCATTCACGACGCTACAGGTTATGAGGTATTAAAGAAGATACAAGAAGACACTAGTGCGGCAATATATTTTGATTCGGTTAATAAGGTATTGCACATTCATGAACCTTATATATACAAAGGAGGTGAAGCCATTTATAGCATGCAGCATAATATTGAAAGCTCCAGTTTAGAGTATAAAAACAAACTAGATTATAAAGTAGAAGTGACAGTTGAAAGTACAGATGTAAAGGGCAATGTACACAAAACAGTTATAGGTACAACAGGAGGTGAAAAGGTAGTAAAGCAAACTGGGGTTTTAGGTTCTGAAGCTGCCGAAAAGCTTGCGCAAGCTATTTTAAAAACACAACAGGCACCCATGTACGAAGGAAGTTTCGATACTTGGTTGGTACCTATGTGTAAGCCTACTTATTCGGCTAGAATAAAAGATGAAGATTACCCCGATAAAACCGCTTGGTATTATGTAAAAAGTGTAACCACAACTTTAAGTGAATCGGGAGGTAAACGCACGATAACACCAGGAATAAAATTAAACTAATGGCAGAACTAGCAGAAGTAAAAAGGTTGTTGCGTGAGGTTGTTGGAGCAAATCCCAATTTGCCTATTCCTGCAAAGGTGCTTAGTGTCTCTGGTGATTTGTGTACAGTCCAACTAAAAGGAGGTTTTAAGCTAACCGATGTAAAGTTAAAAGCAACCAGTAATGGTAATTCAAGTTTTGTCCTGGTAACACCAAAACTTAACAGCATGGTTTTATTGCTAAGCTTAACAGGGAAGCTAGATAACTTAACCATTATTAAAGTAGATGAAGTTGAAAAAATGGAGCTCGTTCAGGGCGATTTAAAAATAGTTGTAGATAGTAGCGACAATAAAATAGGTATAGAAAATAGCACCACCTCAATGAATGCATTGTTTGCAGATTTGGTAAGTATTTTAAAAACACTAAAAGTGTTTACCCCTGTGGGACCTAGTGGCACACCTTTACCCGATAGTATTACTAAAATTACAGCTTTTGAAACCAAATTTAAAGCCTTATTAAAATAGTATTAAATGGCACTTAATAAAACACAATTGCAAGCTGATATTAAAAATTTGCTCACTGAAATGATGCAACGAGAAAACACGTCTATTGATGAGTTTGCCGAACGCCTAAGCAATTCTATTGATGATTATGTTAAAAGTGCTAGCATACAATATAATTCGGGTTTAGTTGCGCCAAATGGAGCGGTAACAGGAACTTTTAACGGAAACTTAAATTAATGGGCAAGGATATAGGATTACAGCTGGTAGATCAAAACGATGTAGGAACCGTAATGGATTTAAAAATAAACCCGCAATATGACGCCAATGGAAAAATAATAAGCGGTGTAGTTGTAGGGAATATTTTAGAGCAAAACAAAGCACTTATACTTTTAGCAAAGCAGGGTGAAATAAAGTTCCGTCCCGATTTAGGTGTAGGTATTGAGGATGTGTTATTAAGTGATGACTATTTAGAATATCGCCACACCATTAGAGAACATTTTGCAAAGGATACTTTAAAGATAAGTACGTTGCAATTGTATAAAAACAAACCTTTTATAATTGAAGCAACTTATGGTAGTTGAGCAAGGACAAAGTTTTTTAGATATGGTGCTTCAGGAAACTGGTAGCGTAGAAAATGCTTTAGCTATGGCAATAGAAAACCAGCTAAGTATAACCAGTGATTTGCAAATAGGGCAAAACCTTAATGCAGTTCCTGTAACAAACAAACGTGTAGCAGCTTTGTTTCATAATAACAATAAACCCGCTACACACCAAACGTTTCCTGATTCGGGCAATTTAAGCCCAATATTAGGCGGCATCGATTATATGGCAATTGAAGTAGATTTTATAGTACAATAATATGGCACGAAGTAAAAACGACATAAAAGCAGAAATAACAACCAACTTTATGGGTAATGCCAATATTGCGGCAGCCTATGGTTTTAATATAGGTGATTCGTTTGTAAATACTTTTTCATTGGTAAGCTTGGAGAATTTTTTGTTTGAAATTCTAGCTTATGCGATATATGTACATGAGCTTTTATTTGATACACATAAAACAGAAATAGATCAAGCTTTGTTAAACCAAAAATCGGGGCGATTAAGTTGGTATCGCACTATGGCTTTGGCTTTTCAGTATGGCTTCGATTTAATTGAGGATACCGATGTTTTTGATAATTCTACAGCCACACAAGATCAAATAGATGCTTCCAAAATAATAAAGTATGCAGCCGTTAATGAAAGTGTTACCGAAAGCCGGGTTATTATAAAAATTGCAGGTGAAGAAAACGATGTGTTAGCACCTTTACAACCTAGCGAACTCGCTTCGTTTGAAGCCTACTTACAAGAAATACGGTATGCAGGGGTACAGATAACTGTGGTTAATTATTTGCCCGATTTATTGTTTTTAACCTTGCAAATTCAACGTGATCCTTTAGTGTTAGATGCTAATGGCATGAGTATAAAAAACGGAAATTTCCCTGTTATTGATGCTATTGAGGCTTACATGAAATTACTGCCGTTTGATGGTGAGTTTGTCATTTTTGACTTCTTAAAATATATCGAAGCCAATGCAGAAGGAGTTGTGACACCTACAGCCTTAAATGTGGAAAGTAGTTTTATAGATCCTTTAACCGATGCTTACGGTTCGCCTGTAAGTATTCCAATTAAAACGATTCCGTTTTCGGGTTATTTTAAAGTAGATAACTATAACAGTATTTCGTATGTGGTATAGTGTGAACTTTTACAAATTGGCTTTTCATTTTTTAATGATTGGGTTACGAAAACCTGTATTGTTATCGTGGTTGTATAGTGTTTTGTTTCCGTTGCAAACCTTACATGAGTCCTGGAAACAATTTAGAGTTGATAACCTCTACAAGCTGGCGCACACAGGGCAAGTGTGTTATTTACGTGCTGCATTAAACGATGCTTTTGATGTGTCGGCAAGACGTATTTATATAGATGGTACAGGAGGTAATGCGCAAAAAACATACGTGTACACGGTTGGCGAAAATCAGCCTAAATATTTAAAAACCCTGTACCTGCATAATGCCTTGGAATTTGCAAATACTGGAGCAGATTTTATTGTTTATGTGCCTTCAAGTATTGCACAGTCACAAGGCTATGAGCTACGTGCTCTAATAGATTTTTACAAAGTAGCTAGTAAGCGTTATTTAATAATAGAGATATAATGAACATATTTGACTTTTTACAAACAGGAGGTTTTCCGTTTGAAACCGATACGCTTCACGAAATGCAAGCGGCCTATAATATATTTAATGCCTTTGGAGCTTTGGCAGGCGATAAAACCATAATAAGTGGTTGTGCGGTTACAGGAAGTACTGTAAGTGATGGGGTTGTTTACCTAAATGGGGAGGTGTTTAATTTTGTTGGAGGTAACGAACAAGCTACAGTTAGAATTATAGAAACACCAACTTCAAAAGTATTTGAAGATGGTAGTACTAAAGAAGTGCTTAAAAAACGTCATGTAACTTTTGCTAGCGGTGTTGGAGCCATAAACTGGAGTGAATTTACAAGGCTAGATTCTTTAAAAAATATCAATAGTCGCATTTTGCCTCCAGGTACAAATCCGCAATTATACAGTGGAGCAATTGCAAACATACCCACAGGCTGGCAGTTGTGCGACGGAACCAATAATACACCCGATTTAAGAGGTCAGTTTATTGTTGGTTATAACCCAAATGATACCGATTATAATGCCATAGGTAAAACAGGAGGTGAAAAAGAGGTTACGCTTACAGAACAGCAAATGCCTTCGCACAGCCATACAGGTTCAACAAGCACAAATGGGGCGCATACGCACACACACCAAAGGTTAAAAGTAGCTACTAAAGGTGAATCTAAAAATGATGCTTACTACCGTGTTCATGGATCCGATGAAACAGGAACAACCAGTAGTGCAGGTAATCACTCCCATACACTTAGTACTAATAATACTGGTGGTGGCCAAGGTCACGAGAACCGCCCGCCTTTCTACACATTAGCATACATCATTTATACAGGATAATATGACAACAGCATTAAATACAATTAAGAACTGGTTTAAAACAGGATTAAAACCAACCCAATCACAATTTTGGGCAACGTGGGATAGTTTTTGGCATAAAGATGAAACCATACCGCAAAATAAAATAGAGAGTCTGCAACAAAGCTTTGATGCTAAGCAGGATAAAAGTGGCTTGCATGCAGTGGCTACTAGTGGAGATTATGGTGATTTGGAGAATAAGCCTCCAATTCCAACTTCCACCTCCGATTTAGCTAATGATGGTTCAGATGGAACTTCATCCTATGTAGAGCATGATGAGATTAGTATTGTTGCCACTACCAACGATTACAACGATTTAGATAATGTGCCGGTTTTCAAATCAGTTGAAAATGAATATCCCGATATGGCAACAATGTATGCCGATCAAGCCAACCAAGCCTCAGAGAACATACAACATGTGGTTGATGCTAGTGATCACCCTCAAATTGGTGGTGACAGTGCCTATTTTGAATATTTAGGCACTACTAATGGTGATGAGACGGATTATAGGTTGTTGTCTGAAGCTGAGAGCGCGCCAATTTCGGGTTCAATTTCTCGAACTTCTGAGTTAGTTAACGATGGTGCATCAGGAACTTCAACGTATGTAGAACACGATGATTTAAACCCCACTGCTATAGATGGATTGTCAATAAGAGATGCTAATGGAGTTGAGCAGTTTAAGGCTACTGAAGATATACAGTTTGAGAACGTCGAGTTTGACCCAGCTAATAAAAGAATCACAGTTCCTAATGTTGTTGATGAATTTGGGGTAAGAACTAAAATAGAAATAGGGGATAACGCTTTACAAAACGAAAGTACGTTTAGAAAGAATAGCCTAATTATAGCTCAGACTCAACAAGATTCAGTTCCTACTACTTATGAATTTTGGGCTCAAGCAAGACAATTAGGGGGCGGGTGGCACTCTAAAATGGAGTTTTATTTACAAAACAACAATGATGCCAAATTATTAATGTTAGAAATGAGTAATACAGGTATATTCGCTCATTATCACTTGACAGTTAATAAAGGTATAAGTTCATTAGAAGGATTTACATCTATAGGATCTAATAATCCTAACACTAATATTATTAAATTTAACGATAGTACTGAAGGGCATTACGTAGAATTTAATGCAGTAAATGATGTCAGCGGACATAATATTAAAGTTTTAGAGATAAAAAATCTAAGTCAATATTCTTCTAGAAAAGCTATAACAAGATTCATACTTAAAAACCATACTGAATCTGAAGTTGTACTATGTGAAATGAGTATAGTGAACGGAAACAAAACTACTTTTATCGGTTCTATTAAAATGGATGATTTAGATTTATCTGCTTTAGGTTCTTATGCTGACGATACAGCAGCTGCTGCGGGAGGGGTCGCTATTGGGTTTGGCTATATAAATACTGCAACTGGGGCTTTACACAGAAGATTAACATAATATTATAAATAAAATGATAAAAATTAGGTCAACGCAGAAATTAGCAACATCCAACAGCAAAGGTCTTTGTGATGTTCAAAGAACTCTATCGAATTTTACATTCGATTTAGAAAAAAGAGTAATCAGAACAATTGTTACTGATGTCTTATTTCAAGAACAGGAAATTGAAATTGATGAGGAAACAATAACTGAAAGGCTTATTATTGAAACTAGACAAGGAGAAGCTTATGAATACACTATTAAGGAGATAGATGATTTTTATGCTTTAATCGGTACTGATATAACAAAAGAGGAAGGTTTTTCAGTAGGGCTTTTAAGTAATTTGACAAGTGTTTTGATTGCAGAAACATCTTCATACGAAAGACAAACCATGTCTAATTGGATTCCGGACACAGAACACGTTTTGGTACATGAATTCACTAAAATCGAGGAATGAATTTAGTATTATCATTTTTAGCTCAACTCTTATTTGCCTTTGTAGGACTCATTGACAGTTTTTTTATGTTGTTCTACAAAGTAAGAGGAGAGAAATGGTATAAACTTACTGACCAAAGGAGTTTTGAAAAGGCTTTCAATATTGATGTTTACGGAAATTACCAATACAACGAATTATGGAATGTATTATTTTCTAAAAACGGTTATCAGTTTGGTCGTTTTGGAGAAACCATGAGTAGTTGTTTTGGTAAAAAACAGAAAGAAAAGTCACTTACTTGGTTTGGCTGGATGGTATTATTTCTGATTAATACTGTAGATGTGACTAAGTGGGTAAATGGCTTTAAGGGTAAAGGGTTTCATTGTGAAGCTTCCATACAAAGCGATGCAGCAATTGCTGACTTTATAAAATAAAAATTGCAAAAACCTATGGAGTGCGGGTTTAAAAAAAAAGCCCTCCAGCAAATAAATACTTTCCTACGGTAATTTATTATAGCAACAAAGCCACAGCGCTGGAGGACATAAGTCTTCTATGCTGTGGCTTTGCTATTTTATAATTACTCGTAGGAGACACAAATATAAACATCAATCAATTAATATCAATCAATAAAACGATCAGTTATGAACAACAAGTATTATAGTATGCTTGAAAAAGTGCTTACCAAGGGTAAGACACAGAAAAACAACAAGGGAAACATTACGTATTTGTTAAACCAACAATTGCATTTAAAACCTTGTGATTTGCTCGAAATTTTTGAGGGGCACGGTATTGCCAGAATAAAGCTAAAAAAGTAATTGGAGTTGTTTCAAAGTGGTGAGCGCTTAACAGAAAGCTACAGAGAAGTAGGTATTACGTGGTGGGATTATTGTGGTCCTATATTGGTAAATAGTTATCCTACATACTTTGAGAAGTTACCTAGTTTAATCACTAAGATTAATAAAGAGAAACGAAACTCTAAGAACTATGTGTTGTTTTTGGGGTCTAATGACACTGAAAGCAACCAACAGCCCTGCTTAAGCCTAATCCAGTTTCAAATAGATAAGGGTAAGTTGGTGCTTAGCGCTTATCAAAGATCCAGTGACGCTAACTTAGGCTTACCCGCGGATATATATCACCTGTATTTAATAAGTAGACAAATTAACTTACCGTTAAAGTCTATTACTTTAAATTTGGGTAATGTACATGTGTATGAGAATAATAAAAAGCTAACTAAGCAGCTTTTAAAAGGAAAGAGTGTGAAATTTGAATTGAACGTGTAGTTTAATAGTCTTTAACAGCCTTTTAAATTGATTTTAAAACTCGATTAAAAGGCTGTTTTCTTTGTATATTTAGGAGAAATAATATGCAAAACAGTGTGCATTTCGTTTTGATTATGTGTGCATTTCGATTTTGCGATTATAAGTGAATTTAAATGATGCGTATGAATGTAACACCTACAAAATTAAATACTTATATGGCGTTTAAGCTGCCTGCGGCTTATTTGTGCGGCGTAAGAACACGGTTTATAGATGACAAAAAGTGTGAGGCTGCTGTGAAACACCGGTGGATCAATCAAAATCCTTTTAAGTCGATGTTTTGGGCTGTTCAAGGCATGGCTGCCGAGTTTACAACTGGAGCTTTAATGATGGCGAAAATCCAGTCGACCGGCAAAAAAATGTCCATGTTAGTGACTGCCAATAGGGCTAGCTACTCCAAAAAAGCTAGAGGGAAAATCACCTTTACTTGTAAGGATGGAGAATTGGTCGATGCCTTGTTAGAAAAGGCGATCGTAACCGGAACGGGAGAAACTTTAACGATGACTTCTGTTGGTGTTGATGAAGCAGGGGATGAGGTTTCTACCTTTCATTTTGAATGGAGTGTTAAGCTGAAGGTTTAGTTATTTGTTTTTATTAGAATACCTAGAGGCTCCAAAGAAAAAACTTTGTGTGTCTATGTGTTAGCTCAGCGAAACTCTGTGAAAAAAACTTTACGCCGAGATTCACAGAGAACGCGCTAAGGTTCACAGAGAAGACATTCAGTGTATCTATCTCCGTGCTAACATAGAGAAACTCTGAGAAAAAAGCTTAATGCAGAGCCTCACAGAAAAGACGCTAAGGTTCACAAAGAAAAAGCTTTGTGTGTCTCTGTGTTAGCTCAGCGAAACTCTGTGAAAAAAAAATTTACGCTGAGATTCACAGAGAAGTCACGAAGGTCTACAAAGAAGAACTCAGTGTATCTCTGCGTTATTTCAGCGAAACTCTGAGAAATAGAAATCTTTACGCAGAGCCTCACAAAGAAGGCACTAAGGTCCACAAAGAAAAAACGTAGAGTATTTCTGTGAAAAAAATAAAATCACTGTAACAAAACAAAAAAGGGAACAACATATTATTATCAACAAAAATCGAAAAAAATGACAGCACACGAAATTGATTACATCATCTACGGCGAAGAAATGCAATACGTAGAAATTGAATTAGATCCACAAGAAGGTGTCGTAGCCGAGGCCGGAAGTTTTATGATGATGGAAGAGGGCATCCACATGGAAACCATTTTTGGTGATGGTTCACAAAAGGATTCTGGGTTTTTAGGACAAATATTAGGAGCTGGAAAACGTATTCTTACGGGCGAAAGTTTATTTATGACAGCCTTTTATAACAACCTAAGCGGAAAGCGCAAGGTCTCTTTTGCTTCACCATATCCCGGTAAAATCATTCCTATTGATTTAACCCGCTTCGGCGGTAAATTTATTTGTCAGAAAGATGCTTTTCTATGTGCAGCCAAAGGTGTGAGTATTGGTATAGAGTTTTCCAAACGTTTAGGGCGTGGTTTGTTTGGGGGCGAAGGTTTTATCATGCAAAAGCTTGAGGGCGATGGTATGGCCTTCGTACATGCTGGAGGTACTATGGCTATGAAAGAACTTAAGGCAGGTGAAACTTTACGTGTTGATACAGGTTGTATTATTGGTTTCGATCAAACCATTGATTATGATATCGAGTTTGTGGGTGGCATAAAAAATACCATTTTTGGAGGCGAGGGCTTGTTTTTTGCAAAATTGAGAGGCCCTGGAACCGTTTATATTCAGTCTTTACCTTTTAGTCGATTAGCTGGTCGCGTTTTGGCCTCTGCACCACAAGCAGGAGGAAAGCGTAAAGGTGAAGGTAGTGTGTTAGGCGGTCTCGGTGATTTACTTGATGGTGATAACCGTTTTTAGATTAAGCGGAAGAACGTGAAATTATAAAAGTAGGGCGGTCTGAAAAAGTAGCACAGCTGTCATATTGAGCCTGTCGAAATATGTTTATTGGATTAAAAATCAATATCGGTTTCCATAGGCTCAATACATAAAAAAGTCTCAATGACTATGAGAATTTGAAATAAATTCAGATTGACGAAACACTAACTTTTTATACAGCCTCCTAATATTTAAGAAACTTCATAGAGCGCGTATTAGAATCCGATTTCAGTTTTAAATTTAATATGTATAAACCTTCACTTAATGAGCTAACATCAATATTAGCCGATTTTAACGATCTTTTGGTGATGACTTTTTTACCATTAACATCATAGATTATTACGGAGGCTATGTTGCTTAAATCTTCAGTATGATTTAAAGTTAGGGTTTCAGTTGGTTTATTGTAAGTTGCCGTAACGGTGTTTTTTGCAACCCCTTCAGTATTTAGAAGGCTTTCTTTTTGAAACACAATAGCAAATCGGTTTTCATAGGTGCCACTTTGTAAAGTAATCTCCGCGATGGTATGTCTTAAATCGTAGTAGCTATTCGTTTCATAATCCTTTAAAAACACTTCTAAGGCATCAGGTAGATTTTGTGAATCATCTATAGTCATTTTGTAAATACCGCTATCGATAGCTTTTATTGTAACTGGCAATTCATCCTCAATATTTATTTGGGGTAAGGCCTGGATAACTAATTCCTTGTCTTCTAATGGCCAGTAAATATCATTTTTAAATTCATTAAAAGCTATCGCATCATAACCATGGTCGTAACCTATGGTGGCATGATTTGGATCGTAACCTAAGCCCATAGTTTTCTTTATGTTGTTAGGTTCTAAAAACGCAAACCATATTTTGGTTCTGTTATCTTGAGTCGTCGTTGATTTATTGCTGTTAGACTTATAGAAAACACTTCCGCCATCTGAATCTTTGGCAAAAACACGTTGGTTGTTGTTGAATGTAACAAAGCCTGTAGAAGTGATCGTTACAAAAAAACCTTGCCCTACACTAATATTACCGGTTGGTTTTGCTTTTGATGCAGATCCGAGTCCGCTTGTTAAACCAGAATTATCAGGAATTGCAGCTGAAGTTCCCATCATCAGGTTATAGGTGGCATATCCGCCTTCGTAATCTTTAAGGTAGTGGCTATTATTAGTAATGAAATGCTCCCAGAAATAAAGGGTCCCGTCTATAATGCCTGTATTGTCAGTAATAAATTGATCAGCATTTAGGGCAGATGGGTATGGATTCCCTAGTAATAAATCGTATCCAGGAACTGCTACTTTGGTATAATTCCCATCGTTTGGTATGCCGTTAAAAACGTACTCTTGTTCTGTCCCTGTGGCTCCAGAGCCTTTTAGAGTATAGCCTTCAGCTGAACTAATTGGTATATTGGTTTCTATTTTCTGCCAAGCATCATAATCATTAGTTGCTCCGCTAAAAGTATACAACCATCTGCTGCTTAAAGTTATTGGCGATGTAGATGGGTCAGCATTTAAATTGGAAGTAAATGCTATTTGGCCACTAGCATCTTCAAGCCAGCCAATTTCCCATACGCCAGCTTTATTAACAGGAGCGCTCCAGTAATTGTAATTATATAAATTTGTGGTGCCTTGTTGTCTAATAATTAATGTCCCGTTTCCAGAATTTGTAGTTGGTCCCGAGTGATTCTGTATGAGCTGAGCTTCTCCTAATAAGTCTAAGGTACCGTCAATGATTACAGAATCTTCAACTTCTAAAAGTAACCCGTCATTAATATTTAATGTAGCACTCGATTCTACTTCTACTTCTCTTACATGGGCCGTAGCACTTAAGGTGGCTGGACTTCCAGCTTTTACAGTTAATTTTAAACAAGCATCAGCGGCACTTGGTGCATTGGCTGTACCAGAACCATTAAAAAATGCCGATCCATCCCAAACGATTTGGTCGGTGTATCGTAGTGTGAAGTAATCACCATCAGAAAAAGAAACCCCGGTTGCAGTAGCGGTCGTTCCTGAAATAGTAAGAGGGTAAACTGTGGTAGGAGAAAGTAAATTGGCATCGTTATCCACAATTAATTGTAACGATGGACAAGCACCTCCTTGAAAACCAGATAAATCTAAAGCGCTTGTGTCAAAAGAAACCGTAACGGTGCCTAAATCGTTGGTTTTACTAACACGCCATGTGGTGTTTAACTGTTCGGTGTAATTTGTAGTATTAGTAGCGAACTCGTAAGTAGCGTCTTTAATATTTTCACCCCAAAATAAATAATCACCATTAGATAAATTCGAAGGGGTATGTATTCTAACAATCCCTGTGCCTTGTGAATCCGTATGACTTGAACCATCACTAGCTTGGCCTATACCAGCAACATTATGATCGAAATCGCCATTGGCCGCATTATCTTGAAGATAAAAGTTATTAGCCGTAAGTGTTTGATCATATTTTGCAGATAAATAATTATTAATAATGATTCTTTGCGCAGCATTTACTTTGGTTTTAAAAATGGCGACTTCAGTCATATCGCCTACAAAACCTGCAGTTCCAGAAGTATTCCCTCCTAGGTTAAAGCGTTGTGTGCTATAAGAGTTATAGTTCCTTGTATTACCTCTATTTTGTAACAAATTTTCATTTCTATAAAGTTGTTTCCCGGTTGTCGGATTAGCATCATAAGACCAAATGGAGTAGTCCGTTAAGTTTGGAAGACCACCAACTTGTATACGGGCATCAGTGCCACAACAAGTTCCTATATCAAAATATACCGACCCATTCCAAGGGATATGGCAGGTAAATCTGGTTGAGCCAACAAGTGCATCGGTGGTATATACACATGATTTTTGAGTGGTATTATCAGCCCTAACAACAACAAAAGAAGAGGCTTCATCTACTATAAAATTTGAGGCGGTAAGGGTTAGCCCTGTTCTTAACCGATTACTTCCACTAAAGCTAATCTCACCATAACCATTAACAGCATTAGTTATTAGAGTTGGTCTTTGGGTTGTGGTCTCACTCATATTGAAAGCCGCAACTCCTGCAGCATTTTCCCATGAATCAACTGCAGATCCCGATGTTGAAACCCCATGGTCAGGACGAAACCACATGATAAGATTTGAAGTACCATCATTAGTTCCCACACCACCAGGGCCTGTTTGGGCGTGATTAATATTAAAAATAAGTAGCGTAATTAAAACGGTTAAATGTTTAATTTGAGACATGAGTAGGTATTAAATTAGGGCACTAGTCAAGTAGATTGACTTCAGTACAATAATAAAAATTTTCTACTGAAATTATGATGGGTTCATATTAATTTAGATAAGAGGAAGGGATTTTTATATAACTCCGTAAAAAGCATAGTACTTCCATTTCTTTTGTTGTAATATTTGTTTTACTTATCGTCTAGGTTAATTGATTGTTGATTTTTTGTAAATATAAATCGAGTTATAATTTTATAATTGAAATAGCGTTTGTAAAAATAATTTAAGATAATGCCTTGCATTTAAAAGGGATATGCTTTCTTTTGAATTTTTAAACTTTTTTTACACCAATTAAATTTGTGTTAATCAGGCAGAGTTATCGAAAATTTTAGTAAATTTAGACTGTTATTTTTAAAAAAATAATAGCCTATTCAGCAAATCTACTTATAAAATCAATTATTACACCAAACCTAAACTTTAAACAAAATTATGGCAAGAGCAATGATGGAGTACACGAAAACTGTGCTTGATAAAGTAAGTTTCGATAGTAACTTATTTTGCAGAGAAGTGCAAAAGGCAGTTCAAAGACTATTACCATACGAAGTAGAAGAACTTAAAATTTTTATTTTGTCTTTAGTGCAACAAAATCCAGAATTAAATCAATGTTTGGTTTATTTAAAATAAAAAAAGGCGACGATTTTAGTCGCCTTTTTTATGTATTATAGTTTCCTACACTATATTTGCAAAAAAAAAGTACACTGAAACCGATTTTAGCTGTCATATTATTTTTAATACTTTCGGTAAGACCCATGTATTACCTTGGGCAAGTGGCTTATTATGAGTTAAACATCGATTATATTATTGAGAATTACTGTGTTAATAAAGAGAAGCCAGAGTTTCACTGTAATGGAAAATGTCACTTAGCTAAGCAATTACAGCAAAGTACTCCAGAAGAACATTCCGATACTAATACATCTGTTTTATTGGAGTGTTTCTATATGGTATTTAACAATCCTCAAAAACACGATATTAATCGTAACCTTCAAATAATCTCTACAGACAAAAGTGAAATATTTAGTAACGATAAGCAGTACGCTTATTTAAGAATATCTCCTTTGTTTCGACCACCCATGTGTTAATTTTCATAGTGTCTTGATGATAATCAAGATAAATACATCAGCATTCAATAACATACATATTATTTCGTGAGAAGCGCGGTTTCAAACATGCCTTTCACTAGAGTGCTATGATTTTAATCCAAGGCTATTATAGTGCTTGCCTAAAAAAGCACAGTTGTATTTTATTCCAAAACATAAATGAAAACTACAAAATTTGCAAGTGTGATTATGCTTGCTATATCTGTTTTATCGTGTACATCTGATGATGTAAATAATGATGCTATTACAGGAACAGGGGTACTAACCGTTGAATTTGATAATGCCTATAACAATTCCGATTTACTTTTTGAAACCAGTGTTTATAACGCTGTGGATACCGAAAAAATAAAAATCTCAGATGTGAAATACATTGTGAGTAATATTAGATTAGAAGATGAAGACGGAGAGGTTTATACGGTTCCTAAAAATGAGTCTTATTTTATTGTAGATGAATCTAATGAAAATTCACTACTTATCGACTTATCTGATGTTCCGGCTGGAAACTATAAAAAAATAACTTTTGGCATTGGTGTCGATCAAGAGAAATATCTTGAAGGGGCTACTGGACAAGGTGATTTTTTAAGCAAAGCCGAAGAAGCAGGCATGATGTGGTCCTGGCAAGCGGGCTACAAATTTTTTAGATATGAAGGGCTGTATACATCGGCAACCACTACCACCGAAACAGCTTTTACATTCCATATGGGAAGCCACGGAACGGCTCTAGACAATTACAAAGAGATGACTTTAGATATGCCTACAACGGCGCGTGTAAGAACGGATATTTCACCAGTGGTACATATTGTTTCAGATTTATCCCAAGTATTGAATGGTAAAACCCAGTTTAAACTGGATGATGCTCCTCAAATTCATGTGGATGCTGTAAAATCACCTAAAATAGCTGAAAATGTGATTGGTATGTTTAAGGTGCATCACGTACATAATTAATAATATTTTATTGGCTTGATTGGGTTTACTCTCAATCAGGCCCCTTTTTAGTATGAAAAAAATAGGATTAATTATAGCTCTTTTTGGGGTGTTATGGTCATGTTCTGAAGAGACCTATGTACCTGTGGAGCCTCAAGAATTAGTGTTTGAAACCCCTGCTAATTTCCCAGACGTTAAGTACGATTTGTCAGCTAACCCTTTAACAGATATGGGGTTCGAGCTTGGTAAAAAGTTGTTTTATGAAGGTAAATTATCGTCAAGTGGTATTATTTCTTGTGGATTTTGTCATGAGCAATCTTCCGGGTTTACACATCACGGCCATACCATTAGTCATGGTGAAAATGGCCTAGAAGGATTTAGAAATACCCAACCCATACAAAACTTGGCCTATTTCGATGAATTTACTTGGGATGGGGCCGCTATTCATTTAGACTTACAGCCAATTATTCCTATTACGGCCGAGGTTGAAATGAATGAAACCATGCCTTCCTTATTGGAAAAATTAAGGAATTCATCTGAATATCCAAAATTGTTTAATCGCGCTTTTGGTACTCCAGAAATAAATTCAGAACGCTTGTTAAAAGCATTATCTCAATTTATGGTGATGATGGTGTCTTCAAATTCTAAATATGATAAAGTGGTTCGTCAAGAAGAAAATGCAGAGTTTACAGCTTTAGAAGCTGAAGGCTATCGTGTTTTTAATAATAAATGTGCGTCTTGTCATGCTGGCGATTTGTTTACCGATCAATCTTATCGTAATAATGGCATTCCTTATAACAGAAAGCACCCCGAAGAAGAAGGAAGAAAACGTGTTTCTGGCTTTGAATCTGATTTTTACAAGTTTAAAGTACCCAGTTTAAGAAATATTGAAAAGACATTTCCATATATGCATGATGGTCGTTTTGGAACTTTAGAAGCCGTTTTAGATTTTTATAGCGATGGTATGGTAGAAAATGGAGGGGAAGTCGATGCAAGCTTAATTAAAGAAGACGGTGCTTTAGGGATAGATTTAAGCACCCATGATAAAGAAGCTCTTATTGCTTTTTTACTAACATTAACAGATTATGAATTTTTAGAAGATGAAAGATTTTCAGAGTTTTAAAATACAAAGTGTATGGCTGTTCTTAATTCTGGTTTTTATACCGTTTAAGCATCACGCCTTAGAAGTATTGCCATATTGTCCTATGCATCAACATTCAGAATTTGCTCCCGAATGTGATCTTTGTGGTTGCTCTACAAGTAGCGGTAGTTTTGGGTTTGGCTCATTAAAAAATTCCAATTTTGTTGGGGTGCGATATATCTTTCAGAGTTTTGAATCTAAAGATGGTATTTTTGAAAATTCACCAACATCAAAAGAAAGTTTTAATACCTACCAAGTATGGGGACGCGTACCCATTACCGAAAATTTTTATGTAAGTAGTATCATTCCTTATCAAGATTTATATCGTGATTTCACCAATAGAACCGAGCATATTAATGGTGTTGGCGATATGAATGTGATAGGTTGGTATCAGTTAACGATTTATAAAAAACAAAAGGCTGGCGCTGTGGTTTTTTCAACTGAAAAGGAACCTTCGGGACACAGAATTCAGTTTGGTATAGGGGTTAAATTACCTACCGGCGAATTTGAAGAATCGCTAACCAATTACGTGAACCCAGGATTTCAGGTGGGAACAGGTAGTTGGGACGGTATTTTTGCTTTAAACTATGGGTACAGCGGTGGTAAAATTGGGATTAATACAACAGCTACTTACTATGCTAAAACCGTCAATAAAAATGATTACCGTTTTGGTAACCAATTTAGTTACGCTTCAAACTTCTATTATTCGATACCTAAAACTACCTTTATAGCTATGCCCTTTGTTGGTGTTTCTGGCGATGTTTATGATTCTATTGAACAATTTGGTGAAGTCATTCCAGAAACCGAAGGCCATAGTTTTAGTGGAACCGTGGGCTCGGAAGTTGTTTTTAATAAGTTTACCGTAGGAGCGAATTACACCTTCCCCATTCAACAAAATTTGTTTGGGGATAACGTACACGCGAAAAATAAGTTTTCGTTATACTTGAATTTGACTTTATAAATTTGAAAATGAACGGCTCCGATTATTAGTCTCGCTACTATTTTGGTAGCGGACTAATAATCTGAACGTTTTGAAAAGCAATCGCACCGCGAATAATACTCGATATAACATCTTGGAGCGCCTCAATAATTTGCATTTTTAATTCACTTTTATGATAAATGATACTCACTTCTCGTGCTGGAGTAGGTTCGTTAAAATATATTAAGTTTTCCTTTTCGTTGTTATTTAAATCCAAGGTATGTAAATAGGGCAGTAAAGTCATGCCTAAACCTTCGTCTGAGAGTTTTATTAAGGTTTCAATACTCCCGCTTTCTAACTGAAACTTGTCGTCGGTATGATTTTTAAAGGCCTTGCATAAGTTAAGAACACCATCTCTAAAACAATGACCATCCTCAAGTAGGAGCATATCGTCGACATTCAAATCAGTAGTATTGATTTTTTTACTAGTATGTAAGCGGTGTCCTTTTGGTATGTAATTAACAAACGGTTCAAAGTATAAAACACGCTCCTTAATATTTTCATTTTCCAAAGGCGTGGCAGCAATGGCCGCATCTAAATGGCCATCTTTAATTCTAGCGATAATTTCTTCGGTAGTGAGTTCTTCAATTTTAAGTTTCACCTTAGGGTGTTTTTTTATGAAGCTTTTTAAAAACATAGGCAACAAGGTGGGCATCACCGTTGGGATAATGCCTAACTTAAATTCGCCGCCTATAAAGCCTTTTTGTTGATCGACAATATCCTGAATACGATAAGACTCGTTTACAATGTTCCTAGCTTGAGTAACTATTTTTTTACCAACCTCGGTGAGTTCAATTGGTTTTTTGGTACGGTCGAATATTTGTATGTCTAATTGCTCCTCAAGTTTTTGTATTTGCATGCTTAAAGTTGGCTGGGTTACAAAGCATTTTTCGGCGGCTTTGGTGAAGTTTTGGTTTTCTGCAACAGCCAGAACATAGTACAATTGTGTTATCGTCATGAATCATAAATTTAGGCTATAAAAATATAAAAACAATCAATAAAATCTATTATTTAAACCCTTATTAATAGAGTAAATTTGTAGTAACAAATAAAAAAAACAAAGAAAAATGAAATTAAATAGTATCGGATTAGACACAGAAAAAGCAAATGATTTAGCTGAAGATTTAAACCATCTATTAGCCAATTTTCAAATATATTATCAAAACCTAAGAGGTATCCACTGGAACATTCAAGGAAGAGCTTTCTTCGATTTACATGTGAAATTTGAGGAGTTGTATACGGATGCAAATACCAAAGTAGATGAAATAGCCGAGCGTATTTTAACCTTAGGCGGAACCCCTTTACACACGTTTGAAGATTATTCGGCGAAAGCCCAAGTACCTGTGGGGAAAAACATTTCTAAAGATGATAAAGCCGTACGATTAATTGTAGATTCTTTAGCGGAACTTCTTAAAATAGAAAGAGATCTTTTAGAAAAAGCTGGCGATGCTAATGATGAAGGTACAAACTCTATGATGAGTGACTTTATTACCGAGCAAGAAAAAACGGTTTGGATGATGAAGGCTTGGTTGAGCGAAACGGTTTAAGTTCATCTTTAATCCATAAAATATAGACGGTCTAGAAAGTGAAATTTTCGTTAACCTGAACTCGTTTCAGGTTCTCATAATACAAAGTTATCAGTAGGATGAGATTCTGAAATAAATTCAGAATGACGCGTAAACACTTTCTAGACCGTCTTTGTTTATTTAATTCAGAAATGTTACTACAACATCCCCCGAGCCTTAATCTCTAAATATTTATTTATCGTATCAATCGTGAGATGCTCTGGAGTGGTTAAAATAGAATGAATACCGTATTTTTTAAGCTCGTTAGCAATCAGGCGTTTTTCATATTCTAGTTTTTCAGCAATCACCTTATCATAAACTTGCTGAATGGTTTCTGCCTTGCCCTTAATCATCTGGTCGATTTCGGTGTTTTTAAAGAAAATAACAACTAGCAAATGACTTTTAGAAATGGCTTTTAAATAGGGTAACTGACGTTCTAATCCGTTTAAAGTTTCAAAATTGGTGTACATTAAAAGCAAACTACGGTGGGTAATGTGTTTTTTAATGTTGCCGTATAAGCGACTAAAATCACTTTCAAAATAATCGGTTTTCACATTGTAAAGCGCTTCTAGAATGAGACGCATTTGCGAATTTCGGCGTTCGGCAATCACCACATTGTCTATGTTTTTTGAAAAGGAAAACAAACCTGCCTTGTCATGTTTTCTTAAAACCACATGACTTATAACTAGTGCGGCGTTTATGGCGTAATCAAGCAAACTTAACCCGTTAAAAGGCATTTTCATCAGGCGGCCTTTATCGATTATGGCATATACAGGTTGTGATTTTTCATCCTGAAATTGATTCACCATTAATTGTTTCTTCTTGGCTGTTGCTTTCCAATTGATGGTGCGTAAATCGTCGCCAGAAACATAATCTTTAATTTGTTCAAATTCCATGGAATGTCCGAGACGACGGACTTTTTTTAAACCATAATCAAGTGAGTTTTTATTGATGTTTAGTAACTCAAATTTCTTTAATTGCTTGTAGCTCGGATACGTTGGAACACTGCTGTCTGTATCAAAGGTATAGCGTTTGGCTACCATTTTTAAAACCGATGAAGCGTATACGTTTAAATCTCCAAATTGGTAAACACCACGTTCGCTAGGTTTTAAATGATAGGGGATAGTTTCCGTTTTTTTAGCGTTTATCAAGCGTTCTAGCTTAAAATCCCGTACTTGAAATTGCTCAGGAATCTCATCAATAATCTCAAAACAAACCTTAATGGGATAATTATTTTTAATCGTGATTTCCACTAAATTCATGTCTCCATTCGAAAACTTATCTGGTAAAATCCGTTCACCTTCAACCTTATTTTTACCTATAAATATGAGGAGTATATCTAAAATAAAAACAACACATAATACCAAAATGAGTAACTGTGCCACCAAGAATAAGAATGGAACAAAGTAGCTCAATGCAAACAACACAACAATGCCAATACCGGCATAAAAAAAACGAGGTTGTATGTAAAATGGTTTTAGGAGTTTCAAATTGGTTAATGGTTGATGGTTGTTGGTTATTGGTTTTTGGTTATGCTGTATGCGGTAGGCCATATGCCGTATGTTTTATGCTGCATATAGCCTACAGCATATTGCCTCCAGCCCTTACCTCGGAATCTCCACATTTTCAATAATTTGTTTTATAATTTGTTTACTGCTCACGCCTTCCATTTCACGCTCTGGTGTAACAATAACACGGTGATGAAGCACTGGAACTGCAGCTCGTTTGATGTCTTCAGGCGTTACAAAATCACGACCCGTCATGGCGGCAAAGGCCTTACTCGCTTTTAATATGGCAATAGAAGCACGAGGAGAAGCACCTAAATATAAAAACTGATTGCTTCTAGTGGCCACAATAATTTGCGCGATGTAGTTAATAAGGTGTTTCTCCACAATAACTTGCGTCACGAGATTTTGATAGCTTATAATTTGTGATGCGGTTAAAAAAGACGTGATTTCATCTGTTTTCGCTTTATCTTGTAAAAGGTGCTCACGACTAATAATTTCAATTTCTTCTTCTAAATTGGGATAATCCACATCAATTTTAAACAAAAAACGGTCTAATTGCGCTTCTGGTAGGCGGTAAGTCCCTTCTTGTTCTACAGGGTTCTGAGTGGCTAAAACCATAAAAGGTGCATCTAAAGCATATTGATGTCCATCGATGGTAATTTGCTGTTCTTCCATCACCTCAAAAAGAGCGGCCTGTGTTTTGGCTGGCGATCGGTTAATCTCATCAATAAGAATCATATTTGAGAAAATAGGCCCTTTTTTGAATTCGAATTCTGAATTTTTTAGGTTGAAAATGGACGTTCCTAAAATATCACTAGGCATTAAATCGGGGGTAAATTGAATCCTGCTAAAATCAACACTTAAAGATTTGGCCAATAGTTTGGCCGTAACCGTTTTTGCGACTCCAGGAACCCCTTCAATTAACGAATGTCCTTTAGCTAAAAGCGAAGCAATAAGCATGTCGACCATGTCGGTTTGGCCAACAATAACTTTACCTATTTCAGCCTTTATATTTTGAACGCTGGCTTGTAATGCGCTAAGGTCTAAACGGTTTTGAAACTGTAGATTATTAGCCTCCGTTTGTGATGTAGATACCGTGCTATTTTCATGGTTTGGTAAATAATCTTGATGTTCTTGTGGGGTGTTATTCTCGTCCATAATTATTTTGAATTAAAGGCTTCAATGAATTTGTTTAGTTTGATTAATTGGGCTTCCGTAACGGCTTCTTGCGTTTTTAACCATTTGATATAGTTGATTAAAATTTTAACATCCTCAGCTTTTTTACCCGATTTGGCGGCCAATCGATTTATAAATTCTTCGTCTAAAACCTGTGTGTTTAAATGAAATTCAATTCTAATTTTCTCTAAAAAATAAGTGATTTTTTTATCAATAAGGTTTTTATGGTCTTTGGTTTCAAAGTATAAATTAGAAACGGTTTTCACAAAGGCCACCGAGGTATTTTGTAAAGGGGTTATAATTTTAATAATACGCTGTCTGCGTTTGGCGTTAAAAATCATAAATAAAATAGTAAACACTAATGCGGTGTACCAGGTCCAACGAAATGATTGCTGTTGTAAAAACCACGAAAGATTGGATTCTTGTTCAACGTCAGGGCTGTAAGGGGTTTGTATTTTGGTAAAGGAATCGAAATAGAGATCTTTTTCAGGTAAGTAGGCGAGTACCCCTTCAATATATTGATAGCGATTTTCTGCTAGTAAATTATAGTTTGTAAAGGCTTTGGGTTCGGTATGAAGATAAATAAAACCTGCTCCAAAGGGAACTTTTAAAAAATTAGCGTGTTTATAATCTATTTTGGAATAACCTAAAACGGTATGTTTTTCTTTATTAAAAGATGAAAAATAGGAGTCGCCCTGATTTTTATCAATTTTGATATCAGGTAGATCGAAATCCGTTAGAGAGAGGTATGAAATACTGTCTTTCTGATTTTTGATGTATTTAGTTTCAAGGGCTAAAGTGTCATTTATTTTCTGTGGAAAGCTGTAATCGGAAATGAAAAGTGTGTTTCCTGAATCCACAAACTGAAGCAATTCATCAATGGAATCATCTTCCAAATAATTTGAGTTACCGAAAATAAGGTAGCTCCCTTCAGCAATGAATTCGCCATAACCTCCATCGGAATGTGCGCGTAAGTAACTAGCCGGTTGATGGTAAACGGTTCGAAACGCGTGATTTTCAAAAATTCGAGGCAGTTCCTTATATAGGATGCTAAGTCCGTAAGGTTTATTACTTTTTTCGTTAAAAGATTCTTCCCAATCGACTGTTTTGGTGCTAGAAATACTGAGCACGACAGCTGCAGTTATAATGAGCGTAATTAGGATGATGACAACCACTAAAACTTTTCTCATGATTTTAACGGTTTTAGGAAGTCAGTAAAATGTGTTTTAGCCTTTTGGTATTTCTGTAAATCAACAGGGAATTCGCCGTACCAAATGTAATTATAGAGGTACGAGATATATCCGAAATTTTTAAAGTGTGCCGTTTGTTGTAGTTCGGTTAAGTATTCGGCATTTGTTTTATCATCTTCAAAAGTAATGAGGTCATTTCGGCTTAATGTTTTTAAAGTAAGCAAGTAGTAATAACGTATGGCAAGTCGAAAATTAGTGTCGTTTTCAGCTTGTTTTATTAAAGTCTCAATATCTATATTTTCAATATTCTCTGCAGTAATGTCTTCATCAGGGATAAGCGATTTGTTTCTTTTTGTTGAGAACAAACCACTGCCACCTTCTTTAACCAGTAAATAAACTAAAGCAACAACCGCCAAGGCAATAGCGAGGTAGAAAAACCATCCTAAAGGGCCTAGGTTAATATGAAAATCGCGTTGGTTGTTTTCTTCTTCGGTTTCAAGTGGTTCATTGGTGGCTTCACCGTTTCTGTTGGTTTCATAAACTCCAGACCCCGATTTAGTACGCCTAACAACTGCTCGACCTTGATAGTTAAATCGCTCGTCTTGATAGCGCGATTTAAAATCGTCATCAAAATGTCTAAGCTGATTAGGGTTTTGAGATATTGTGATAGCAAAATTCGTTTGAACACAGCAACACAGCATCAAAATAAAAAGACTAAGATATGGGGGTGTTAATTTCAAACGGTTAAAGTACTTGTAGTTGGAGTTGAAGTGATTTGCTTCTGAATTTTAAAGGGGTAAATTAAATAATAATAAGAGATTAAACTCAAGGTGCTTAAAATGATAAAAACCGATAAGGCATGTGGCATCACATTAGAATATCTGGTAATAAAACCTTCCAAAAAACCAGCAGCAAAAGTAAAAGGGAAGGTGCTAATTAAAATTTTTACACCAATTTTAGCGCCTTTTTTAAAGGAAGTATATCGCGAATGGGTACCAGGAAATAGAATACTAGCTCCTAAAATTAATCCAGCCGCCGCTTCAATAACAATGGCGAATATTTCCATAGAGCCGTGAATCCAGATACCTCGAACGCTTTCCCAGAACACATTTTTTTCATAAAAGAAATATTGAAAGGAGCCCAGCATAATGCAGTTTTTAAACATGATGTAAAGGGTTCCAATACCTAAAAACACACCCATAACAAACGCTATAATACCCACTTTTAGGTTATTAATGGTGATGCCAATAAAACTGCCCCAATTACTGCCACTTTTATAGACGGCCACAGGATCGCCGGCTTCAATGTTTTCTAACGACATGTTTACGTAATGGTCGCCTAAAATAGAACGCACAAAGGCACCGTCGTTGGCAGCAGAGATCACCCCAATAAAGGTAAAGGCGAAAAACACCATAAAAGCGATGTAAATAAATTTTCGGTATTCGTAACAAATGAGTGGAATTTCAGTTTTCCAAAAAGATATAATCCGATTCGTATCCTCTCGTTTGGTTTTATAAATTTTTTGAAAGGCTTTGGCGGCTAATTGATTGAGGTAAACAACCACCTTACTTTTAGGGTAATAAGTTTGTGCATAAGCCAAGTCGTTTACCACATGAATGTATTGTGTAGCCAGCTCATCTGGACTTTCAAAATCGTTATTGAAAATGGCCTTTTCAAAACTTAACCATTTTTCCTTATTTTGCTTGATGAATGAAACTTCCCTCATATATTTGATAAATTAAAATATAAAATGTCAGAGTTACAAATTAACACCACCCAAAATGTAAAAATATCGTTTAATGCTTCAGGAGCAGGAGAGCGCTTGTTGGCTTTTATTATTGATATGGCTATAAAAATTGGCTATTTAATGGTTTTAGCAAGCTCTTTTGGTGTTTTTGATAACATGGATCAATGGTCTCAAATCGCGGTGAATACCCTGCTTAGTTTCCCCGTAATGTTTTACACTTTAGCGTTAGAGTCGCTGTTTAACGGACAAACCTTAGGCAAGCGAATCATGAAAATTAGAGTGGTGAAAATTGATGGCTATCAGGCGTCTTTTTCTGATTATGTGGTGCGTTGGTTTTTTAGAATCGTTGATATTTATATTTTCGGATTAGGCTTTTTTGTTATGTCCATGAATAAAAAAACACAACGTATAGGCGATATGGCCGCCGGAACTGCTGTTATTGTTTTAAAAGATAAGGTGAACATCAGTCATACTATTTTAGAAAATCTTACCGAAAATTATAAACCAAGCTATCCCAATGTTATTAAACTATCTGATAACGATGCTCGTATCATAAAAGAGATGTTTAATACCTCAAAGCTTTCAAAAGATTACAGAACCTTAATCAAACTTCGTGAGAAAATATTAGAGGTGACAGGCATAAAAGAGGTGAAGCAAAAATCGGATACAGAATTTATTAGCGTTATTTTAAAAGATTATAATTTTTATACTCAAAATATGTAAATAGAGAAGTACTTTTGCGCCGCGAAAGTAAATATGACACTTTCCTAAATTATTTTAAGAACATATAATTTAAAGATATATTATGTTTTATATCGTTGAGATTTTTGGAACAGCGGCCTTCGCTATATCAGGAGTTTTAGTGGCTCTTAAAAAGCGAATGGATTTATTTGGTATTCTTATAATTGCTTTCGTAACCTCGGTAGGAGGGGGTACTTTACGTGATATTTTAATTGGTGTTACGCCCGTAAGTTGGATGACTAATATTGTGTATTCTTACGTGATTATTGGCGCTTCGATTTTCGGAATTATTTTTAGAAGTAAACTTAATTATTTACGAACCTCACTATTTTTATTTGATACTATTGGAATAGGTTTGTACACCGTTGTAGGTGTTGAAAGAGGAATAAACGCTGGTTTACATCCCGTAATTTGCATTGCAATTGGCACCATAACAGCATGTTTTGGAGGTGTTGTACGTGATGTGTTATGTAACGAAATCCCCGTTATTTTTAGAAAGGAAATTTATGCAACCGCCTGTATTTTAGGAGGGATCACTTATTTTCTTTTGAAATTATTGCCAATTGAAGGTAACTTTATTTTTATTATCGCTGGGGTTGTGGTTATCGTGATTCGTTTATTAGCCGTTATTTTTAAGATTGCATTACCGAATTTGTACAACAATCAAGGGGATTAAAAAGAGTGAATTTTTTCGCTGAAACCTAATAAAAACACCTCCCTTAATCCCTCCTTATTAGGAGACAAACTGTTGCGTATGAGTTTCCCCTCTAAAAACAGGGGAATAAGGGGTGTGTTGTTGAACGTTTAAAGGTTTTTTATTATGATAATGAAACAACAAACCTTTTACCTTGAAGCATACTTTATCGCTTTCAAATTTACAATTCTAATTTCAACAATAATACACCTCCCTTAATCCCTCCTTATTAGGAGACAAACTGTTGCGTATGAGTTTCCCCTCTAAAAAGAGGGGATTAAGGGGTGTGTTATCAAAAGTTTATAAATTTCGAAATAAATAATATCCTCTAATAAAGTGTATTTTATCCTAAGCTATTCTATAATCTCAACATTACGTATATAAATGTTTTTATTCGGCCAGTCGGCACGATCGGTATCTACACCCGCAATTTTATCAACCACATCCATACCTTTAGTAACATGTCCAAATATGGTGTAATCCCCATCTAAAAAATGTGAGCCTCCTTCTTGCTGAACAATAAAAAATTCATACGGTGAGGCTAGTTTATGCGGATTATCAATTTCGCTGCTCGGCATAGAAATAACACCTCTGTCGTGTTTAAAACCGCGTTTGGTGTCTGGAGGCAAGAGGTATTTGCCTATGTATTCACGTTTTCTTACCGTTTCTTTATCATCGCTATTTCCAGCCTGAACCATGAAGTTATCAATCACACGGTAAAACTGGGTGTTATTGAAGTATTTTTGCTTCGTTAGCCAAATAAAATTGGAACGATGAAACTTGGTTTCGTTATAAAGTAGGATGTCTATGGTGCCAAAATCGGTGGTAATACGCACCTTATTTTCCTTGTGATGCTTGTCGTATTCCAAGAAAAAATCCATCGCATTTTTGTCGGTTAACTTAGGGAACTCACGAGTCTGTTTTATAGTAGACTTGGTTGATTTTGGTGTTTCCTTGGTTTCAACTTGGGCTTCAGAGCTAGGCTTCTTTTTAGTTTGTTTATCTTCACAGTTTAAAATTAGAAGACATAAAAAACAAAAAATAAGATTAAACTTCATTAATTATAATTTTGTTATTCACTGAAAATATTTTCGAATGAATTTTGATACATTTTTACAGGCGCTTTCAAAAATAGAAAATATACCCGTATTAGGCGAAACATCGCACTTTAAAATGGTGCCTTCCTTTCGTCATGAGTTTCTTAGAAATCAGAAATCGGCTATCAAAAATGCCAAATTAGCGGGCGTTTTAGTCTTGTTTTATCCCAATAAGTTTCATAAAACACACTTTGTTTTAATATTAAGAAAGACCTATAAAGGGGTGCATTCGGCACAGGTAGCTTTTCCAGGGGGACGGTTCGAACCGGATGATGCGTCTTTAGAGTTTACGGCTTTACGCGAAACTTTCGAAGAAGTTGGGGTGCCTATGGAGCATGTGGAAGTGGTAAAAGAGCTCACACCGGTGTACATACCGCCAAGTAATTTTTACGTGCAGCCGTATCTGGGGCTAAGTCGTGAAACACCAAAATTTATAAAGCAAGATGATGAGGTTGAATCTGTTATAGAAGTTTCTTTAAACGATTTTTTAGACGATAGTTTCCTAATTACTAAAAAAGTAAAAAGCTCTTATAGTCCTGAAGTCGAGGTGCCTGCTTTTAATTTAAATGGTCATGTGGTGTGGGGCGCAACCGCCATGATGCTTAGTGAAATTAAAGACCTGTTAAAAGCACTTATATAATCTACGAGATTTACTACATTTGCACCACCAACTGAAAAATTGACGCGTGATTTATGGGATTGTTTAAGAAAAATCCATTCGGACACATATTAATATTAAAAAAGTGGCTAATTCGAATTTTCGGATTGCTTACACATAGACGCTTTAGAGGGTTTAATGAACTTCAAATCGAGGGTTCTGAAGTGATTAAAAATCTACCCGATACCAACGTTTTATTCATATCAAATCATCAAACTTATTTTGCCGATGTGGTGTCGATGTTTCATGTTTTTAACGCGAGTTTAAGCGGTCGTGTAGATTCGATTAAAAACGTAGGTTACATTTGGAATCCGAAATTAAACATCTATTATGTTGCAGCCAAAGAAACCATGAAAGCTGGGTTACTGCCTAAAATATTAGCTTATATGGGTTCGATTAGTATCGAGCGTACTTGGCGATCGGAAGGTAAAGATGTGAACAGACAGGTTAAAATGAGTGATATTTCTAATATTGGAAAAGCGCTAGACGATGGTTGGGTAATTACTTTCCCGCAAGGAACCACGACGCCATTTAAACCGGTTAGAAAAGGTACCGCTCATATTATAAAGCGTTACAAACCTATTGTTGTTCCTATTGTTATTGACGGTTTTCGACGTTCGTTCGATAAGAAAGGCTTAAGAATTAAAAAGAAAAATATCTTACAATCTTTTGAAATAAAAGAACCTTTAGAAATTGATTACGATAATGATTCTACAGACGATATCATTACTAAAATTGAATATGCCATCGAGCAGCATCCATCATTTTTAAAGGTTATTCCGCAGAAGGAAATTGAAGCACTTGAAGCTTTGAATAAATTAAGAGAGTGGTAGTAAACCGCTAAAATCTTCTTTCATAAAAAAGCTTAATGCACACTACAGAAACTAAGGATAAATTGTTTTCTAATTTAAAAACGTACTTCGGATACGATACGTTTCGGGCACAGCAAAAAGCGATTATTGAAACGGTTTTAAGCAAAAAAGATTGCTTGGTTATCATGCCTACTGGTGGCGGAAAATCGATGTGTTTCCAATTACCAGCCCTAAGTTTTGAAGGTGTTACCCTAGTCATTTCGCCATTAATTGCTTTGATGAAAGATCAAGTAGATGGTTTAAATGCCAATGGTATTTCGGCTTCGTATTTTAATAGCAGTCAGAGTGCTTCCGAACAAGATCTTATTATAGAACGTGTTATTCAAGCCGACTTAAAACTACTGTATGTGGCTCCAGAGAGCCTCGCGTCGCTTCAAAATATCATTAATGAAAAATATATCAGTTGTGTCGCTATTGATGAGGCGCACTGTATTTCATCTTGGGGACACGATTTTCGACCATCATATCAGCAACTAGGATTTTTAAAAGGTACCCTGCCTAATACACCATTTATAGCCTTAACGGCCACTGCCGATAAAGCCACACGAACCGACATCGCGAAGCAATTACGTATTGAACATGCGCAACAATTTATTTCGTCTTTCGATCGAGAAAATATTGAACTTGAAGTCCGCCCTGCCGATAATAGAATATCTCAAATCGTAAAGTTTATAAACAAAACGCCTAATCAATCGGGTATTGTTTATTGTTTAAGCCGAAAAACCACCGAGCAATTGGCTAAAAAGCTTAAAACTAATGGGATTTCGGCGAAAGCCTATCATGCGGGTTTGAATTTTGAGGAAAGGTCTAAAGTACAAGAGTCATTTATTTATGATAAAACCCAAGTCGTTTGTGCTACGGTTGCTTTTGGTATGGGTATCGACAAATCTAATGTACGTTGGGTCGTGCATTATAATATGCCTAAAAATATAGAAGGCTATTATCAGGAAATTGGTCGTGCTGGACGGGATGGATTAAAATCACACGCTTTGCTATTTCATAGTTATGCTGATGTAATTCAACTTCGGAATTTTGCCAGTGGTGCATCAAATGAAGCGTTTCAAATTGCGAAGCTCGACCGTATGAAGCAGTTTAGTGAAGCAACCACTTGTCGTAGAAAAATTTTGCTTAGCTACTTTGGAGAATTGCTTGCCGAAAATTGTGGAAACTGCGATGTTTGTAAAAACCCGCCACAGTTTTTTGATGGTACCATATTTGCTCAAAAAATTCTGTCGGCCGTATATCGTTTAAAGCAAGCAGAACCTATAGGAACCGTAATCGATGTACTTCGAGGGTCGCAAAATGCCACGGTTTTGGATAAAGGTTATAACCAATTAAAAACCTTTGGGATTGGTAGAGAAATCGCCTATCGCGATTGGCAGCATTTAATAATTCAATTAATAAATCAAGGGTTTTGTGAAATCGCTTTTCATAAAAATAATGTCCTCCGACTTACCGAGTTTTCTAACAAAGTTTTGTTTGAAGGCGCTAAAGTCTCATTAACAAAACCAGTTCATATTCCGGAACCAAAAGTGAAGGAACGTGTAAAACGCAAGCCGAAATCAACTTCGAAAACTCGTGTTAAAACTGTTGAAAACAGCTTGTTTGAGCGCTTACGCCAGTTGCGTTATAAAATTGCTTTAGAAGAAGATATTCCGGCATATTTAGTTTTTAGTGATGCGACCTTAAAGGAAATTGAACGAGAGCGTCCATTAAGTGAATCGGACTTTTTAAGCATAAGTGGTGTAGGACAGCGTAAGCTTGAAGTTTATGGCGATGAGTTTATGGCCGAGATTTTAGATTTTATGGGTTCTAAAGTGAATAAGCCCAAAAAGAAGGCGACCCATTTAGTCACTTACGAACTTTATAAATCGGGTTTAAGTGTGGAAGAAATTTCAATGGAACGTAAACTTTCCACCACGACCATTTATTCACATATCGCTAAATTGCACAGCTCAGGAAAAGCAGTGAATATTCATGATTTTGTTTCAAAAACAGAAATTGAAGCCGTTCGAAAAGCAAAGCAAGAACTTGATGCCCCAAGTGCTTTACGTCCTTATTACGATTATTTTAATGCCGATCTAGACTATTTTAAAATCCGTTTAGCCCTAAGTGTGGTGGATAAAAATTAGTACTTTTAAAAAGAAAAACCATTTTGTAAAAACATATGGTAGAAGATCAAACTTTTAATCAACAAGATTTTACCGAAAATCGGCTTCCTCATGGTGATTATGAATATTGCACCTTTATAAATTGTAATTTTTCTAAATCGTTTTTAAATGGCATCAACTTTTTAGAGTGCGAATTTATCGATTGTAATTTAAGTTCGGCAAACATTACTAACACCGCATTTCAGGATGTGAAATTTCAAGATTGTAAAATGTTGGGTTTACATTTTGAAACCTGTAACGATTTTGGGTTTTCCGTTCATTTTTTGAATGGCATACTAAATCACACGTCGTTTTATCAAGTCGATTTAAAGACATCAAAATTTGAAAACTCTAAATGCCATGAAGTCGAGTTTACCGAAGCCGATTTAAGACAAGTTTCGCTTAACAACTGCGATTTACAAGGTTCAACTTTTAATAACAGCAATTTAGAACGCACAGATTTTAGAACTGCAACCAATTATAACATCCACCCCGAACAGAATAAAATAAAAGGCGCCAAGTTTTCTGCAGATGGCCTTGCGGGACTTTTAAAGGTTTATAAGATTGTAGTAGCGTAATTATGTGACTTATAAACTTAACACTTCTAATGTTCTTTTAGTTAATGGTTGTTCTAATTTTAGGCTTTAGTTTTGGTATTTATAGCGTTGTAATACTTACCTTGCCAGGTGTTTAAAGCGGTAAGTTTTTTATCAATTTTATCAACAACCTCAAAATTTTTAAGCCCATGCCAATTTGGTGCAATCAGTAAGTCTTTTGGTGCTTCGCTCACAAAGCGTTCTATAATAATGTCTGGTCGAAGTAAACCAATAAATTCCGCTATAAATTCAATATAATTTTCGGAAGAAAATAAGTTGAAATCTTCAGGGTTTTGTTTGTACTGGTAGGCCATTATCGATTGCTTAACAATTTGTAAATGATGCATTTTTAAACTGTTTATGGGAAGCTTAGAAAGTGTTGCTGCATGATTTAATAGTTCGGCTTTCGATTCGCCCGGTAAACCCATGATGACATGAGCACCAAGGTGAAAACCTTTATTTTTACATTTTTCATAAGCCGCTATGGTGTCTTCAAAAGTATGGCAACGGTTTACTCTTTTTAATGTTTTATTTAAGGTGCTTTCTACACCAAATTCTAAAGAGATGTGTGCTGTTTTTGAAAGAAGCGCTAAATAATCGATCACTTCATCTGAAATGCAGTCTGGCCTAGTGCCAATAACTAAGCCTACAACGCCAGGAACATTTAAGGCCTCGTCGTACATGGCTTTTAAAGATTCAAAATCGGAATAAGTATTGGTATAGGCCTGAAAATAGGCGAGGTATTTTTGAGCTTTATATTTTTTTGAAAAACGCGAAATTCCTTCGGTTAACTGTAAGCTAATGCTTTTTGAAGGTTCACAATAGTCTGGATTAAAGGTTTCGTTATTGCAATAGGTGCAACCACCATAACCTTTTGAGCCATCTCTATTAGGACATGAAAAACCAATGTTTAGTGATATTTTCTGAACTCGCTCACCAAAGGTAGATTTTATATATGATGAATAATCTAAATAGCGTTTTCCTGTAATTTTCATAATGTGGAAATATGGCGCAAAAGTACTTAAAATTAAGATCTAAGCTGAGGAATAAGCTGCTAAACCCATGTTAAATTGGGTTGTTTTTAAATCTGTTGTTTCCGTGTGGCATTTTAAAAAATGAAATCAGCTTTAAACATCAATTCATTCTATAGTGGCATCAGAAATAATTCTTAACCAAGATTTAAAAAATAGGATAGGAGTTGTAAATTTGAATTGAAAATAAAAAGTTTGGTAGAAGTATTACCAAATTCCGCGAAAGCGAAAACAACAAAAAGATATTTATGAAATTAGTTATATCTCCAGCAAAGTCCTTAGATTTTGAAAGTGAATTACCAACATCGCAACATACAGAAGCGCAGTTTTTAAAGCAATCGGAGCGTTTAAATAAATTACTTAAAAAGAAATCGGCCAAAAGTTTATCGAAACTCATGAGTATTTCTGATGCTTTGGGGCAACTCAATTACGAGCGTAATCAAGCTTGGGAATTGCCTTTCACCACCGATAATGCCCGACCGGCAGTATATACTTTTAATGGCGATGTGTATCGTGGTTTGGATGCGTACACCATTCCAGAGGATAAAATAGAAACGCTTAACAACACAGTTCGTATTCTTTCTGGTTTGTATGGTATTTTAAAACCTACCGATTTAATACAGCCATACCGTTTGGAAATGGGAACTAAATTTCCTGTAGGCACCAAGAAAAATCTATACGAATTTTGGAAAAAAGACATCACCAAAGCCCTTAATGAAGAGTTGGAAGATGATGAGCTGTTTTTAAATTTAGCCAGTAACGAATATTTTAAAGCGGTTGATACTAAAGCGCTTAAAGTACCTGTGGTAACGGCTAATTTTAAAGAATTTAAAAATGGCGAATATAAAATGATTTCTTTTTATGCTAAAGCGGCCCGCGGCTTAATGGCACGTTACGTAGTGGATACCAATGCGAAAACCATAGACGATTTAAAAGGCTTTAACTACGAAGGCTATAGTTATAGCGAGCCTATGTCTAAAGAGAATGATTTGGTTTTTATAAGATAGGGCTTAAAAAAACAAAAGCGCAGCCTATTTGGGTTGTGCTTTGTTTCCAATATTAATTTTACTCTCAACAGAAGGTTTCTTTTTTATTTTTGGGCGTCTTGCTCCAAAAGTTCCTCTGTTTATTTTGCCTCTTTTCGTTTTTTTTATCGCCTTTTCCCATGATGTTTTATGTTGATTTTATGTGCCCTGAATTGAAATCAGAATCTATTAAAATTTAGTTTTTAATCTTGTACATAAAATAACAAATTAAAGCAGAGAAACAAGTAATTCTCATTAAGTTTTAGACGCTATACTATTTTATACCGTTTAAATATTTTTCTAGCATGGTATATCCATCGGGCGCTAATTTATTTCTGTCTTCAGGATTGGTTTTATCTAATTGATGGTCATCTTCCCAAGCATCTGGCATGCCATCGTGATCGGTGTCTGTTGGAGCAGGCAGACTTTTAAGTTCTGGCCAGCCACCAACATCATTTTGGGTATTTATAATTCCGGTTTTTTTCGATGTATCGGCAACCTTATGTTTTAATTTGTAAGAGCCACCTTCAAAAGTAGCAAAACCACCTTTAGTTTCTTTAACTATTCTCGTGTCTATAATATCACGTTTGGGCAAAATAGCACCAGCATTTTCAAGCACTAAATTAAAAGCTTCTTCAGCCGATTGCTGATTGATGGGCATGGCTTCCCAAGGTTTTTCAGATTTTACAAACTGTAAATTTTCCTCACCTCCTTGTGGTTGTACCCCGCCGTTCCAGTTGTTATTAGAGATTTCATTATAGCCTTCAACAACATTATTAGCAATATACCAACTCCCGAAATCGGAATTGGTTTTTCTTTTAGAAGGATTTGCTATGCGATAAGAAACCTCGCCAGGTTGTGTTGCTGGCCCTGGTTTATAATAATTGGCAACCATATTGAATTTTGAAAAAGCAAACTTTGGATTACCCACTTGTTGGTTTTCGCCACCATAACAACTATTATAGCCCCAATTATAAATGACATTGTTTCTGTAATCGGTGTAGCCAGAACCTGAAGCCATTCTCATATTTCGACTGCTATGATGCGCGATAAGGTTATGGTGGTAGGAGCTATAATTTGATCCCCAAATGCCGCCAAATCCATGTGTGCCTTTTACATGGTTTGAATCGAACATACTTTCGGAAATAATACACCACTGTACGGTTATATTTTCGCAATGGTAAACCGACATGGTTTCATCAATACTCCAACTGGCCGAAATATGATCCAAAATAATGTTTTTGGTGTATCTGCTGGAAACGGCATCTGTATCGTTCTTCGTTTCGTTTCCTAGTCGCACTCTTATGTATCTTATTATAACATGATCGGCGTCAATGACAATGGGATTCTTTTTAACGCAAATACCATCGCCAGGAGCTGTTTGTCCTGCAATGGTAATGTACGGATGTTTAATCCGTAAAGCACTTTCCAGTGAAATGGTTCCAGATACTTTAAAAATTACAGTGCGTGGTTCTGATGCTTCAACGGCTGCTCGTAAACTTCCAACTCCAGAATCATTTAAATTAGTCACTTCGTAAACTGTACCTCCGCGACCGCCTTTAGTGTATTTTCCGTAGCCCTCGGCGGTTGGAAAAGCAAGTTGCTGTGCTTGAAAATGAAGTCCGATTAAAAGAAATGAAATACTGAAAAATAGGATTTTCATTGATTTATGGTTAGCTAAAGTTAATTAGATATAGTTATGATAATACGTTGATACCTGGTTAATTGAGGCGACCCATTATCTGATACTTCACAAATAATATGAATGGTTTTACCGTTTTTAACATCGCTAGGAATGACTAATGATGCCTTTTTTGAAGAAGCATTATTAATTGAAACTACCCCATTATAAGTGTCAGCTTCTTCATATTGCCACCACCTATATTTTAGTTTGTCGCCATCGGGATCAAAAGTTCCTTTAGCGTTTAAGCTAATTTTATCACCTAGTTTAGCAGTGATGTTTAATTTGTTTTTCAATTTCACAACGGGTGGATGATTGGCCTCTTCATAAGGTTTGATACACCAATCGGCGCGAGCTGCAAAATCATTTTGCAAAGCATCAGCCCAACGTGTAATAGGTTTAAAATAGCTGTTCATTAAGTCTTGGTTTTCTGGATACACATTGCGCATATAATTTCTTCCCCAAGCGGTTTTTGTATACCATCTTCCTTCTGGATAGTTATAGTTGGTTTCAGGAACAGGGTCTAACCAAGTGTTCTCTCGAATATTTACATAACGACCTCCCCAACCTCCGTAATCTGGAGACTCTAAAGAGCGCAATCCTGTGTTAATGGTGTAAATGAATGCTGGCGAATCACCTTCCGATCGGAAATCACCTTTCATTTTTATGGGGCCTGCTATAAAACCTTCTTTATCACCACCACCTTTATAAGCTTCATATAACGAATATAGTGGCCCATGATTTTCTAGGATGTTAGATTTCATCCAATGGTTTCTGAAATAGTCTATTTTATCTTGAGGCATTATTTTATCCCATTGGTAAGCTATAGCCCAAAACTGGTCGCAAATAATGGTTTGTATGTTGTATTTTCCCCAATGGGGTTTAATGTAGCTTTGATAGGTATTGTCTTGTTCCCAAATAAAGAAAAAGCGCAGTTTTTTAGCAACCGATTCCATTTTGTCTGGATGATTTTCTTCAATGGTTTTTAAGGCACGTGCAAGGGTATTGGTGCCACCCCAGGCTTGTACCCAAATAGGATTGTTATCCGATTCATCTAAAAGTACTTTAACAATCTGCTGCGAGCCAGGAGTTATTAAATCCATTTCGCCTTCTGCTTTTACATTTCCAAGAAAGGTTATTGATTTTAGATAGTCGGGTGTAGGGTAATCTTTTTTGTGTTTTATTAAATTAGGATACACTTTTTCATAAGCTTCCAAGTAAGGATCTATCCAATCATCGCCAGCCCATTTATGTCCTTGCCAATGGTATTGCGAACTGGAAGTGATAATGCCTTCAATATCCCATTCGTTAGCATATAATAAAAAACGTACCATAGAACATTCGTCATCAATTTCACCATCGGAAGTCACAATAATTCGTGGTTTTATGATCTCATTTTGAGTAAATGCTTTTATTGAAGTTATGAGCAGGAAAAGGGCGATTAAAAATTGTTTATGAATCATTTTTTCTACTTTGATTTAATTTTATTCATCTTTCAGCCATGCCCAGCGTTTTGCCCAGTCTAATAAACTTTCTTCTCGCCATTTCGAGATGGTTTTACCACCTTGAATTTTACCGTCGTAAAGGTTTTTATCTGCTTTATCGGTGTACCAATTATTACCTAATTGATAATCGGTTTTATGTTTTTTTCCTGGCCAAAAATTATCGACTACAAGAGCGCCTTTTAATCCATTAATTTCTGGAATCTCAGACGTGAATGTATAGTTTAAAATTTCTGCTTTTTTGGGAATGTATTTTATGGCATAATCACCTTCGCCTAAGTAGTATCCAGGCCATTTTTGAGTAGATTTTCCAAAAGGAACCTCCATCCAAAAGCAAATGGAGTCTTTGGGAATATTAGTTACAGGTCCTTTTAAGTGAAATTCATTGATTGAACAAAAGGCAACCGTATCTTTTAAAGTTGTTACGCCGTGGTGTACAATTCTTGGACTGTGGTTAAAAGTCTCGAAACTGCCTCCCCAGCTTTCACCTGCAGGGTTTTCAGGGTTGCCGTTCATTACATAAAGAAGCGATGGGGTGTCGCCCATTTTAACTTCGCCATTATAATAGTTCTTAAAATCTTTTCCTAGATGTCCGGCTTCATGTATATATTTCTCAAAATAATTGGTGCTATTAATACTATCTATCATGACATTATCTGAGAAGAAACCATAATAGGACGCATTAACTTCAATAAACCAAAGGTCTGGAAAATGCGCTGCAATGTAGGCGTAGCTGTTGGCGCTCCATTTTTTATTAGGGCCACCAATCCAATACACTTTAATTTTATTTTGAATTTCGGGAGCATCATGAAGTGCTTGAGCGACATCTTCTAGACCACCCCATACTAAAACCCACAAGGGTTCAGGTTTATCATCCTTAGCACATTTTATAATCCAATTGGAGCCCTTGGTGGCTGTTGTATAACCTGAATAAGGCGCATTGCCTTGACGTCCCTGTTTTGTAATCGAACGTAAGTAATCGGGTTCAGCGAAGTCTTGACTGTGTTTTTGAAGTCTTGGTAGATCTTTTTCATATAAATCTATCATGCGTAAAATTTCAGAAGTACTCCCTTTGCCATAAGAAGGTGACGAAACAAGTCCTTCAATGGTAAACAAATCATTATACATCAAAAGGTGCGTCATCGATTGGTTGTCGTCAGGATCGGTACCACCAATATCGCTGCTTATTATAATTCGTGGTTTCTCTTTATGCTTTAAAACCTTTTTTTTATTAGAACAGGATGTGCAGGTAGTAAACACCAATACAAGGCATAAACAAAGATTTATTAGGCTTCTATTGAACATGTTTTTGTTTAATTGTAATCGATTGCAATTTAGTAAAATATTTTAAGATTCGTATTTTTTTTATGAAAGGAATTGGGTTAAGTAGACAAGTGTTCCCTTAAATTATTTAACAAATTTGTTACACAACAGCAAGTATTTCATTTAATTGCCAAAATTAGCTGTACCTTTGCACACTTAAAGAAGTAGACTATAATTTTGTATGTGTGCTTCATAAATACGTTATATGTCATTTCAATCTTTGGGACTGTCTGAAGCCCTGCTAAAAGCCATTAGCAAAAAAGGATACACAACACCATCTCCAATTCAAGAAAAAGCCATCCCACCCGTATTAGAGGGACACGATGTTTTAGCATCGGCACAAACAGGAACAGGAAAAACAGCTGGTTTTACTTTACCACTATTACATTTGCTTTCTGAAAATCCGAAGGAAAAATACAAGCCCATTCGAGCTTTAATTTTAACGCCTACGCGGGAATTGGCAGCACAAGTTTATGCGAATGTTAGAGAGTATAGCGAGTTTTTAAATTTACGTAGTGCCGTTATTTTTGGAGGTGTTAACCAAAAACCTCAAGCTGCAACTATTCGTCAGGGGGTTGATATTTTAGTAGCTACTCCTGGGCGTTTACTAGATTTACAAAACCAAGGTTTATTATCGTTAAAACGTGTAGAAATTTTTGTTTTAGATGAAGCCGACCGTATGTTGGATATGGGCTTTTTAAGAGATATAGAAAAAGTGATTAAAATGATGCCAGAGAAACGTCAGAATTTGATGTTTTCGGCAACCTTTTCAAAGGATATTAAAAAACTTGCTCATGGTATTTTAAATCAGCCAGTACAAGTTGAAGCCACACCAGAAAACACAACGGTTGAAGCGATTAATCAAAAGGTTTACCGTGTTGCAAAAGGTTTAAAAACAGGCTTGATTATTAAATTAATTAACGATGGTAATTGGAAACAAGTCCTTGTTTTTACCAGAACAAAACATGGGGCCAATAAATTATGTGAGAAAATGGATAAGGCTGGAATAACTGCAGCTGCCATTCACGGAAATAAGAGTCAGGGTGCGAGAACCAAAGCCTTATCAGGATTTAAATCGGGCCGTGTTCGTGTTTTGGTTGCTACCGATATTGCTGCTAGAGGACTTGATATTCCGTTATTACCACACGTGATTAACTTTGAGTTGCCTAATGTTTCTGAAGATTATGTACACCGCATTGGTAGAACAGGAAGAGCTGGAGCTAAAGGTGAAGCTATTTCTTTAGTGAGTGCCGATGAAACCACTTTTTTACGTGATATCGAAAAACTGATAGAGTTAAAGCTTCCGGTAGACATTGTTGAAGGTTTCGAGCCTGATCCTAATGCATCAACGGTACCTGTAAAACCAGGTCAGGGCAGACAAAACCGAAGACCTCAAAAAAGTAAATCTAATAAACCGAATAACTCTGGAGGATCTGGAGAGGGGTCACGAAGAAATTCTGGAAGAAATAATAAATCCAGACGCCCAAAAAGAAGTAACGAAGGGAGGTAATCATACATTATGAATACCGTTTTAAAAGCTAAAATTATAGAAGTTTGCGATAAGAAAATTGCCGCTAAAGGTGATCAAGTAGGTATTTCGTTTTATGCTTTTTTTAAAAATAAAAATGATAATCCTGAGTTGTTAATGGAGGCTGCTACCTGGTGGATTCAAACGAATAAGCTTGATCATTTTGAAAAGGCGTTAAAAATAAAAAATCTCGTTCTTGGAATCACAACCAAATAATCCCTTGCATGGTGTAAAACTAGAGCAAATTATTAATGATCTCGTGGCGCATTATGGCTGGGAGTACATGGGGTACACTATTAAAATAAGATGTTTTAATGAAAATCCTTCGGTGAAATCTAGTTTAAAGTTTTTACGCCGTACGCCTTGGGCAAGAACGAAAGTGGAAAACATGTATTTGAAGATGCTAAAGAACCAAAAAAGGTAACTACTAAAGGTGTTTCGAGTTGTTTTATCCAGCAGCTTACTTTCTAACGACGGGGATAATTTCACCTTGGGCTAAACAATAGCGGTCAATGAGGTCTTGCGAAAGGTTCGCAGTATAATCTACTTCTTCTACTGTAAAACCTATGTTTCGGAGTTTATCGAAATAATCACGGCCATAAACACGAACGTGGTCGTATTGTCCGAATATTTTTGCGCGTTCTTTTTTATCGGTAATCGAATCGTCTTCAAAAGTTTTTTCCCGGTTCAAATCTTGCGGAATTTGTAAAATACCCATGCCGCCTTTTCTCAAAATTCTATAAAGCTCCTGCATGGCTTTCGTGTCGTCGGGAATATGCTCTAAAACATGATTGCATAGTATCATGTCAAAAGATTCGTCTTCGAACGGTAGATTACAAATATCTGCTTTGACGTCGGCTAGAGGGGAATTTAAATCGGTCGTGACATAATCCAAGTTTTTCATTTGTCTAAACCGCTTATAAAATGCTTGCTCGGGAGCAAAGTGTAATACTTTTAATGGGGCAGAAAAGAAGGAAGTTTCATTTTTTATATACAACCAAAGAAGGCGGTGCCTTTCTAAAGACAGGGTAGAAGGTGATAGTACATTACTTCGTTGATTTCCGTAGCCATATGGTAGAAAGGATTTAAAACTTTTTCCATCTATAGGATCGGTGTATGTTGAACCTTTTAGATAGGTAGCTAAAATAGGTCGTACAACATAGCTTAACCTTATTAATATAGGCCTTGGGATGGTGTTTAGAATTAATTTGAAAGTTTTTTTCATAGTTGTTACACCGAGAATCGCAGAGAGACACAGAGTTTTCACTCGTTAGTGTTTATGAATCTTTTGATACCGTTTTTTAAAAGTTTTGTGTGAAAGTTAATTAACGAGCCTAATGGGAAATTACCTAACTTCATATAAGTTAGAATTTGTGCGGTATGCACATCTGTAAATTTCTCAACAGTTTTTAATTCTAGTACAATTTTATTTTCTACAAGCAAATCAATTCTATAACCATGATTTAATTCTAAATCTTTATAAGTAATGGGACGTGAAACTTCTTTTTGCACAGCATAGCCTATAGCTTTTAATTCATGAAAAAGACATTCTTGATAAGCAGATTCCAATAAGCCAGGACCAAGTGCTTTATGCACTTCAATAGCTGCTCCAATAATATTTTCTGAAATCTTATTATACAATGATGTTTAATTTTAATAAAAGTAAAGAACACTTTGTGCATCTCATTGCCCCTCTGCGAATCTTGGGGTAATAATCCTAACACCAAACTTTCCAACAATATTCATCTACTTCATTTCTATTTAATCACTTAATTTTAATAAAAGTAATAAAGGCTCCGTGTATCTCTGTGCCACTCTGTGAATCTCGGTGTAATAATTATCACTAAAGCTTCACTGCAATTTTCATCTACTTAGTTATCTTTATTTTAATTGAAGTAATGAGAGCTCTGTGTCTCTCCGTGAAACTCGGCGTAAAAATAATTAAAGCACCAAAGCCTCACGACGAAACTCATCTTCTTCATTGCTCTTAATCCCTAAAGCTTCATAGATGTAAGCAAAAGTAGAAAGCAATTCTGGCTTACCGTCAATTAGAGCAACATTATGCTCGAAATGCGCCGAAGGTTTGTTATCTAAAGTCGTAATAGTCCAACCATCACGGTGTTGTTTTATACGTTGTGTCCCTAAGTTAATCATGGGTTCGATAGCTACCGCCATACCGTCAACGAATTTCTTTCCGCGTCCGCGTTTTCCATAGTTTGGCATCTCTGGATCCTCATGCATAGTGCGTCCTAAGCCATGACCAACCAATTCGCGTACCACGCCATAACCATGATCTTCACAGTATTTTTGGATCGCATAGCCAACATCACCAACGCGATTATTGGCCTTAAACTCTCTAATACCTAAATATAATGATTCTTTAGTCACTTGAAGTAGTTTCTCGGTTTCGGGAGCGATTTCGCCAACGGCAAATGTATACGCATGATCGCCATAAAAACCATTCTTTAAAGCACCACAATCGATAGAGATAATATCACCTTCCTTTAAAGGATCGCCATTAGGAATCCCATGAACTACTTGTGAATTCGGACTCATACAAAGGGTGTTAGGAAAATCATATAAGCCTAAGAATCCAGGAATGGCACCGTGGTCTCTAATATGTTCTTCGGCTAACTTATCTAACTGTAGTGTCGTTACTCCAGGCTTAATGGCTTTAGCAATTTCACCTAAGGTTTTAGATACGATTAAGGCACTCTCGCGCATTAATTCAATCTCTTCTCTTGTTTTAACAATAATCATAATTCTAAATATAGGAATGCAAAGGTACTTAATTTTAGTGATTCAGTTTTTACATTATTATTAGTAATTGCTGACTTTTGACAGTTTTTATGTTTTAAAAACGCATTAGTTTTGAGTTTTCAAAAAGCATTGTAAACATGTATAAAGTGGTATCTGTAGAAGACGCAGTAAAAGTTATTAAGAATAACGATAGGGTTTACGTACAAGCTGCAGCTGCAGCCCCTCAGTTGTTGTTAAAAGCTATGACGGCCAGACATGAGGAGTTAAGAGGTGTGGAAGTTTGTCATTTACACGTTGAAGGCGATGCGCCGTATGCAAATCCTGAGCTTCGTGATAGTTTTCATGTGAATTCTTTCTTTATTGGGAAAAATGTGCGACACACCATAGCGGCAGGTAACGGTTCGTATACTCCTGTTTTTTTGAGTGAGTTGCCTTTGCTTTTTAAAAGAAATATTGTGCCTTTAGATGTGGCACTTATTCATGTTTCGGTGCCCGATAAACACGGGTATTGCTCCTTAGGGGTGTCGGTAGAAGCGACTTTAGCAGCTATCGATAATGCTAAAACGGTTATCGCACAAGTTAATGAGCACATGCCAAGAACTCATGGCGATGGTCTTATTCATTATTCTGAAATTGACTTGTTTGTAGAAGGGAATGTTCCCATTCCAACACATATTTATGGTGAACCTAATGCCATCGAGAATAAAATAGGGGATTATATTGCTAATTTAATAGAAGATCGAAGCACCCTACAAATGGGAGTTGGAAGTATTCCTAACGCCGTGTTGTCCCGATTGCATAATCATAAAGATTTAGGGCTTCATACCGAAATGTTTTCTGATGGCGTTATTGATCTTATTTTAAAAGATGTGATTAATGGCAATTATAAAGGCGTGGGTCCAGGTCGAACCTTAACAACTTTTGTGATGGGGTCAAAACGGTTGTATGATTATATCGATGATAACCCTTTTGTTGAAATGCGCTCTTGCGATTATACCAACGATGTGTCTGTAATAAAACAAAACCCTAGAATGGTAGCTATTAATTCGGCATTAGAAGTAGATGTTACCGGGCAGGTTTGTGCTGATTCCTTGGGGTCTAAAATGTACTCGGGTGTTGGTGGGCAGTTAGACTTTATGCGCGGTGCATCGTTAAGTAATGGCGGTAAATCCATAATGGCGTTACCATCAACGACCTCTAAAGGCATCAGTCGAATTGTGCCAGCTTTAAATCATGGTGCTGGGGTTGTAACTACTCGACCGCATGTACATTATGTGGTTACCGAATACGGTGTAGCCAATCTGTTCGGAAAAACGATAAAGGAGCGCGTGAAAGCCTTAGTTAATATTGCACACCCTAACCATAGAGAAGCTATAGATAAGTCGTATTTCGAATTAACACGATACTAATGTTAACCGAATAATCCTAAAAAGCCCTTTTTCTTTTCAGGAATAGGAGGTTCTGTATTGGTGAGTTTTTGATAAATTTCTCCCCAGCCTAAAAAGCCTCCAACATTTCTGTCGTCAATAAATAAATCGGCGTTAATTTTTCGGCTCACGGAGTTGTCGTATTCTTCTTCTGGAAAGCTATTATTTACGGCATAAAAAGTAATACCATTTTCTTCACAAAATTTTACGGCATCATCTAATTTTGAGCCACAACGGTAAGTCCATAAAATAAGGCGGTGGCCATCCTCTTGAAGTTTTTTTAAAGTCTCAAAAGCAAAAATCATGGGTTTTCCAATATTCGGGTAGGCATCTTCAACTATGGTGCCGTCAAAATCGACAGCAATAATTAATTGGTTACTAAATGTCATAAATTAAGTTAAGCAAGGGTTTACAGCAAAAATACAATAATTTTTAAAGATGAGAAGGTTAAAGGTTTATGGACTTTTAATAATTAAAAACCCCACTTTATGTGGGGTTTTATTTTATAGAATTGATATTTAATAAATGGTTATACTAAAGCGTGTCTAGTCATGGCTTCAGGTTGAGGTACTCCCATTAATTTTAGAATCGTAGGAGCAACATCACCTAAAATCCCGTCTTTAATTTCTTTTAATTCATTATCCACTAAAATCACAGGAACTGGGTTTGTAGTATGTGCTGTATTTGGTGATCCATCTGGATTAATCATTGTTTCACAGTTACCATGATCGGCAATCACTAAGGTGGTGTAGTCGTTTTTTAAAGCTGTAGTAATTACAGATTTCACACAGTCATCAACGGCTTCACAAGCTTTAATAGCGGCTTCCATAACGCCAGTATGCCCAACCATATCACCATTAGCAAAGTTTAAACATACAAAATCAACATCACCTTTTTCTAATTCTGGTACTAAAGCATCACGTAGTTCGTAAGCGCTCATTTCAGGTTTTAAATCGTACGTAGCCACTTTAGGAGAGTTTCTTAAAATACGACTTTCCCCTTCAAACTCTTTTTCCCTTCCTCCAGAGAAAAAGAAAGTAACGTGTGGGTATTTTTCAGTTTCAGCAATTCTAATTTGCTTTTTATGGTGCTTTTCTAAAACTTCACCTAAAGTTTCGGTTAAATTCTCTTTATTGAAAATAACATTTACATTTTTATAAGTGTCGTTGTAATTAGTAAGCGTTACGTAGTGTAAATCTAACTTTTTCATGTCGAATTCAGGGAAGTCTGCTTGAGATAACACTTCGGTTAATTCGCGCCCTCTATCGGTTCTAAAGTTAAAAAAGACTATCACATCACCATTTTTTATTTTAGTGATAGGTTCATTGTTGGCATCAACAGCGATGATAGGTTTGATAAATTCATCGGTAATATCATTAGCATAATTAGCTTCAATGCTAGCTGCGATATCGGTAGATTTTTCACCTTCACCTTTTACTAATCCGTCGTATACCACTTTAACACGTTCCCAGCGTTTATCCCTGTCCATGGCGTAGTAACGCCCAGAAATAGTTGCGATTTTAGTGTTTGTTCCTTCAATGTGAGACTGTAATTGCTTTACAAATCCAGCTCCAGATTTAGGATCTACATCACGACCATCGGTAAAACCATGTACGTAAGCGTTTGGTACACCAAATTCATTCGCAGCATCTACCAAACCTAATAAATGGTTGATGTGTGAATGTACACCGCCATTACTTAATAAGCCTAAAAAATGAACATCTTTATTTTGCTCTTTAGCGTATTTAAAAGCATCAACAAGCACTTTTTCTTTATTAAGTGTTTTGTTTTCTACAGCTAAATTTACTTTTACTAAATCTTGATATACAATACGGCCAGCACCTAAGTTCATGTGTCCAACTTCACTATTACCCATTTGGCCTTCAGGTAAACCTACATGTAAACCATCGGTTCGTAAGGTGGCATAAGGGAATTTTGTGTATAAAGAATCAATAAATGGGATGTTGGCATGGTCGATTGCAGATACCTTTGGGGCTGGAGAATTTCCCCATCCATCAAGGATCATTAAGATTACTTTTTTGTTCATTTTTTATAAATTTTAAAACGTAGCAAATATACGGAAGTTTGTTAAAATATAGTCTATAAAAAAGGTTGAAAAGTCTTATAAAGTAAGGCGTTTTGTAATTGTTAACTCAAAGTCTTATTTTGTTAAGTTGTTGCAAATCAAACGTTAAAAATGTGTTACTAATAATTTTTTTTGTAACATTTTAAAAATTTTGTCGTCTCTTTAGTACATCAAAAAACGTTAATCATTTTAATCAAACTTAAAATCTTTCATCATGAAAAAATCAATCATTATTTCAGCCATCGCATTATCCTTTTCGATTGGGGGTGCCCATGCAACAACCGAACCATTACATTTAAAAAACAATCGAGTAGAAGCGTATTTTAAAGTGAACTCCTTTTGTGTTTCTATTGCTTTAGGTGATTATGAAACCGTAAAAAAATTAATTGATAGAGGTGCCAATGTTAATGCGAAATCTCATGGGATGACACCAGCCATGTATGCTGCTAAATATAATCGCGTTGAAATTCTTCAGTTATTAATTGAAAATGGAGCGAAATTAAAAACCAAATGTGATAAAGGTAAAACCGCTTCAGAATATGCCGAATTACACGGTGCTCACGATACGAAAGCGGTTATTGAAGAGCACTTAGAATCGAAAAAGAGAAAAAAATAATTGCTGTTTTATAATTATTTCGAGTTAGTTAGTCTAAAAAACGTCTTGCATTAAGGGCGTTTTTTTATACCTAATTTTAGGCCTAATAGACAAAATGGTTGGTCTTTTAACTCTTTAATTTTCATGTGGACAAAATGGTTGGTCTTTTAACACCTATTCTTTTACGTCTATTTTTGTTTTTAAAAACTCATTAATAAATTTGATTTTTCTTTGTTTGGTTAATCCGTTATGATTTCTGAGTTTGTTTTTTAAATCAGAAAAATGCCCATCAATCATATTGGTTGTATTAGGAATATTTAAATCGTAATTATCATACCATGTAAATAACCATGTCATATTCGTATTAAGACTTCTATACGCACTCCTAAGTCGTTTATGGGTAAAATGACTCTTGCCTGTTTCATTATTAATAGTTCGCTCATTTAAAAAGCTTTCCCACTTAATAAACCACATATTTAATCCTCCTTCGAAAGATTCTTTATCTGTATTTTTGAGCATAGCTACATGCGTTTTTAATTCAATTGAAGCAAGCATTTTCGGGTTCTTAGTTATATATCTTCTTATTGCAGCAACTTGATGAAATTGACAGAGCTGGACAGGTATTCCTTTAAACGTACCAACCAAGCCTTTTCTACCATCACATACAATAGCAACAATCTCAAAACCTTTAGATTTTAGCTCATTAATCCCCTTTATATACAAAGCGTTAGTTTCTGATTTGACGTAATACCAAAGAAGATTCTCCTTGCTGTAAGCATCCTTAAAGAGCATTAATCCAAAGCTTCTCCTCCAATATGTTGTATCCATTAAGACAATAACTTTCTTAGGTGTTATCTCTACGTCCTTTACTTGATGAAGATCTAGTTTACGTTGTATAGTTCGCTTTGAACATCCATATTTCTGAGAAAGCTGTAAATAGGTCTGCTTTCCTCTGGTATATTCATCCCAAAGAGAGTCTACTTGAATTTCTTTTCCTCCAGTAAAAACACTTTTACAATTCAAACATTTATAACGCTGTTTTTTCTAATCTAACACCATATTTATGGGTTAGTAAGCTATTACAAAATTTACATTTTTTTTATTCAAAGCCTTTGATTTGCTTCAAAGCTAATAAACATAAGCTCTTCGAAAGGATTTACCAACCATTTTGTCCATTACATCTAATTTTATAATAATTTTTGCATGGTATAGTGGGTGCCAATATCTGGAATATTAAAAGGTTTGCCGAAAATTTGATAGCCGCATTTTTCATAGAAAGGCGTAGCTACTTTACGAGCATTGCACCATATGGTTGTGATGTTTTGGGACTGGAGCAAGGCTTCTCCGTAATGTAATACTTTGTTCCCTATGCCCATACCTTGATAGGCTTCTAGAACAGCCATACCTCGAAGCTGATATTGCTGCTTGTCCAAAATAAGAGGATGCTTGTTTTTAAAGAAGGAGCAAATACCAATGGTACTATCCTCTAAATAAATGCCAATATGGATGGTAGATTCTAGATCGTCTCCCTCAAAAATACAAGATGTAACAGGTTTCCCTGGTCTTAACACAGGGAGTCGTACTTTATAGGTTTCTTGAGCACTAATTTGTTTTATTTGAAATTTCGATGGATTCATAGAAGATTTGATATTTTTGCCAATTGAAACAAAGATAAACAAACGTTTTAATGCTAAGAACATCTAAAAACTATGGCATACACTTTTAAAATTTTAGACCAAGATTATATAGAGCATATAGTACCCTTGGTAAAAAAACTAAATACAGATAATATTTCGGAAGATTTATTACGAACACGCATCACCGAAATGTTTTCTCAAAATTATGAGTGCGTTGGTGTTTTAGATCAGGATAAACTTATTGGGGTATGCGGATTATGGTTTTGTACACGTCATTATTCGGGGAGAAGTGTGGAGCCTGATCATGTTTTTATTGAAGAAGCTTATCGCGGAAATGGTTTAGGGCATCAATTTTTTAGCTGGATTTATGCTTATGTAAAGCAAAAAGGCTATGAATCTATTGAATTAAATACTTATGTGAGTAATTTGCGTCACATAAATTCTATTATAATCAGGGGTTTAAGATTTTGGGTTATCATTTTTTGAAAAAGTTGTAAATTTTTCTTGGAAGATAACTAAAGGTTTATCTATATTTGCCCCCGGAAATAAAGGCGAGAGTAGCTCAGTTGGTAGAGCGTCAGCCTTCCAAGCTGAATGTCGCCGGTTCGAACCCGGTCTCTCGCTCAAAAAGCTTCATCAAAACGATGAGGCTTTTTTTTTGTGTAAGATTTTAAATGCAGTAAGCTTTATGCATATAGCTTACTGCATATAGCCTAAAGCCTCTCGTTACTTTAACATATTCAATTCAGTTCCTGTTGGAATTTCATAAGGCGCTTTATCATATTCAAAAATTCTGGCATCTAAATTTCCTTTTAAAACAATCGAATCGCCTTGAACATGTAGCCAACTGCCTTCTCTTAAACCTACAACCGGCGGCGTGTTGTAATGATGAAACTCTTTAATGCGTGTTTCCCGTGTTTCCCCCATATGTTTACTAGTTGGATCGGGATCTAAATAATGCGGATTAATATTAAAAGGAACAAAACCCAAAGCATTAAAACTTGGGGGATAAACTATAGGCATATCATTAGTGGTTTTAATGGTAAGTCCGCAAATATTACTACCGGCACTGGTACCCAGATAAGGCGTTCCGTTTTTCACAACATGTTGCAAAGGCGCTATCAGGTTGTTTTTATATAGTTGATTGGTTAAAACAAAAGTGTTACCGCCACCAACAAAAATCGCTTCAGCATGGGTGATGGCTTCAATCGGGTTTTCAAACTCATGCAAGCCTTTAACGGCTATGTTAATTTTTTTAAAAGCTTGTTTGGCATGATCTGTATAAGCGTCGTGTGTGATGCCTCCAGGTCTGGCATAAGGAATAAAAATAATGTTTTTTACTCCTTTAAAAAAGAGGTCCAGATCTTCTAAAATATATTCTAAATAGCCCAAACCGTGCACGGTAGATGTACTGGCTATAATGATGTTTTTCATAGTATTTTTATTTGATGATAAAAGTACTTAAAAATGGTTTTTAATCATTAGTGTCCGATAAAAGATTTAAAAAGCGGGATTTCCAAGATAGGATTTCCCGCTTATTTTGTATCTTGAAGTTATCACACATCCAAGATATGAATAAAAGTAAAAACTTTATCGGACACCCCATAATCAAACAGGTATTAAATTTCATTTTGCCCAAAGATGTTCATCGGACAGCCAAAAAGCACAACAGCGATCGCTATACCAAAAAGTTTACCACCTATGAGCATTTGGCCACTATGGTATTTACCGTGATCAGTGGCTGTAGCTCACTTCGTGAGGTTTCCAGTATTATGCTTGCCTGCGAGGGAAAGATCAACCATCTAGGACTCACGGACTTTCCAAAACGCAGTACCTTGTCAGATGCTAACAGGAGAAGAAGCTCTGAAGTATTTGCCGATATTTATCATTTACTCTACAAACGTTACCATCGCTTTTTATCGGACAGCAGACCCTTAGAACCTGCAGTGAAGAACCTTAAAATCGTTGATTCCTCGACCATACCCCTATTTAGTGACATTCTTAAAGGTGTAGGAAGGAACCCGCTCAACGGCAAAAAGAAAGGAGGTATCAAGATGCATACTATGATAAACGCCATGGAAGACGTTCCTTGTCTGATTAAGTTTTCAAGCGCGGCCACGCACGACCACACCTTTTTAAAAGACCTGGAACTCAAGAAGGGCTCTTATGTGGTTTTTGACAAAGGGTATGTGGATTATGAGCAATACCAAAAATGGACACTGGAAGATGTTTACTTTGTGACTCGGCAAAAGGACAATGCTCGCTATACAAGCCTTGAAGAGTTTGATATCTCCAATAAAGTGGACGATGCTGTCTTAAAGGACGAAAAAATAGGGCTTACGGACAAAAACGGCAATGCTTTTTCCCTGAGGAGAATCGCTTTTTGGCACGAAAAGCACCAAAAAGTTTATGAGTTCATCACTAATAATTATGATCTTGATGCAGACAAAATAGCCGACATCTATAAAAATAGGTGGCAGATTGAGACGATGTTCAAGCGGCTTAAACAGAACTTTCCGCTAAAGTATTTTTTGGGAGACAATCAAAATGCCATCGAAATACAAATCTGGGTCAGTTTGATAATCCAGCTCATTATGCTTGTGATCCAAAGAAAAACCCAAAGAAACTGGGCTTATTCCAATATGATGTCCGTCATACGATACCATTTGATGACATATATCGATTTGTTCAAATTCCTGAAAAACCCAGAAGCTAATTGGGAAGAGATTACAACCAAAAACATTGGGCAATTAAGCCTTTTTGACCCATAAGGAGGTTCTGTTTTCAAAATAAAGAGTGCGATCAATAAAAAAGGCCAACACCAAAGCTTTTTTAGCTAATTCTGTTTTTTATCGGACAACAATAGTTTTTAATAAAACTTTAAATATTTTTACTTTAAGAATATGCCTAAATATGGTACATTGATCCAAAATATTGATATGAAAAAAATAGTACTATTTATTGCTGTAATATGCTCGTTACAAAGTATCGCTCAAACCGTTAAACGCGTAGAAGTTTCTGGGAAAATAATTGTTGAAGGCAGTGATATTTCTGGCATTACTGTTTTTAATAAAACGTCAAATGTTGGTACCATAACTAACGATGAAGGTGAATTTACCATGCTAGTCGCTTTAAAAGATGTTGTAGAAGTTAGTGCGCTTCAATATGAAAATATACGCTTTGAGGTAAACGAGGCCATTTTAAAGTCAAAGCGAATGAAGCTTTTTTTAATAGAAGAAATCAATAAACTGGATGAAGTGGTAGTTACTAAAGGAGGTTTGACGGGAAATTTGGCTGTAGATTTAAAATCGGCCGCGCCGTTTAACCCTAAGCTAGATGCCTTATATTTTGGTGTTAAGCATCAAATGGATTACGAATTTAAAGCGGATAGTAAAACTAAAGTTGAAAATTTAGGACAGAATTATCAGCAGCAGCATATGATTAATGGTTTAAATGTAGTGAATGTAGTCGATCAATTATTACTGCCATTATTCCGATCTAACGTGCCAGACAAAAAGAAAGCAGGTGTCCCAGAAGTGCCTATCGAATCTATAAAACCTTATTTTGGAGCTCAATTTTTAAAAGATAATTTTAACATTCCAGAGCACCGTACTCAAGAGTTTATTCAGTTTGTCGAAAAAGACGATTTCGATTTTACCTTACTTAACTACGGTAAAGAATTGGAATTTTTAGAATTACTCAATCAAAAAAGTGTTGAGTTTTTAGGCAAGAAAAAGTAGCCATTAAACGGTTTTAACGAAATGTTATAGTTTCATTGTCAGTTTTTTAAGATTTTATTAACGTTTTTTGTCGTTTAATCAAGTTACATTGAAACGCTTCATTACTTTTTTATTGGTATTTATCTGGGGGCTTTTAGCTTTTTCGCAGTCCCATGACCTATCAGGAAAAATACTTAGCGAAGTCAATGTCGAGAATATTCATGTCATCAATAAAACCCAACAACTTTTTACAACGACTAATGCGCTAGGGGAGTTTACTATAGCTGTAAAGTTGCAAGACACCTTGGTGTTTTCTTCCATTCAGCATAAACCTCAAAATGTTGTTATTTCAGAATCTGTTTTAAAAAGTAAAACGTTAGTCGTCACCCTAGAAGAACAAATTAACGTTTTAGATGAGGTTTCGGTTGGTAAAACCCTTACTGGCGATTTACTTTCTGATATTGAAAATACCACAGGCGAAGCGCCAATTAATTTTTATGATGTAGGCATACCTGGTTACACGGGTAAAGTGGCAACCCAGAGTGAACGTCGATTATCCCAAGCCAATGGCGAAGGTGTCGCTTTCAAAACTATAATGCTTCAAGTTCTGTCATTAAATGTTCCGGTAGAGCCTATTTTAAATGCGATTTCTGGTAGAACGAAAGTGTTAAAACAACATGTGGCTTTAGAACAGAAATCAGCACTTTTACACGGTGTTAAAGTGAAATTTTCTAAAATGTTCTTTGAGTTGCATCCATTAGATGAAGACAAGCAAAATGAGTTTTTCCATTTCTGTGAGGAAGATGATCGTTTTGTTGCCATTTGTACTTCCAATAACGATTTAGATATTTTACAATTCCTGGAAAAAAAGTATGAAAAGTATCTCGAAAACCTAAATAATTAAGCCTTAGAGCCGTTTTCAATACCATAACACCACCATTTATACCTTTAAATCTTTAATTTAGCCGAAAAATATTTCAATGACAGTCAATAAGTTAATCTTAACTTTATTAATCATTCCCTTTCTTGCATTTACCAACATCCATAAATATTATGTGTCGGTAACCCAAATCGAATATGTTGAGGAAAAGCAAACTGTTCAAATTATTTCTAGAATTTTTATCGATGATATAGAGCGTTTATTACGCGAACGCTACGATGAGTCCATTACCCTTGCTGGTAAAAATGAACCTGAAAAGACTGACGCCTACATTGCAAGATATTTAAGCGATAAGATGAAAATTAAAATTAATGGTCAGCCTACAACGCTTAAATTTTTAGGTAAAGTTTATGACGCCGATGTCATGAAATGCTATTTGGAAATAGAAAATATAAAAACCGTAAAAACATTCGAAATAAGTAATAAAGTACTATTTGATATTTTCGAAGATCAGCAGAATGTTATTAAAACGAAGATCAATTCAAAGCAGAAAAGTTTTATTTTATTCCCTCAAAAGGATGAATACCTGTTAAAATTTGATAATTAATAAGGATTTAGTTCTGAATTTCAGTAATTTTGTTGGTTTTTAGTGATAAAATGTAGTAAATCTAACCAAAATCAATAATAATTATTTTTAAAGAAGAATTAATATGAGGAAAATCGCTTATCTCTGTCTTTCTTTAGTCCTTGCTACTACTGGGATTAACGCTCAAGACCAAACCAAAGAAGAAGCGCCAAATACAGGCCATACCAATACCAATAAATTTAAGCAGTTATACGACGAGTTTTCTACACCAAATATGTACAGGGCAGCTTCAGGAGCTCCAGGGGCAGCTTACTACCAGCAGCAAGCTGATTATAAAATGGACATCGTTTTAGACGATAAATTGGCAAAAATTACAGGTGCAGAAACGATAACATACACGAATAATTCACCTGATAATCTTAAATATTTGTGGGTACAATTAGATCAAAACCAACGCGCCAAAGATTCAAAATCACCTTTAATTGAATCAACAGGTTTAGATCCTGTTTTTCAACCTAGTAAGTTTTCGGAGACCTATTTAGTAGATGGTAAAGATCGTGGCTTTCACATTTTAGAGGTTACTCAAACCAATGGTGATGCGTTACAGTACATGATTAACAGAACCATGATGCGTGTAGAACTGCCTAAAGTTTTAAAAAGCGGAGAGAAATTTTCTTTTGCTATCAAATGGTGGTACAATATAAATAACCATGTTGATGAAGGAGGTCGTTCTGGTTACGAGTATTTCCCAGAAAACGGAAACCGTTCTTATGTTATAGCGCAATTTTATCCTAGAATGGCCGTATATAGCGATGTTGAAGGGTGGCAGAACTCTCAGTTTTGGGGACGCGATGAATTCGCTTTACCATTCGGAGACTACGAAGTTAATATTACCGTACCTGCCGATCATATTTTAGACGGAACAGGAGTACTTACCAATAGAAAAGACGTTTATTCAAAAGACATGATGAAGCGTTATGAAGACGCTAAAAAATCATTTACTACACCTGTAATTATTGCAACACAGGCTGAGGCTGAAGTTCGTGAGAAATCATTCTCTGAAGATACAAAAACATGGAAGCTAAAGGCTGAAAATGTACGTGATTTTGGTTTTGCAACTTCTAGAAAGTACATTTTAGATATGATGGCTGTTAAAATTGGCGGTAAAGACGTTATGGCGGTTTCTATGTATTCTAAAGAAGGAAACCCACTTTGGGAACAATGGTCTACTAAAGCTGTTGCAAGTACTTTAGAATCTTACTCTCGAATGACTTTCGATTACCCATACCACAAAGCTATTTCGGTTCACGCCAAGCGTCAAGGTATGGAATACCCTATGATTTGTTGGAATTACGGTCGCCCAGAAAAAGATGGTACTTATAGCGATCGTGTAAAATACGGTATGATGGGTGTTATCATTCACGAAGTAGGACATAACTTTTTTCCTATGATTGTGAATAGTGACGAGCGTCAATGGACATGGATGGACGAAGGTTTAAATACATTCGTACAGTACGTAGCCGAGCAAGATTTTGGTGAAAAATACCCTGCAGCGCTATCTCCAGAACACAAAGCATTCCCTTCAGATCGTGGTCCAGCAAAAATGATTGTGCCTTACATGAGTGGCAATCAAGATTATATTGCACCTATTATGACTAAGGGTTTAAATACCTACCAATTTGGAAATAATGCATATGGTAAACCTGCTACAGCACTTAATATTTTAAGAGAAACGGTAATGGGAAGAGATTTATTCGATTACGCGTTTAAAGAGTATGCTAACCGTTGGAAATTTAAGCACCCAACCCCAGAAGATTTCTTTAGAACCATGGAAGATGCTTCAGCTTTCGATTTAGATTGGTATTGGCGAGGTTGGTTTTATACCACCGATTGGGTAGATATGGGAATTAAAGAAGTTAAAAAATTCTATGTCTCTTCAGAGCCTAATGCTTATGTTAGAAAAATGGCTAAAGAACAAGGCTTCAAGCTAGAAAATTTACGTCCATTAGTATATATGGTAGAAGAAGGTAGTGAAGACTATAAAGTAGAATTATCTCAAGGTTCACTTTTAGAAAACAGCACCCCATTAAAAGAATATATCATGGATAATTTTACTCCAGAGGAGCGTAAAAATTTAAAAAATCCTAAGTATTTCTATAATGTGATTTTTAATAAGCCAGGAGGTTTAGTCATGCCTATTATTGTTGAGTATACCTATGCCGATGGTTCGACTAAAACTGAAACATATCCTGCGCAAATTTGGAGACTTAACGATAAAGAAGTCTCAAAAGCCATTGCTTCCGATAAAGAAATTGTTGGTATTAAATTAGATCCGAAGGAAGAAACGGCCGATGTTGATACTTCAAATAATATCTGGCCAGCACAAGAGCAAAAAAGTGAATTCGATCAGTTTAAAGAAAATATGTAAGTCGTTTATCAACGGCAAAACAGAAATACAAGAAAGTCGATTTTTAAAATCGGCTTTTTTTTATTCTAAACAAACAACTTAGTATATTTGCACTGTGATACAGCAAGCAACATTCTTATTTATTAGCGGTGCAGAAATAGCCTTCATACTATTTATTGCCATTATGGTATTTGGTGCCGATAAATTACCAGAAATCGCAAGAGGTCTTGGTAAAGGCATGCGTACGCTAAAAGATGCCTCAAACGATATTAAGCACGAAATCACTAAAACAGCCGAAAAAAGTGGTTTAGACACCAGTATTACCGGCGATGTTAAAAAAGAACTCGACAAAGTTAAAGACGATCTTGAAGAGTTTACAGGTTCTGTAAGACGAAAATTCTAAATTTTTATGACTCTGGGCGTTACCCCGCTCTGGCGGCGTCAGGCTGTCGGCAGTCGCTCTTTACAAGGAGCTCCAACAGTGCCTCAATCCTTAACACGGTTGTGTAGCCCTATGAAGTTAAAGTAACTTTTAGGAAGATGACGTTATTATTTTTTTAAATCTCCCTGTTTTATTTTCAATCACATAATTATTGAATTTTCTCACGATAAAACTTTTGAGTTATTACTGTTTGAATTATATTTCGATATTTAACAAAAATAGACGCATGTTGTGTTTGTTTGATGTACTTAGCGATATTTCAAAAAATGAAAAATAGCAAATTAATTCTGCCTTACTTAATTTTTACATTCTTAGCCGTTTGCTTGTTCTAGTGATGACGATGCGTCTGATGAAGCTTTAACAGGCCCTATTGTATTTGAAAGTATATCGGTTTCTGAAAACTTATCTTTTACGGATGCCCCCATTACATTAAGTCTTAACGCTAGTAACTTTAGTAATGTTGAGTTTTTGTTTTCAGATACTAACATGACATCCCGTAAAATTGATAAAACAACTTATGAAATAAGCGCTGGCACAACATCAAAAGGCCGTGTAGGTGTTGTACTATCAAATGATGGAACTGTGGAGACTCAATATATAGATTTGGAATTTGTTGAACATGGTGTCGTTAATTCTTATATTTTTGAAGGTGTTAAGGTTAAGGGGGATACAACAGAAAGACTTTTAGAAGTGCTAGGAGAACCACATGGGGTGATCCGTTTCAGCTCCAAAAACCTTGAGGTATGGGCGTATTATTTCGGTGTTATATTTACAATAAATACGCAAACTAATGTTGTTATTGATGCGGAGATTAATACTTATAGCAGGATATTCAAATCATATAAAGGTGATCTTATCATTCAAACTTACCCATACTTAATCAATAATACTCTTGATTTTAGTGATTCAGAAAGGGGTAAAATGGATGAAATAGTAGATAAATTAGGTTTGCCATCATATAAATATACAGGTATTTTACCTTCACCTCGTGTTAGCATGAAAAGGGAAATTTACCCAGCTACAATCCACGGATCTTGGTTTATATCAGTATGTGTATTTTCATAGTGACCATCAAGATCATTATATCTCTGTGTTATTTAACTCCAATGCTATAGATAACTATAAGAATAAATACTTCTTAGGATTATATATTAATTAACCCGTTGTGCATTATGATTTAAAAGAAAAAAGTTGTTCATCTTACTGAAAATCAGTAAATTGATTTAACCACAAATCATTAATAATGAACAACTTGAGTGCAAATTACGAAAGAATATTGGAAGTATTAAGAAAAATATCGAAAGAACAACTTTTAAGTTATCAAAGACGACAACCAAAGCTTAGTGATTTAGAACTTATCAGCTTGAGTCTTACTGCCGAATTTATGGGAATAGATAGTGAAAATGACCTTTTTAGAAAACTTCCAGATTCCCTATTATCAAAAATAGAGAGAAGTGTCTACAATAGAAGAAGACGAAAACTAGTTAATAAGCTCAACAGTATCAGGTTAAGCATAGCTTCCCATTTTAATGAATTTGAAGATTATTTTGTAGTAGATAGTATGCCTTTAGAAGTTTGTAAATTATCACGCAGTTCTCGTTCAAAGATTTGTAAAGAAAACACTTATGCATTTCCAGATAAAGGTTATTGTGCAGCTCAAAGTTCTAATTATTACAGTTATAAACTGCACGCTGTTTGTTCTGTAAATGGTGTCTTTCAAAGTATCGATTTGAGTCCAGCATCTGTACACGATATTAATTATCTTAAAGATATTAAGATGCAAATAAGCGATTGTACATTAATTGGTGATAAAGGCTATTTATCAACAGAAATACAGCTTAACTTGTTTGAAACCTGTAATATAACGCTAAATACACCTATGAGAAGCAATCAAAAAAATTACAAAGTACAGCCTTATGTATTTATAAAAAAGAGGAAAAGGATAGAAACATTATTTTCACAACTTTGTGACCAATTTATGATAAGACGCAATTATGCTAAAACTTTTGAAGGTTTTAAAACAAGAATCGTAGCTAAGATAACTGCTTTAACAACTATTCAGTATATCAATAAGTTTATTTTTGGGAGAAACATTAATAATATTAAAATTAACATTATTTAAAATGCACAACGGGTATTAATTAAAATCCTTTTAACTATTAGCGAGAATAGCTTATGAAAAAGTAGGCTGATTTCTATATGATTATTTAGTAAAAAATGATCATGTAACATTTTACTAACTTTGGTGATGAAACAGATTCACACCTTCCTACTTATCGTTAAACCATCACGAATTGGTAATAGAACGGTTTCAACTCTGGGGTCTTCTTTTAACAAGGCATTATACTCTAATAGTGCTTTTGTAGCGTGGTCATCTTTTTTTACGGGTTCTAGTACTTTTCCACTCCATAGTACATTGTCTGATAAAATGATACCACCAACATTAAGCTTATCTATAATAACATTAAAATAGTTTGGATAATTCTCTTTATCGGCATCAATAAAAATTAAATCGAAGCTTTTATCCAGTTTAGGAATAATCTCTAAGGCATCCCCTAAATGTTGAAAAATTTGTGTGCCGTATGCCGATTTATCAAAGTGTTTTCTCTGAAAATCGAATAATTCTTCATTGATGTCTAAGGTGTGTAATTCGCCTTCTTTTTGCATGCCTTCAGCTAAACAAAGCGCTGAATATCCCGTATAAGTTCCAATTTCTAAAATGTTTTTAGGATGAACAAGTTTAGAAATCATACTTAAAACACGACCTTGATAATGCCCACTAAGCATACGTGGTTGTAATATTTTTTGATAGGTTTCTCGGGTTAATTGTTGTAATAATTCGGGTTCGTTTTCAGAATGTTTTACAACGTATTCGTCTAAGGCTTCAGGAATAAAATGCATGCTTTTTTGTGTTTTACTTTATATGAAACGACTGGTTTTTTCAGAAATCAAAATTAACTTAAAATTCGCTTGATTAAATTTTCTTTAGCCAATTTATCTTCGCCGCATAGCCATTGTAAGACATTATCTTCCCAAATAGCTTCGTATTCTTTTTGGTTAATAATCTTTCTTTCTTTAGCTAAATCTAAAATTTTACCAGGGTACGACGATTGTTTTTCGTTTTCCATTTCTCCCAACGGATAAGGGTCATCAAGCCCCATAATCACTTGTTTCGAACTGTGATTGTTTATAAGCAGCTCTAAGCTTCCTGTATCATGTACTAGAGTGTCAAAAAATATGTTTTTATGTCCAACCGCTTTTCTGGGGTGGTGTTTGCCTTCAAATAAATCGGGTCTGCCATCAAATCCCTGAATACGACGTCCTAAATTAATTTGGGCTAATTGCCCGCCATGAGCGAAACAAGTTCGCATGTTAGGATATTTTTCTTGATAGCCATTTAGGGTTAAAAAGTGGTAAGCATCAGCACATTGGGCAAGCATCCAAATGAGGTGAAATCGCCAAGAGGTATTTTCTAATTTTATAAATTTTTCACCATCATAAGGGTGAATTTCAACCGCTAAGTTGTATTTGTTAGCGAGTTCAAAAATGGGATCGTTGGCTTCATCAAAAATACAGCGCCAGGTGCCTATGGTGTCCATGTAATGCGTTGGCAAGCAAAGCAACTGTAAACCTAAGGTTTCTACACAACGTTCAATTTCCCAACACGCGCTATTCACAAACCCAGGGTGTACAACAAATCCACAAGTAAATTTACTAGGGTGTTGCTGTTGAATGCCCGCATTAAAATCATTTTGGAAACGCAAGGCTTTTTTCATTTCTTCAACACGTAAACCATTTCCGTAAAGTTGCGAAAGATTTAAAACCACCGCATGATCTAGTTTGTTGCGCGCCATCCACTCTAATTTTTCATTTAGAAAAAAACTGGAATGGGTTACTGGGCGGCTCCAATCTTTTTGAAGCATGAATTTACGGTCTTTATCAACCCAAAAGATTTCTTTCTCTCTCATGAAATCTGGAATGTCTTCCGGGTAGGGTAATAGGTGTGAGTGGCCGTTTATGCGAAGTTTACGTTTTTCCATGTTATTCTTTCTACCTGGGTAGCGGTCTGTTTTAATTTTTTTTTACAATGAATATCATGAGCTTTTAGATGTTTCTTATCTAAATTGTTTAATCGATTTTCACTTTTTTTGGGGGCTGCATAACGTTTCCGCAGTTAGGGCAATGCCTTTTAGTTTCATCGCTGTAAAATTTATCGAATATTTTAGGCATATCGGTTTCGATGTTTTCTAAAGTGAAATCTTCTTCATAGAGCTTGGTAACACAATTTTCACAAAACCATAAAAGCGCATCTCGCATGCCTTGAGGACGCTTGTATTCAATTACTAAGCCAACGGTATTGGCACCGCGTTGGGGCGAATGAGGTACTTTTGGTGGTAATAAGTAAATATCCCCTTCTTTGATGTGTACATCTTTTGGGGTGCCATTATCAATAATCTTTAAAATAATATCGCCTTCAACCTGATAGAAAAACTCTGGTGTTTCATTATAATGGTAATCTTTTCGGTTGTTAGGACCGCCAACTACCATCACGATAAAATCGCCATCTTTCCAAACCACTTTATTCCCTACAGGTGGTTTTAGGAGATGTCTGTTTTCTTCAATCCAAGCTTTAAAATTTATAGGAGATGTTAAATGACTCATGTTGAATATACCCTTTTAAACTTCCTTTTTAGGTCAGTCCTTACAATGAAGCCGGTGAGGAAGAACTCAAATTGGGCGTTTGAGTTAATTGTCTAATGAAATATGAAGTTAAAGATAAAAAATAATCATGTTGAAACAGTGCATGATTCTTGTTTAAAGCGACTTGGTTCTGCCACCATCAACAGGAATATTAATTCCTGTAACATAGCTCGCTGCTTCACTCGCTAAAAAGGTGATGACGTTGGCGGTTTCTTCAGGTTGTGCAAAACGTTTTGCTGGTGCATAGTTTTTCATGGTTTCTGTCATGTTTTCTATACTGGTGTTTTCGGCGTTGGCTTTAATTTTTATAATTTCTGCCAAGCGTTCGGTATCTGTAAATCCTGGAAGCACATTGTTAACTGTGATTCCAAAAGGCGCTACCTCGTTGGAAAGTGTTTTACTCCAATTACCAACAGCACCTCTAATCGTATTACTAACGCCTAAGCCAGGAATAGGTTCTTTAACAGATGTAGAAATAACGTTGACAATTCGCCCAAAACCTTCCGTTTTCATAAAAGGAATTGTAGCCTTAGCTAAAATATGATTGCATTTGATGTGCATAGTAAAGGCATTTTCAAACTCTTCTAGGCTTGCTGTAACAATGGCACCACTCCTTGGTCCGCCTGTATTGTTAATAACGATATGAAACCCGTGATTTCTTTCAATAAATTTTATAACCTGCTCCTGTAAATCTCTGGGATTTGCAAAATCGGCAACAATGTAGCTATGTTGCTCTGGGTTTGGTAATTCGGCTAAAACCGCTTTTAATTTGTCTCTATTTCTAGCTACTAAGGTTACATTTACACCTTCTTGAGCTAGTGCAATGGCCGTTGCTTTGCCTATACCTTGAGTGCTTCCGCAAACTAAGGCGTTTTTATTTTTTATTTTTAAATCCATAAGCTGTCTAATTACTTAATATTTAATACATACATTTTTTGTTTCTGTGAAAAACCGTAAAGATTCCAAGCCGCCTTCACGTCCAAGTCCAGAAGCTTTCATACCTCCAAAAGGGGTTCTTAAATCACGGAGTAACCAGGTGTTTACCCAAACAATACCAACGTTTAACTGACGTGTTATTCGCATACAGCGTTTTAAATCATTGGTCCAAACGGAGGCTGAGAGTCCGTAATTCGAATCGTTAGCCATATTAACAACCTCCGCAGCTGTTTCAAAAGGCATGATGGTTACAACAGGGCCAAAAATTTCTTCTTGGTTTATACGACAACGGTTTGTTTTTACTTCAATTACCGTAGGTTCTAAATAATAACCATTTTCAAAATTGGGTGTATTTACCGGATTACCACCACAAAGTATCTCACCTTCAGTTTTAGCAATTTCTATATAATCTAATATTATATTTAAGTGATTTTTGGATACGATGGCACCAACATCTGTAGTGCTTTGTGATGGATGACCGACTTGTAGTTGTTTTACTTTTTCAATAAAATCGGTTTTAAATTTATCGTAAATCGAAGCTTCAACAAAAATACGACTGCCGCATAAACATATTTGTCCCTGATTAGCGAATGATGCTCGCACTGTGGTGTTAAGCATATCTTCATAATCGCAATCACCGAAAATGATATTGGGGTTTTTTCCTCCCAATTCTAGAGATGTTTTTTTGAATAGTGGTGCTGCCGTTTTAGCGATTTCAGCACCAGTTTTAGTGCCACCAGTAAATGATATGGCTTTTATTTTTGGGTGCGCTACGATAGCTTGTCCTGCACGGCGACCTTCACCGTGAACAATGTTTAAAACGCCAGGAGGTAAGCCAGCTTCATTGCAAATATCGCCTAGTAAATAGGCTGTCATGGGTGTGATTTCACTGGGTTTAGCTACGACACAATTTCCTGCTGCCAGCGCAGGTGCAATTTTCCAAGTGAATAAATAAAGTGGAAGATTCCATGGCGAAATACAGCCTACCACACCAATGGGTTGGCGCAAAGTAAAATTTATAGCATCTAAGCCTACGCTGTCATGACTTTCACTGGAAAACTGTGTAATGGCCTGTCCAAAAAAACGAAAATTAAGTGCTGCTCGCGGAATATCCATAGACTTGGCTAAATGTAAGGGTTTGCCATTATCCTTGCTTTCGGCTAATGCAAACTGCTCTAACTGACTTTCTATGAGTTCCGAAATTTTTATTAAAATCCGGCTACGTGCTTCATAAGTGGTTTGTGACCATTCGGGAAACGCTTTTTCGGCGGCTTGATAGGCCAATTCAACATCTTCTTCGGACGAGTTGGGGATTTGGCAGTACACTTTTCCGATGGCTGGATTATAATTATCTAACCATGCATAAGACATAGGATTAGTATATGTTCCGTTTATGAAGTTTTTAATTTTCATGATTTCTTTTGTAAAGCGTCATATAGATGCGATTCCTTTCAAATGTTTTATCACACTCTGTTTAATGCATTTTTTTATACGCCATCACTTTTATTTCGACAATTAAATCGGGGTGAGGTAATTGGTGTACCGCAACAGTGGTACGTGTTGGGCCGGTTTCTGTTTTGAAAAATTCGGCGTAAGCCTTATTGTATCCAGCAAAATCATTCATATTAACTAAAAAGGTCGTTACATCAACGACATCATCCAAAGTGGCGTTTTCTTGTTTTAAAAGGTGTTCTATATTTTTTAAAACTTCACGGGTCTGCACCTCAATATTTATGTGTTTGGTGCCTAGATTGTCAATAATATCAACCCCAGCAATACTGTTGTCTGGACGCCTAGAACTCGTTCCTGAAACAAAAATAAAATCGCCTACGCGTTTGGTGAGCGGATAAGCACCGCGGGGTGTTACAGTCTTTTTCATAGTAGTTAGTATCTTAAATCGGCATTTCTATGATCTTCTAGAATTTTGTTTGTTTCGTGGTTTATTTTTTCTAAAATGGCTTGTAATTCGTCTTTAGTTGCTTTTGGGTTTATAGAAATCTCTCCCCTTACAAGTAAGTTCAAAATCGCACGATCCTGGGCTCGCCCCCTCAGCATCGCTACCTGATAGCCTATGTTTTCATTAAAGGTCACCATAGCGTATTTAGAGTTGTACTGAAGCGGGAACTTTTTTTCAAGGAGCATTTCTAATTTTCTTTTTTCTTGAAAAATAGGATCTGCAACATGTTCCTTCATTTCATGAAAATTGTCAATGGCCAAATCGGCAATAGCATCGGTGTCTTTTTTTCGGTGTTTTTCAAAGGTTTTAAAAGTGGCCTCCCAGTTTTCTAAATTCAAATTTAAAACCGAATCCAGTACCACAACGTCTTCAAAAGCTGCATTCATGCCTTGACCGTAAAACGGAACAATAGCATGGGCAGCATCACCCATTAAAAGGGTATTGCCTTTATAATGCCAAGGCGAACATTTAATCGTGCCTAGTGGAGAAGTGGGGTTTTTGAAAAATTCCGTAGCCAAGTTAGGCATGATTAACAAAGCGTCGGGGAATTCTTCTTTAAAAAATTCGAGAACTTTTTGCTCGGTATCCAGATTATTAAAATTAAAAGTGCCTTCGGTGTAACTTAAGAATAAGGTTACGGTAAAGCTGCCATCAAGATTTGGGAGTGCAATAAGCATAAAACTTTGTCTAGGCCAAATATGAAGGGCATTTTTATGAGCGAGATACTCACCGTTTTCATTAGGTAAAATACTCAGTTCTTTGTATCCATAGCTGAGGTAGTCCTGAGAAAAACTAAACAGAAAATGACGGTCCAGAAAATAACTTTTCCTAAGAGCAGAGCCAGCACCATCGGCGGCAATAATAACGTCGGCATCTTCGATGAAATCTTTTTGTGTTTTACCATCTGTAAACAAAGCCGTAGTTTTTTCTAAATCAACAGACTGACATGTTTTATCAAAGTAAAAATTGACATTTTCATGTTTTTCAGCTTCATCTAAAAGAAGGGCATTTAAATCGTTTCTTGATACCGAATTGATGTATTCGTGCTTTCTTCCGCTATAATTTGATTGTAGGGTATCACCATTTTTATCGTGGATCATGCGACCATGCATGGGAATACAAAGCGCCTTTACTTTTTCTTCTAAACCCACAAGTTTCATAGCTTTATTACCACGATCGGAAAAGGCTAAATTTATTGAACGGCCAGAGCTTAATTTGGTTGTTCTAAGGTCTGGGCGTTTTTCGTAAACTGCAACATTAAAACCACGCTGCCCCAATCGTAAAGCGAGTAGTGCGCCACAAAGTCCGGCGCCAATAATAAGTATGTTTTGTTGTTTATTATCCATGTTATTTCACTTTTTATGCGGTGACCGGGTTTTAATTATGGCATACTTAAAATAGTTTTCAACTGCTCAACCAAAAAATACACATCCTCAAAGCTGTTATAGAAAGGTGTAGGAGCGCATCGAATAACATCGGGTTCGCGCCAATCACTTATAATGCCTGCTTGTGTTAATTGGTCGTGTAGCGTTTTATTAGCGTTTTTTACCTGAATGGATAGCTGGGCGCCTCGAGAATTAGGATTCGAAGGTGTGATAATCCGGATGGTATCTTCACCTAATTGTTTTAGTAAAAACTCAAAATAACTGGTTATTTTTTGTGATTTCTTTACAAGTTTTTCAATACCCACTTCTTCGAACAGGTCTAAGGACGCTTTTATGGCAGCCATAGATAGGATAGGCGGATTGCTAAGTTGCCAACCTTCTGCTCCTGGAAGCTGATCAAAGTCATCACGCATATTAAACCGAGTAGCTTTATTGTGACTCCACCAACCTGTAAAGCGGTTTAGGTTTTTGTTATGAGCATGACGTTCGTGAATAAAACAACCTGCGAGACTTCCAGGTCCTGAGTTTAAGTATTTATAGGTACACCAAACCGCAAAATCGGCTCCAGAGTCATGTAGATTTAATACCACATTCCCAGCGGCATGCGCACAGTCGAAACCTACTTTGCATCCGTAATGATGACCAAGTTTGGTAATGCGTTTTAAGTCGAAATATTGTCCAGTATAGTAATTGATACCACCAATTAAGATGAGTGCAATTTGATCGCCTTCTTTTTGGAGAATCGATTCTAAATCCTCGTAACGTAGCAAGGATTCATTCTCTTTAGGTTTCCATTGGATAACGCCTTCTTGGTCGTCAAACCCATGATGCCTGAGTTGTGATTCAACAGCAAATTTGTCTGAAGGAAACGCATCGCTTTCAATTAAAATTTTATAACGAGACTTTGTGGGCTTGTAAAAGGAAACCATCATCAAATGAAGGTTGGTGGTAAGCGTATTCATAACAATTACTTCAATCGGTTTTGCACCGACTACATCAGCCATATTTTTCGTTAAAAATTCATGATAAGGTAGCCATGGTGTATCGCCTGTAGTATGGCCTTCCACGCCTAGTTTTGCCCAATCATCAAGCTCTTTGTTTACATAAGCATTGGTTTGTTTAGGTTGCAGGCCTAAGGAATTACCCGTCATGTAGATGAGGTTGTTTCCGTGTTGATCCTTAGGAAGGTGAAATTGATTTCTATAAGACTTTAATTCGTCGCTTTCATCTTGTTCTAAAGCATATTCAAGACCTAGTTTATGAGTGAACACCGTGGGAATGTTTAGGGTTTATAACAAAAATACGGATTATAATGTTAGGAAAGAAGCTACTTTAAAGCCCTTGTTAGTTTAGAAACGAGACGGTTTTAAAAAGGAAAAGCGCTTAAACCATTGATTTAAGCGCTTTAATATATATAGACGCATGACGCGGAATATTTAAAACTATACTTTATATACGTAAATATAACACGTTTTAGACGTCGAGTAGCTGATTATTTATTTCGTTACGACTTTGACATCCGAAAAGTAAAGACGCCAAGAGTCTTCATGTTTTTTGTGTTCTAAGGCCAATTTAAGCCCATTAAAATCTTGGTAATTTTCAAACGTGGTTGTCATGGATGGTTCTTTTTGATTGGCTTTTCTGAAAATCCACTCGCGAATTAAATAATCATCATCATAAAAAACATCATAAGCATCGCCAGGGGTATAGCCACCTTTGTTTGGATAAGTAATGGTTAATTTGTTAAGCTGCTTTTTGCTGATAGGAGCTTCTGTTTTTGTTTCTTCTGAAAAAGTTATATCGGAATCCCACACCAACTGAAAAGGGATAAGTAACCAAAATTTATCGTTTATAAAACCGCGATCGGTTTGTGCTAATGTCGAGTCTATTTTAGATCTGTTGTATTGTATAGAGTCCCTTCTTTTATAATGAGTAATTTCATTCGTGTTCGGGTTCCATTTCCAAGCTCTTTCAAAGTGCATGCTGTCTTTATCAACATTAAAAGTGAATTGGATTTCTGATACTTGGCTCCAGTTTTCGAAACCATGGGCATTCGCTATGTTTTGTGCGATGTCTTGAGGTGCTAATTCTTTTTTACATGCAAAGCACAACAAGGCTAAACATGAGATTGTAAAAATGTTTTTCATGGTTATTTTTTTTCAAAGGTAAAAGAATTTTAGTGTCTTGAAACCTTGAAAAAGATTAATGGCTGTCTTTTAATAGTTCTTTAGGGAAATTAGCTTTAAATCTATTAAGACGGGGAATCGATACATTTTTAATATAAGGGTTGTTAGGGTGGTTTTTTTCATAATCTTGATGGTAATCTTCTGCTACCCAAAATTTTTGAAAAGGATAAACTTCAGCGGCTATTTTTACGCCTAGTTGTTTTGCTAACCCTGCTTTCTTTTCTAAAATGATGCGTTTTTGCGCTTCATTCTGATAAAAAATAATAGAGCGATATTGCGAGCCTTTGTCGTTTCCTTGTCCGTTAACCTGAGTGACATCCTGCGAGGCAAAATAGATATCTACTAAGGTTGCAAAAGAAACTATTTTAGGGTCGTATATAATTTCAACGGCCTCGGCATGGCCTGTTCTTCCAGTGTTGCTTGCTTCGTATGTTGGGTTTTTAGTATGACCACCAGAATAGCCTGAAATAGACTCTTCTACGCCTTTTACACTTTCGTAAATGGCTTCAACACACCAGAAGCAACCGCTAGCAAAGTAGGCTTTTGCTTTGCCGTTTTCTATGGGTATTTCTACGGGGTTGGAGTTTATAACTTCTTGTTGTGCTGTGTTGCTTTGAGCTGAATTTTGACAACTAAAAAATAGGATAAAAGTTAAAAGTGGTAATATCTGTTTCATCATAAATAAGTTTCTTAAAGTATAGACGAAAAAATATAGGAAACCTTATTCTGATTTTAGTTTTATAGTTAAGTGATATGATGAGAAAGCTGTCATCTATAGCGCCTTTTAATGGCGTGTTCGTTAGGTTGAGCCTGTCAAAACCCTTATTCGTTATGGATTAAGAGATATTTCGACAGACCCAATATGACATATAATAGAATATTTATTTAAGCCTCAATTTAGGTTCTAATTGGTGCTATTTAGTTTCAACCAAAGGAACATTTAGAGCTAGTTCTGCATTAATTAAGTCGTCAATTTTATTGATGGCTTGAAGAAATTTTGCTGCTTCTGTCGCGGGAATAATCTTTTTCATTTTCTTATAATATTTCTTCTTAAGTTTGAGGTCTTCTGCCTTAAATGCAAGAAGGTCATTTACTAATTCATCTGCTTTTTCGCTAGAAATACTTTCGTAATTTTTAGCATAATCTTTTATTAAAGCTATTCTTTTGTTTTTAACAGAATGATTTTCAGTTTCGTATTGGTTGTATACTTCCCAAAAGGGTGCGCTTTGCGTTTCGTTTAAAGTCATGACTTCAGCAATAGCCTCTTTTGTTTCAACGTCTAAGATAGAACGCGTCAATTCAACATAATCATTAGTTTGGGCATAGTTTATATAACTACTTAAAATGGCGGTAAGAATGAATAGTTTTTTCATTTAAAATGGATTTATTAATTAGTTTAGTAAATATAAGGGAAATAAAAAAAGCCTACACAAAGTGGAGGCTTTAATATTTACAGGTGAAAACGGATTATTACAGTTTAGAAAACAATTTTTCCATTTTTTCTCTTTCTTCTTCAGCTAATATAGCGTCAACTAGAATACGACCACTATGCTCGTCGGTAATCACTTTTTTACGCGAAGCAATTTCAACTTGTACTTGTGGTGGAATGGTAAAGAATGATCCTCCAGAAGCACCTCTTTCAATAGGAACAACAGCTAAACCATTTTTTACATTGGTTCTAATTCTAGTATATGCAGCAACTAATCTATCGTCAATTTGCTCCTTATATTCTTCAGATTTTTGAATTAAAGCCTGCTCTTCTTTCTCTGTTTCAGATAAAATAGCATCCAACTCACCTTTTTTGTGCTTAAGGTGGTTTTCACGCTCTTTTAAACGTTCTTTAGTTTCAGCGATAACTTCTTTCTTTTGCTCGATTTGAACTTTGAATTCTTTAATATGCTTTTCAGCCAATTCAATTTCTAATTCTTGAAATTCAACTTCTTTAGTTAAAGAATTAAATTCTCTGTTATTTCTAACATTTTTTTGTTGCTCGGTATATTTCTTAATTAAAGATTTAGATTCTTCAATTAAGTTTTTCTTTCCTGCGATATCGTTGTCAATTACTTCTAAATTAGAAATAAGTTTATCTAATCTAATGTTTAATCCAGCAACTTCATCTTCTAAATCACGAACTTCTAAAGGAAGTTCACCACGAACATTTCTTATTTCGTCTACACGAGAATCTATGAGTTGTAAATCGTATAAAGCTCTTAAGCGCTCTTCAACAGTTACTTCTTTCTTTTTAGCCATACTTTAAAAATACTTAACAGGATTGGTATTTGTCTTTGATAAAATGATTGCAAAATTAGTAATTTTTTTCTTAAGATATGCTACTAAAAGATTTTTTGTGTACTGTTCACTTTCATAATGCCCAATATCAGTAAGAAGAATGTTATTTTCAGCAGTAAAAAAATCATGATATTTTAAATCGGCTGTTATAAAGGCGTCAGCACCAGCCGCTTTAGCAGCAGAAATAGCAAAACTACCAGAGCCGCCTAAAACCGCTACTTTTTTAATGTTTTTATTAAGAAAGGCAGAATGTCGAATACATGCGGTATTCATTTTATCCTTAACATATGCTAGAAATTTTTTCTCTGCCATCGGGGTTTCTAGTTCGCCTATCATGCCCATACCAATGTCTTGATTTTTGTTTTCTAAAGTGGTGATTTCGTATGCTACTTCTTCATACGAATGGGTGTCGAAAAGAGTGTGGAGTATTTTCGACTCCAAATGCTTGGCAAATGTTACCGATATTTTTGTTTCTTCTTCGGTATGTACGCGTCCTTTTTCTCCTAGAGTAGGGTTGGAGTCTTCGTTACCATTATAGGTTCCGTAACCATCGACGTTGAAGCTGCATTCGCTGTAATTACCAATATTTCCTGCGCCCGCTTCAAATAAGGCGCTGCGTAACAAATGTGCTTCGTATTTAGGAACGTAGGTCACTAATTTTTTTATAGTGCCGTTTTTCGGAATTAAAACTTGTTTATTTGTTAAATTTAATTGGTTGCAAATCATGTCGTTCACCCCTAATAAAGCATTGTCTAAGGCCGTATGTAAGGTGTAAATGGCAATGTCGTGCTTAATGGCTTTTAACACCACGCGCTCCACATAGGTTTTTCCAGTTATCTTTTTGAGTCCTTTAAAAATAATGGGATGAAAACTAACGATGAGATTGCAGTTTTCGTGTATGGCTTCATCTACTACGGCTTCAAGCGTGTCTAATGCTACTAAAATCCCTGTGACTTCTAGCTGTTTATCGCCAACTAGCAGGCCTACATTGTCAAAATCTTCAGCATAAGCTAAAGGCGCAAGCGCTTCTAAGTGATTGATGACGTCTTGAACGATCATATAATTTAATGGTATTGGTGTTAATTACGATTTTACCATAAAAATAACATTTTATAATTTGTTCTTTTTCGCTTTTACTTCAAAATAAAACTTAACCGTTGCTTTGGCTATGTTTGCGTTTTCTTTTTAGTCTAAACAAAAAATACCTGCTTTTTATTTAAGTCATTTTAAAGTGAAAATGGTATAACAAATATAAATATTATATTTTCGTTGTCATGAAAATTTTAAGATACCTATTGCTTCCTGTGGTTCCCATTTATTTTATGGTGACTTGGCTGCGAAATAAATTTTACGATTTGGAGATTAAAAAGTCTAAACCTTATAATTTTCCTGTGATTTGTGTTGGGAACTTAAGTGTTGGTGGCACCGGAAAAACGCCTATGATTGAATATTTAATTCAATCTCTAAAAAATGATTACAAGTTAGCGAGCTTAAGTCGGGGGTATAAAAGAAAAACGAAAGGTTATAAATTGGCCGATGCAGAAGATTCTGCTCAAACTATTGGTGATGAGCCTTTTCAGTTTTATAATAAATTTAAAAATGACATTCAGGTGGCAGTAGATTCTAATCGGCAAAATGGGATATCCAAATTACGCGGGTTGAAGCTACAACCTGAAGTTATATTGCTAGATGATGCCTACCAACACCGAAAAGTAAAGGCTGGCTTCAATATTTTACTAACCACTTATGCGCATCCGTTTTATAATGATATGGTTTTGCCTACAGGAGATTTAAGAGAACCTCGACGTGGTGCAAAACGAGCGCAGTGCATTGTGGTTACTAAATGTCCTGATGCATTGGGTAAGGAAGAAAAGCAGCAGATTATTAACCATATAAACCCCTTAGCTTACCAGTATGTTTTTTTTAGTCAGATAGTTTATTCTAAAATAATTTTTTCTGCCAACGATTCAAAAGACATAGAAAGCTTACCTGATTTTACGCTTGTTACAGGTATTGCCAATGCCACACCGTTAGTGCAGTTTTTGAAGCAAAAATCACTAAAATTTGAACATTTAAATTATGGTGATCATTATGATTTTTCAGAAAATGATATTTCTGAATTATCGAAGAAATCCTGTATTGTAACTACCGAAAAGGATTTTATGCGATTAAAGCAACATGATGTTTTAAAGGATAAGCTGTATTATTTGCCTATCCAGGTTAAGATAGAGCATGGCGAAAAATTTGATGCTTTAGTAAAAGATTTTATTAAGCATTACTAGACCTTGTTTTCTTTAGGGCTAAAGCATTATATAGTTTTTTCTCAAATTCATCCTGTTTAAATGGTTTTGGGATGATGTCGGTGAATCCAGCGTCTTCAAATTCCTGCATTTTATCTTCTATAGTCACCGCTGTTAAGGCAAAAATAGTTAAGTCTTTGTCAAATTCTCTAATGCGTTTTGTGGCTTCAATACCACTTATGCCTGGCATATGAATATCCATTAAAATGATATTATAGTCGTTATTACGAATCATTTCAATCGCTTCCTCGCCATTATCGATAACATCACAAGAAAGATCCATTTTGGAAAGAATTTTTCTTGTTATCATTTGATTTATTTTGTTGTCTTCTACAACAAGAATCTTAACATTTGAGAGGTCGAGGGCTGTTTTATCTATTTCAGAATAGTTTGATTTACTTTCTAAAGCTTCTTCAACCGTTGTGTATTCTAATGGAATTTCAAAATAAAACGTTGTGCCCTTATTCAGTTCACTTTTAACGTATATTTTACCTTTTAAAATATCGATTAAACCTTTAACAATAGAAAGCCCTAGGCCTGTACCTCCATATTTTCTATTAATTTGAATAGAACCTTGAGAAAAACTTTCAAACATGTGGTCTTGCTTTTCCTGGCTAATGCCTATACCGTTGTCTTCAATTTCAAAACGTAAGGTGTAAATTTTATCAACTTGGTCAACTTTATAAACACGAATCCAAATATCTCCACCTTTGGTAAATTTTATAGAGTTACCAATAAGATTAATAAGGATTTGTGATATTTTAAGTTGGTCGGCAATGAAATTTTCAGCTAAATCCTGAGCGTAAACGAAATGAATTTTAATTTCGTTGTCTTCGGCCGAGTTGTTTAAAGCCAAAATAATATTGGTGATTTTCTTTTTTAAATTGAATGGTTCGGGCTCAATATCGACTTTGTTGGCTTCAATTTTGTTAATTTGAAGGATGTCGTTTATAAAAGTGAGTAAATAATCTCCCGAAAACTTCAAGGATTTAAGATGCGGTATTTGTTCCGGTTTAGGGTTTTCCTCAAGCAGCATATTGCTTAGTCCTGTTACCGCATATAAAGGCGTTCGGAGTTCGTGAGTTACCGTAGAAAGGAAATTTGCCTTTGTTTTAGAAGCCAGTTCTGCTTTTTCTTTAGCTATTATTAATTCTCCATTTTTTTTATGGAGCATGGTGTTTGTTTTAAGTCGTATGTTATTGTTTTTATACAGGGATAATGTTAAAAGGGAAAGTATGGTAATTAATGCCACACTCAAAATAGAAATGAGTGTACCTAAGTTTTTATCTTCTTCAGCTTTTTCTAACTTTTCAACAATCTCGTTGTTTTTTTCAATTTCTTCATTAAGAAGGTACTGTGTTTCCTGGCTGTTAGTCGAATAGTGTCTACTTAAACTACGAATGGAATCCGAGAGTTTTAAGTGATCTTTTAAATATTTTCTTGAAAGCTTGTAATTGCCTATACTGTTGTACAAGTCACTAATTATCAAATAACTATCATTTTTAATATTCGTGAAGTTATGAGTGTTGGCAATATTTAAAGCTTCTAAAGCTGAAACAATGGCTTTTTCGGTGTTGCCAAGTTTGCTGTAAATAATGGCATGATTGTTTAAAGCTTCACTTTGTATTTTATAAAAATCATAATGTTTAGAAATGGCTAAGGCTTGTTCCGTAACGTCTCGTGATTTTTTGTAATTTCTTAATTGAAAATATACTTTACCTTCGTGTAAGAGGGTTTCGGCAAGTTCTAGGTTTAAGTTTTCTTCTTGAAATTTAGATTTTGCTGCGGTGTAATAATCTAAAGCTGCGTAGTAATCTTGTTTAGAAAAATAAACATCACCGTAAATTTTATACGAGGTGCCTAAATTTTTATTGTCGTTTATAATGCGCTGTATTTCAATGGCTTTGTTTAGTGATTTTAAAGCTTTGTTTTCCTGTTGTATAATAAGTTGTAAACGGCCTTTTAAAGCATAAATAACGCCTACACTTTTTTTGTTACCGACTTTTTCGGCAAGTTCTAGCGCTTCGTCTAGGTTTTTTTGGGCGTTGTAATAATGGTAGTTTTCTAGTTCGGTTTCCGATTGACTAATGCGGTAATTGATATTGTTTTGAACAATTTCAGGGTCTTGTTCAATGGTTACTTGCGCCGAGACTCTTGTGTTCAAGAGCAATACGATAATGTAAAGGTAGGTCTTAAATTTTGTCATGACGTTTGGTATTCAAAACAAATATAAACTTTTTACGGAGTAGGAGTTTCTTTTTCCGACAAATAACAAATTAAATCAATTATTCTTTTAGAATAGCCGGTTTCATTGTCATACCAGCCAATTATTTTAACCATATTTCCTATTACAGAAGTCATTTGAGCATCGAAAATACACGAATGGGTGTTGCCAACAACATCTATAGAAACAATGGCATCTTCGGTATATTCAAGAATGTTTTTATACTGATTTTGCGAGGCCTCCTTAAAGGCACGGTTAATATCCTCGGGAGAAACGGTTTTTTTTACATTAAAAGTAATATCTGTAAGCGAGCCATTAATTACTGGAACACGAATGCCGCAGCCTCCAATAACATTTGAAATTTCAGGAAAAATTTTAGTGAGTGCTTTTGCAGCTCCAGTTGTGGTTGGTACAATAGATTGGGCTGCTGCTCGCGACCTGCGTAAATCACGGTGTGGTACATCATGTAAACTTTGATCGGTTGTGTAGGAGTGAACCGTGGTTATGTAGGCCTGATCGATACCACAAAGCTTATTGATAATATCAATCATGGGGGCTGCATTATTGGTGGTGCATGAAGCATTTGAAATGATGGTTTCACTGCCATCAACTTCATTGGTGTTTACACCTAATACAATGGTTTTTATGTCGTCATCTATTGGCGGGACGCTTAAAATGACACGTTTCGCACCATTTTTTATGTGATGATTTAATTCTGATTTGGTTTTAAACTTACCTGTAGATTCTATAACAAAGTCGATGGCAAAGGGTTGCCAATTGATGTCTTTTGGGTGAGGGGCATTTGTTAAAGGGATTTTTTTGCCGTTATATATGATGTGAGTTTCATCTGAAGCAAATTCACCTTTAAAAATACCATGAACGCTATCGTATTTTAGTAAATGCGTTAGTGTTTTTGTGTCAGACAAATCGTTTATCGCGACAACTTCAATGTTGTCTTGTTCTTGAAGAAGTCGAAAAACACGCCTGCCTATTCTACCAAAACCATTGATAGCGACACGTATCATGATTAGTGAATATGTTTTTGAGCTCTGTAAGAAGATCTTACTAAAGCACTACTTTCAACATGACGGAATCCTAATTCTAAACCAATTGCTTCAAACTCTTTAAATTCATCCGGGTTGATGAATTTTTTAACAGGAAGGTGTTTTTTTGAAGGTTGTAGGTATTGCCCAATAGTCACAACATCAACATCTTGATTTTTTAAATCGTGAAGGGTTTGGATCACTTCTTCTCGCGTTTCCCCTAGTCCGAGCATGATGCCCGATTTTGTTCTGCGCTGGCCTTGTTGTTTTAAGTATTTTAAAACGCCCATGCTACGATCGTATTGCGCTTGAATACGTACATCACGAGTTAAACGACGCACGGTTTCAATGTTGTGAGACACCACTTCTGGCGCGACGTCTATGATTCGGTCTATGTGTTTTTCTATACCTTGAAAATCGGGAATTAAAGTTTCTAAGGTGGTTTCGGGGTTCATGCGTCGTACCGCTTTTACCGTTTCAGACCACATGATGCTTCCCATGTCTTTTAAATCATCACGATCTACGCTCGTTAAAACGGCGTGTTTAATGTTCATGATTTTAATAGAGCGTCCTACTTTTTCTGGTTCATCCCAATCTACCGTTTCTGGTCGTCCTGTTTTTACTCCGCAAAATCCGCAAGAACGTGTACAAACGTTACCTAAAATCATAAAGGTTGCTGTACCTTCACCCCAGCATTCTCCCATATTTGGACAGCTTCCCGAGGTACAAATCGTGTTTAATTTGTACTTATCAACTAAGCCTCTTAATTCGGTGTACTTTTTTCCTGTTGGAAGTTTTACACGAAGCCATTTTGGTTTTGGTGTGCGTTCTGCTGGTAATATATTCGAGGTGATTTTGTTATTCATAATCTGAAAAAATAGATTGCAAAGATACAAAGTATTCTACAAAAATAAGCTTATATAACCGTGAGATACCAAACACTAAAAAAGATGAGAAATAATATCCCAGACCAACTAAGTACATGAAGTTTAACTGAGGGGTGTGCTGTTTTTGGTGTATGCTTGCTACAAATTAAGATGTAATTAATAATTGCGTAAAATGGTGTGGTTATAAAGGAAAGGATAGTGGCAACTTTTATAAGTATACCCATTTCTGAAGCCAGAAAAATGAAAATAAAAATAGTTCCTATGGCCAGCAGGATAATCCAAAAGGTATAGTTTATTTTGGAATATTTTTTAAAAAGTAGTTGTGATGTTTTTGCCATGGCCCGAGGTGAGGCGTCTAAGGTGGTTAATGTCGTGCTAAACATGGTGGTAAATGCTGCTATGCCGATAACCAGGTAAGCCCAATTTCCTAAATTGGATGTATACATTTGTATAAGTTGTTTGGAGAAAGTGGTTGCCGAATTACTAAAGCGCTCTCCGCTATTGAACATGACTAATGTGCCTAAAAGCACAAAACCAATACCTATAAAAATGGTTCCAATATATCCGATATTAAAATCGAATAAAGCGGTTTTGGAGTCGTATTTTTTTGTGGATTCATGTTTCTCTATGGTCCATAATGATTGCCAAACGGCTACGTCTAACGGTGCCGGCATCCAACCCATAAAGGCTATTAAGAAAGCTATTTCTATAGGGGTTTTTGGAATTATTTGAGTGATGGCGATGTTGTTCGTGTTTGTTGACAAAGCTATAACTACCGCCGTTACCGTGCTTAAGGTTAGTGTGATTATGATAATTTTCATGAGGCGATCCAGTAGGTTATAGCGTCCCAAAATTAAAAGCAATAAACACATCATTAGAATAATAATGGTCCATGATTCTAGTGAAAATAAGTTACCAAATATTGAAGTTGCTAGCCCTGCGGTAACAATAGTTACTGCGGTTTGAATGGTAAACATGGTGGCAAGGTTTAGGATAAAATATACGATTAACACACCTTTGCCTAGTTTGTTGTACCCATCTAATAAACTTTCTCCAGTTGCCGATGCATATCTAGGTCCAAATTGAAAAAAAGGATATTTAAATAAATTAACTAGTAGTAATGCCCAAAGCAGGCCTAAACCAAAATCGGCTCCAGCTCTTGTAGATTGAACCAAATGAGAGACGCCAACTGCCGCTCCAGCAAATAATAGTCCCGGACTTAAGTTTTTAAGCTTAAAAGGTGTCATTTTTTTAGAATGATTTCGGCAAGAAGCTTTTTGGCACGCAGGAGTTTAACTTTTACGTTATTAATTGGGTCGTTAAGCTCTTTTGATATTTCTTTATAACTCAGCTCTTGAAAATACCGCAAATTTATAATTTCTTGATAATGCGGTTTTAGCTTTTTAATATCTCGAAGTAGTTTAGCTAAATGTTGCTCGCTGATGAGTTTGTCTTCTGGTGAAGGCGATTCGTCTAGAATGTCAAAAACTTCGCGGTTGTTTTTCAAACCCACTTGAGAAATAGAGTTTTTTTCTTTTCGAAGTAAATCAATATGGATGTTTTTTGAAATGGTAATGAGCCAAGTTTTAAACGAATACGCTTCATTAAACGTTTCAATGCGATCAAAAGCTCTTGCGAAGGTTTGAATCGTGATATCTTCAGCGTCATTTTCGTTCTGGATCCGTTTAAGTTGAAAGCCATAAACATCATCCCAAAACATATCTAACAAATGATTAAAGGCTTTTTGGTCCTTTTGTTTGGCACTTTTGATAATGAGATCTATTTCCAATGCTTGGGTTTTGAAAGGATATTATTTATAAAGATAGTTAATTGTATAATGATTAAGAAAAATTCTAATAAAGGAAATATAAGAATTAAGTCGCTCTCTTTTAACTTTTTAGAAGCCATGCCTAATATCAAATATTGTAAACTTAATCGAAGTACAAAGGCGCCTAGAATAATTTGCCATTTTATTTGAGCGACAAATAAAACAACTGCTAAAACCCAAAACAGTAAGTTGGAAATGTATAATAGGGCTAAAAGGAATTTATGTAAAGGTTTGTAATGTTGAGCCGTGGAGACATGACGTCTTTTTTGCAAATACCACGCCTTATAAGTTTTTTTAGGGAGCGATGTGGTAAAGCTATTTTCTGAAAAAGTACAGGCTGTATTTTTTGCAGTAGCGACTTGGTTTACGAATAAATCATCATCGCCCGAGCGTACCTTTATGTGGTTAATAAATCCGTTAGCATTGAAAAACTCTGCTTTAGTATAAGCTAGATTTCTACCAACACCCATATATGGCATGCCAGATAAAGCAAACGAAAAATAATTCACAGCTGTAACAAGGGTTTCGTAGCGAATAAGTTTATTCAAAAATGAATTTTTAATTTTTGAATAGCCACCATAGCCTAATACAACACTCTTTTCTTTTGTGAAATGGCTACACATTTCTGAAATCCAATGCGAAGACATGGGCTTGCAGTCGGCATCAGTAAATAATAAATATTCGTTTTTAGCAGCTTTAATGCCTAACGTTAAAGCGTATTTTTTATTGCCCCAAAACGCCTCAATATTTTTAACGTTTACTATTTTAATGTTGCTATATTGATTAGCGAACGCTTCGATAACGTCTAAGGTGTCGTCCGTTGAATCATCGTTTATAAGTACAATCTCAAAGTTTGGATAATCTTGCTCACATATGGAAGGTAGAAAAGTTTTTAAGTTTTCGGCTTCGTTCTTAGCACAAATAATAACCGAAACAGGAAGACTATTATGGTCACTTTGTTTATCTTTTGAAAACACAAACTTTGTGTAAACACCTAAGTAAAAGAGGGCTTGAATAGCTACTACCACTAAAAAGATGTAGAGCAGAACAACAAGTAGGGGCATAGACTAGTTACGAATGTGAAGGTTCATTACAATCGGCAAACTGATCTGGTGTTTTTCCACAAAAACCACAAGACTCTCCTTCTTTGTTAAGCATGGGGTTTTGACTCGCGCAAGTGCCAGCAAATTTACCATCTTTTTTGGCCCAAATTTTTATTGCAATACCTGCAATTCCTAATCCTAACAGAACAATGGTAATTAATAAAAGTTTCATTTTAATCTTGTAATTGTTTGTGCAAAGATACAATTTTTAGATCATGAATATTACAAGATAATCTTTCAAAAATGTTAACAGCCTGCTAAAAAAGGAAATAAGAGTTCCTTTTTGTTTAGATTAAACCCTAATTTATGCGTAACTCCCTAGGTTTTGTTCTTAATCCGGAATTCTTCCTCTTTAGATTAGTACAAATTTATGCCTAGTCCCCAACTTTTAGGACTGATCCAAGTATATCAAGGGATACGAAGTGTTCTAAAATGAAGAAAGTCAGCAAAAATGCTGACTTGTCTTCTCTAGTAGCGGGAACTGGAATAACCAGCCCCATATTTCATAATTAAACACACCGTTTTTACTGGGGTTTTCGGGGCATTTTTAGCGATTTTGACACAAATACGACACAGGACACGCCCCTATTTTCCCTTTATTCTCTTTATATATACTTTTTTTTACGAGTAAATTTTACAAGACAAATAAGACAAAGTAAGACAATCGTTATAAGTTGTTGAAATACAGTATTTTAAAATGTCTTATTTTGTCTTATTTTCATTTTTCAGCAAGACAAAACAAGACAAAAACAATAAAACAAGTCTTATTTGTGTTTATTTTCGTTCGCTTTGTAGTGTTTTACACTCTTATTTTTGCTTTTTTACTTAAAAATTGAACCTCTTTTTTATAATTCATTTATTTTAAAATGACATATTTTTTGCAATCGCTTAAAATATTCATCCCAGTTTTGTTGTTCCTCTTTTGTTATGATTTTTGTATCTACAGATCTTGCAGGATTCGTTCCGTCTCTAAATAAAAATACTCTTACTATTTCGTTTGTATTTTCGTTTATTGCAATACTGTCTTTATCAAAAGCTAATTCTTGCAGCTCCTGTTCTGTAATGTTTACGTATTTCTGTAGAGTTCCTAAAGGTTCATAGTACCTGTTAAAAGCAAACCATTCACCTTGATCATTTTTTTCTAAGCCGTAAGGCATTATCATTCTAAAAAAATTCATATATCTTGTTTAAACTATGGTCATTTTAGCTAATGGCTCTTTGAAAATCATCATCATCATTTTTGCGCCTACATTCATCAAGCCGTATCTCTAATTCAAATATTTTTCTTTTTAATTTTTCGGTTTCGTCTGTTAAAAATGAACTGCTTTCAAAGTATTTTTCATCCAAAACATTACGTATGTCAATATTGTAGGTGTCAATTAATTTAAAAAACACGTCAATAGGCATTACCCTTTTTTCATTCAAATAATTTAAAACAGACGAGTATGAAACCCCTATATCTACAGGTATTTCCTTTTTTCCTACTCCTTTATTCTTTAATTCTTTGGCTAGTTTTTTTATATACACAATGTTTTTTATTTTACGAAAAAGTTGTTTTTGTATTTTTTTTCTTTACATTTGTAATGTCAAAAAATACGTTTATGCGTACATTTTAACACTTAAAACGTATAAAATTAACCTTTTAAATGACAACGGCAAAAAAATGAAAAACATTATCATCACTGGAAAACAAGGCTCAGGAAAAACTTTTTTAGGAGAAAAAATTGCAGAAACTTCTAATTCTGTTACCGTAAGGTTTAATCATCCCAATTTAAAAAAGGCTTTTAAGGGAGTTTTAAAAAAAATAGAAGAGCCTATTGATTGTATTATTATAGAAGAGTTTGCTCCTGAATTGTACAAGGAAAAACACATTCGTTATTTGTTGGATTTTAAACTTATAAACTTGGTTGTTATCACAGACGCTCCTAAAGAGTTCTTTAAAAAATTCAATCTTAAGAATTTCCGACATGTAGAAACCAGTTATTAAACACAAAAATTTCACACACACCTTATGGAGACTTCAACAAAAACCAAATCGGCTATTAAATTAGAAAAGGCACGCAAAATGTATATCGAGTTACATATACATCAGAAAATTAGGAGGGATTTTGCTTTACAGCAAATTAGCGAAAAGTATTTCTATTCGATTGCTCGATTAAAAAGGTTACTTCCTGTTTCGGAATTTGAAGAGATTGAGAGAGAATATTTAGAAAAGGAAAAAAAGGGCATAAAAAAAACCCGATAAAACGGGTTCTTTTCGGTTCGCTTTTAAATAAAATAAGCGTTTTTCACACACACCCTATTATTATTTTAAGCACCATTAGAAACGTACAATACTAACTAGCACACCTCTAACACGAATATAGTTCAATGAGTGATAACAGCCAAACTAATTCTAATAATACTAAAAATCAATACCTTAAAGATAGATTAAAGGTTTTAGGTATATCGAGTAAATCTAATGTATTTCAATCGAAAAGCTCTAAAAATATCGATGAAAAGGTTTTTTTTGAAGCCGATCAGCACGACAATATTTTAATCAATTATTTTAACATTCATGGCAACCGTGCGCAGTTTCGTAAAAACGGCAATAAGTGGGAGGAGCGTTTTGTTCGTACAAGACTTAAAAACCCGAAACCCGATGCAACTGGTAAGGTTAATAAATATTTGTCGCCAAGCGGAAGCGGTTTATTTCCCTTTTTTCCCCCGCAGATATTAACCAAAATAGCCAATAAAACTAAAATTGAAACTTTAGTAATTACCGAGGGCGAATTTAAGGCTTTTAAAGGCGCAATGCACGGTTTTGATGTTATTGGTATTCCTAGTATTCATGGTTTTTATGATAAAGAAAAACACGAAAACGACAAAATAAAGATATTACATTTTGAAATTGAGCAATTTATTGAAATATGCCAAGTTGAAAATATAATATTTCTTACCGATGCCGATACATTAACGGTTAATTGGAAAAAAGATAAGGATCTAAAAGAGCGCCCATTTTCTTTTTATTTTTCTGTTAAAAACATAAGACAAGCCTTTAATACTCTACTAACTAAAGGAGTAGTTAAGGCTATTTATTTCAGCCACATTCAAAGTAATTTCAACCATATAGGCAAAGGATTGGATGATCTTTTAGTTAGCTTAAAAGGTAAAGAAAACGCTGTTTTAAAAGACTTACTAAAGCTTACTAAAGCTAGTACTTATTTTTCAACTCAAAATATTACAGAATCCGACTACAACAGGCAATTGTTAAAATATTTCGGTCTTACATCTGTAAAGGCTTTTTATGAAGTTTACGAAGACTACATAGGGCAAAGAGAATTTAAGTACGATAATGCTATTTACTATCACAATTATGAAGAGCTTGTATTTGTATGGCATAACGACGTAGATAACTATATGAGAGTTGGCGGCAACTGGTATAAGGTTATTTATCATCCTAACCATTTAGGCGAACTAGAACGCGACATTGTTCCTTATCCAAAGAGTGAAATTGTTATGGATTACGGTAAATTTAAAGGCTTTTTAAGTGGTGTAAAAAAATACGATGCTTTTACCGTTTACCCGAATTGGACTAGTGAGCATGTTCAGGAAATTCATAGTAGTTACAACCTGTACGCTCCAATGGCTTACGAGGCTAAAAAGGGTAAATGGGATAATACATATAAATTCTTAAAACATGTTTTTGGCGGCAATGCGACAATTGATTTTAATACGGCTACAGAGCATAATATAAAAGGTGACCAGTTTAGCGTGTTTTTGGATTATTTAACCATTCAATACCGCATACCTATGCAAATGTTGCCTGTTCCTATTTTGGTAAGTAAAGATCAAGGTACAGGAAAAACAACGGTTTTAAAATGGTTGTCTGAGGTGTACAAAGGTAACTCGGTTGTATTAAACGATACGCAGTTTCAAAACAACTTTAATGCGCATTATATATCTAAATACATTATCGGTATAGATGAAGCCATTATGGGTGCTGATAATGTAGAAGCCAAAAAGAATAAAGAAAGGCTAAAGCAACTGGTTTCCGATAATACGGCTCAGCTTGAAAATAAAGGGGTAAATCTTAAGAAAATACCTTTTTACGGAAAAATAATCATGACCAGTAATGACGAGGATAATTTAATGAAAATAGAGGAAGAGGACACCCGTTTTTTCATTGTTAAAGTTCCTCAAATTGCTGCTGCGGATAAAGATCCCGATTTGTACGCAAAGATGAAACAAGAGATCCCCGCTTTTTTGGATTTTCTCGCTAATAGAAAAATATTTCATAAACGCTCAGATCGTTTTTGGTTCGATACTCAGGATATTTTAACCGATCATTTTCACGTGTTAAAAGATGCTACAAAATCGCCACTTGAAAAGGCTATCGAAGATACGATTAAAGAAATGTTTTTCCGCTTTGATACGCTAGACACAATTAAAATGCACCCTGAATATTTACTAGAGAAAATAAACAAAAATCGTTCTCGAAAATTTCAGCTACCTGAGCTAAAAAACAAGCTTAAAAATGTGTTTAAGCTGGAAACCTACAAGCAAAATCGCTTTAAAATACCCGTAAGGTGGGCTATTGTTGTGGGATCTACAGAGGAAGAAATTATTTATAACGATCATAGGCGACGGTACAATATTTACCATAAAAGCGACTGGTTAAACGCCTCCGAGCTTGTACCAGTTGAAGAGCCTAAACCCTTTTAATTTTCACACACACTCAATAATTATGAACACAGCAACAAAACCCCTAAATCCCCCGCCTTTAAACGAATATGAGGCACAGGTTTACAAGTATTTAAACACCTTATTGCCTAACGACACGATAAATGTAGCCGATATTGTAAAAGAAGAGAATAACGAAAAGTTTATCGAAATCGTAAAAAAGTACATGCGTTACCATGTCGATATTAATTCAAGCCCTTACATGAATGGACTTTCATTTTCTAACGATTACACTAAAATTAGAAAGCAATGGGATTAATTGAAATTACAACAAATCTTGAAACGGCTAACGCTATCGAGGATCACATTAATAGAGAGCTGCGCACAGGCGTTAATAGATCGTATCAAATCAATCATATTTCAAGACAGGAAAATTACTGTGTAGTTTACCTAGAGCCTAGCCATAATTATAAAGAGATAGATCCTAGTGATCTGTTTTTCTTAGGCTTTTACACTTGTTTAAACTGTTAAAAATAAAATCAATGAAAATTCTAAAACAACCCGATAATATCATTTTTGATACCGAAAACCCGATAAAATGAAATTTACAAGGCAAGTGTTTCCGGTTCCTACACCGTTATTTCAAAAGGTAACTAAAACCGAGCACGATTTTTTAAGCCATCATTTTAGACCTTACAAAACCAAGGAGCACCCTGTTTTTAAAGATTTTGGTAGTTCTTATTATTATTTTATTGCGTTTTAGGTTATGGATAGAGAAATTAAATTTCGATTTTGGGATAAAACCTTAAACAAAATGATTTATAGAGCTTTACTACCTTACGACTGTGAGCATAAAGATATAAAGGTTATGCAATTTACAGGGTTTAAAGACTGTAAAGGGGTTGATATTTATGAGGGAGATATTTTGACATCTATTGACATATTCGATAAATCAGAGCAGGTTTATTGGTGCGAAACTTACGGGGGATGGATGCTCGACATGACGGATAGTCAAGACCAAAAAGATGGAACTGTTTTAGGATCTGATCTTGAGGATTTTCAATTTTATGTTTCAGGTAATATTTATGAGAATAAATAACACCCGCATATAATAAAGTTTGAGCGACCCGCAGGGTTTATTATATGCTTTGTTATAGTTTAAAAAATACAAAATGAAAAGAATGTTAAAAGTAACAATAATTAAATCTCAGCCCTCAATGTGGTACAATACTGAGATAGGCTCTACGCAGCTTGTTAGCGACACTAAAGACGTTTATTATAGGCTGGTAGGGCATAACAATAAAATCGTTTTTAAATGCGATGCGAATGAGCTGGTTACTTAAATAAGTCGCTATGTGTACCTGTATTGGTTAGTAGTAGTGTTAATTTATTATCGTCTTGTTTCCAAACAAGTAACCAGTCGGGTTTTATATGGCATTCCCAGCAACCAGCGTAATTGCCTTTTAATTTGTGGGGTTTGTATTTTTTAGGTAAGCTTCCTTTTTTCTCTAGCAGTAAAAGAACTACTTTTAGCTGTTTTAAATCGTAACCTCGCTTTAAACACCGTTTTAAGTCTTTGTCAAAACGATTGGTAGTGCTAAGTTTATACATTAATTAAGCTTCATTTTTTTAAAATAATCATCAACCGAAGCATGAGAGGTAACACGCCCCTTTTTTTCGTCCTCTAAAGCTTCGTCTATGCCTGTAACTTTTTTAAAAACACCTAATTTTAAAATATAATCTAAGGTTTTTTTAGCTAAACTGTTTCTAGCATCGTATTTTAAAGTTATTTCTGCCATGGTAATACTGTTTTATACAAAAGTAGTGTTTTTTTAAATTTCTTAAAATTTAAAAAAATTTTGTATGTTTGTCTTGCGAAACTCTTTGATTGATAGAATAATCAATTACAATATTTTAAATAAACAGAATTACACCATAAAGGCGTAGTTTCTCTCATTTCCATTTGGTTCTACCAATCGGAGGGTTTCGCAACTTTAGAGGGAGCTACGCTCTTTTTTTATTAATCTTTAAATTATTTTCAAATGCGAAACCCTGAAAACAAAATTACAAGAGAATTAACACCATCGGAAAACCAATTATTAAACTACGTTACCGATGCTGGTTATTTACTGCAAAACCAATTATTAAAATTATTACAGCGTGCTTCGTTGGTGGGTGATGAAGATCATCGTGCTACCGATGCTACCGATGCTTTTTGCAGCGGTTTCGAGCTGTTAAAACTTCAAATGGCTATTGTTGCCGACCAGCTAGAAGATGAAGTAAATAAAGCTGCCGAAAACAAAATTTTCGAGCTTGAAACCCGTTTAGATGAGTGTAGGTTGAAAACAAAGTAAAATAACCCTTTACAACTAAAAAAGCCCTCAATTACGAGGGCTTTTCTATTCATACTAATAAACATTAATTAGCTGTAGCTACAGCATTTTTTTTAGCCTTAATTTTAATCGTATAAGAACTAAAAATACCAGCGGTTAAGCCTGTAATTAAAAAATCTGTAATGTTAAACCTTGTAACCACTTCGCAAGCTCCGTCGGTTGGTGTGTTTACGTTGGTACGCCCAATAGGTAAAGTACCCCAAAACACCCAAAACTGTTTACCTTTAGAATAGGTGTATTCATCCCCTTGTTTTTCTTTAAAATGACCTACACTTGTTTTAGTGGTCATACAAGAGGTTAAGCTGCTGGATAATACCATAACCATACAAAAGTATAGCATCGTTTTTTTTAATTGTTTCATGTAAATTTGGTTGTAATTTTTAAAATAAAGGACGCAATTTAATATTATTCAATGGTAATTATAGCATCATCCCACTCTAAAAAGTCGTTTTTTACAGGCGCTTCGTCTTGCTTTATAGGTTCGGTTTTTGCTTCTGTTTTTTCAAGTTCTTGATGGTAAACGTTGTATCTAAGCTTAGTTAAATTTTTACTTTGGTAGCGGTTTTTGTTATGGATAATTACGTTTTCTTTAAAATCGTCGCCTTTTATACCTTTCATAATAATATCCCCATCAAAACCCGCCTTAGTTCCGCCACGCATGCCGCCTGTAACGGTACGCTGGAAAATGGCAAAAATCAATTTTCCGTTGTAGGCTTTTCTTAGGTCGTTATCGAAATCCAGTTTAGAGGCTTCAAATATTTTATTCCAGCTATCTATAATTATAACGTCGTAGTTTGGTATTAAGCTATCTAGTAGCTGTTTTTCCTTACCACGATCTAAATCGCCTATAGCATCAATATTATTCATGTTTTTAGGTTCAATGTACTGTTTTACTTTATCCTGAAACAAAGCGCTTTGCGGGTGTTCCTCTAGGCTAATAAATAAAACCTTGTATTTCTTTGCTAATTCGTTTGCTATTTGGAAGGTGAAACGTGTTTTTCCTGCGCCTTGTTCCGCGTCTATGGTACATGCAACGCTTCCCACGGGTTTTATTTCAATATCTCCTAAAAATTCGCCTATGTCTCCGCCAATTTCAAAAAATTCATTAACCGTACTTTCATGGTTAATTTTAGAAACAAGAGGATTTGCAACTGGTTCAGGTTTTTTTACCTCGATGGTTTGTGTAGGAGCTTGGGGAACTTCTTTAATAATTTCAGGATCATTTGAGCCGTTTAAACCATTTTTCGAGCCGTTAACCAGTTCGTTATATTCCTTTTTAATGAGTAGGGCTGTAGTGCTTTTTCTAATACCGTTAATAGATTTTCTTATAAAATCGAAACTTACATTATGATCGGCTTTTAGTTGCTCCATAGCTGCTTTATCGTATTTGATAGCAGATCTATTTTTGTTTTGTCCGCTTTTTGTTGTAATTTTGCTTTGTGAGTTATTTTCCGTGACAGCAATTGTAGCCGTAGCGTATGAAAATAGCTCACTTTTTCTATCTACAAATAAAAGTAATTTTTCATCTATCCATTTTTTATAACTATCAAAAGAATTTCTAGTATATAAACTAGCTATCCGTGTAGATTGCTTGTTTTTATGGATATGCAAGGCTACCATTATAGGCTTTTTATTAATGTCCTTAATTTCAGTTAGGACAACATAACCTTTAGTTTTACTCTTAAAAATGGCATGCGGTTTGTTTAAGTATTCAGGCAAATCAATAAAATTACCCCAGTTTAAACAATGATCTTTTGTCTGTTTCATTGCTTTGCTCAAAACATAGCCATTCATGGTTATTTCAAAATCTTCAATATGTTTTTTTAGTTCATGTTTTGGATTTCCTAAATTGAAGATCGTTTCTAGCTTATATCCTTTTTGCGCAGCCTTTAAAATTTGTTTGTTAAATAGGCTGTCGTTGCTTTTACCTTTTAATCCAAATAAAGCCAGTTGCCCCTTTTCGTCTTGTTTTGGTTCGGGTTGTTTTTTGGTTGGCTTAGGAGGCTCAGGTGTTGGCGTTTCAACGTCTAGAAACTCATATAATTCTTTTCTATTTAAAGAATAATAAGTGTTTAATTGTCTTTGCCAAACTTTGTTATAAGGCGACCACTTGAAACGATGCCCGCTTTTCTTTAAAAAATTTCTAATTTCTAAACTCGGCTTTTCGTCAAAATCAATTTTTACACGGTTATCAGAAAAATCATTAATTATAACACCGCCTTTAAATTTAATCTCCTTGGTTTCGCCCGTTTCATCGGCTTTTTTGGCTTGTTCTTTCAGCCTTTTTTCCATCTTAATACGCTCCTTAACCGTTCTTATTTTGGCGTTTGAATTTTGCAGATGAAACGGTAAATACATTAGTTTTTCTTCTCTCTTGGATAGATTCACAATACTTTCAACCTCCTTCTTAGAAAAACCAATTTCAACAAGGTATTTTTCGTATTCGGTAATTAATTCTAAAGGAGTTAAACCTTTCTTTTGTAGCTGTCTAATTTTAGCATTGCCTTTTTTCATCAAGGCGTGTTTTTCCTCTAGGGTTTTAAGTTTTTCCTCTAGTTTTTCTAAAGATCCCTTTTTTCCTGTTTTAATAGGTTTTTGGGATGGAAAAATTAAATCATCAAAATATTTTTGGTATTTTTCGTAATAGTGAGCCGTTTCTTTTAGTTTGCTTTTATGAACGTTGTTAGCTTTCTCATTTCGTCTGACATTAAAGCCTGATCCACCTGTTATCATCGTACTTGCAATTCGTGATCGTGATTGCAGTTCGCTAATACGACGTTTTAAAAATCCTGCTTGAAATTTTGAAAACAAGTTATTAAACTTATCCTCTAAGCCTTTTTTTACTGCTTCGCTATGATATTTGTCGAATATTTGCTTAAGATCATTAAAGTAGTATTTCTGTTCTTGTTTCGCTCTTTTTTCAGGATAAAAAGACGTATTTAGATGCGCTCTTCTTCCTGTTTCATAAGGAATATCATCTAAACTAAAAGGATAGTTGTTTTCTTGTTTTTCCTCTTTTTTTGACCTGTTAATTTTTTCGTTATGAACTTCTTTAACATAATCGTTAATCTCCTTGCTCCACAGAATATCTGCGGCATACTCTTTAAAAATCTGTTCGATTTGTTTGTCTGTTAATTTTTCAGGACTGATAAGGCTTTCAATAAGTTGCTTTTTATTACCTTTTTGAGCTTTACCCTTTGCCTTTATTTCTTCTGAAATTTTGTCAAACTCTTTCCAGTAGGCGGGATCTCCATTTTTATCACGATTTAAAATGTAATCGGCTGCTTTTTGGCTTTGTGCTGCGGCTTTAAAAATAGCCTTGTGATTGTCTTGCAGCTCCTTTTTAACGCTCTTAGACCAGCCTTTAATGTATGCTGCATTGTTTTTAAGATTGGCAAGCATGATACCGCTTTCGGCATTTAAAAATATCGCTCCAATTTCAGCCACTAACTCTTCTAAGGCGTACTGAGAATCACCCCACTTTTCACCCCGCTCGAAACCTTTTAAGTTTCGTCTATTTGTTCTTTTTTCATGACCTGTAGCGTGTATCAATTCATGAAATGCAATACCGTACCAGTTTTCAACGTTGTCAAACTGTGATTTTAAAGGCATAACAACGGTATCTGTATTCGGGTTGTAATGTGGTGACGATCCTTTGTCTAAATCTAAAAATAAGGTTTCAAATTTCGGCTTATTTGGCATGTGTTTAAGCACCAAATCGGCTGCTAATATTCGTTTTTCCGAAGTTTTAATGCTTTTTGATTTTTCTTTTAATTCGGCTCTTTTAGCTTCAAAATCAATATTTTCAATATCACGTTCATTAAATACATTGTAATATTTTAAAAACCCAATTCTGCGCAAATTAGCACACTCAGGACTTGAATTTTTTTCACAGCCTAATTGCTTTTTTAATTGATTATATCGCTTTTCGGTAATCTTTTTGCCTTCATAAGTGTATATGAAATTGTAGTAAACCGCTTGTTGAGATAGTGAACCTTTTTTCAGCTTTCCATTAGCTTCTTTAATTTGCTTAAAGGTTAGCCAAAATAAACGATCATCGGTTATAGGCTCGGTAATGCCTTCTTCAAGTTCTCCGTTGCTGTTTATATGTATTTTACCTCTTGTTTCATCTGTGTGGTAACGATACATAGATAATACCAGCGCATTAATACCGCTGTAGTATTTTCCCGATTGGTAATTCATTGGTAAATCTGCGAAAGAGAAAGGCGCTTCGGTAGTGTTGTTAATTCCTGTTTGCCAAGGTAAATGCCCGCTTTCGTCAATAATTTTGATAAACTTGTTGGTTATCATTTTGTAAATATCCTCATTGGATATTTTAGCGCCCAGTCCTTCGGCTTCGGTTGTTCCGAGATCGTTTTCCATTGCCGCACTCAAATAAGGAATACCTAAAGCTGCAAAATCTTGTGAAGCATCTAATTTCGATACAGAATTAAAGTAAAAACCTTTTTTTTCGGGATGATCGGACAGTAATTTTTTAAGCTTAGTATAAACGTTTTCCACGTTGTTTTTTTCGGCTTTATCAATTAACACCTGTAAATCTGATACAGATATATTTTCCCCTCTAAACTGTTGTATTCCTTAATGATGTTGTTGTAAATTATATCCATGTCTACAGTCTTGTTTTATATACTTTATTAAACGCCTCTAGTTCCAGTTCAATAAACACGTCTTGACTTTCAGGATTCTTTAAAAAGCTTTGAAGCTTTGTTAGCCCCGTAGCCATATTTGCAGTAAAAGGGATGCTTTTAAGCTCTAGGTTTTTATTAGGGTCGATGGTTACAGAACTAATGTTTATAATACCTTCCCCTATTAAAGCGCTGTTTGTATCATAAAACAAAACACGTTTAAGCGTTACAAGCCCGATAGTTTCAACATTAAGAGCTTCTTTTTGTGTGTTAATAATAGAAATATCGGCTAAAAAAGTAATCTGCTTTTTTAAAAGCTGAACTTTCACATGATAAATCTTAGTAAGTTTTACTTCTAAATTTTCTATAAGTTTTTTAATTTTTTGCATCTTGTTGTAGCTGCTATAAATTAAAAGTGCTGGTATTGCTAGTAATAAATATTTCATGATTTGTTTTTTATCTGTTTGTAAGGAATCCTTTAGAATTTATTTCACTCAATCGAGTGTTAAACTCTTCACGCATTTGAATTTGTTGCTTTTCGAGGTAATCAACGTGTTTTCGTAGGTCAGATATAATTTCCTGATAAGCCCCGATAGATTCTTTAAGGTTTCTTATTTCTATGCCGTCAGCTTCAATGTTGTATTTGCGTTTTGTGATAAAGTGAGTAACAAAGGAACTTAACAAGGTTGATCCTCCAATGGCTGTAATGTAAGTGATAATGGTTTGGTTCATTTTATCTGATTTTAAAATAATATCCTAAGTGAAAGTTTAAATCCTTGTCTAAAAGATTGTAACCCAGTTTTAAAGCGTGGGTTTCTTTTACAAGCATGATTTCGGGAGTAATGGCATCTATACCGTTTATGGAGCTTCCGAATGAAGCGCCTAAAAAGTATTGATTTCTAACTCTAGGAACTTGCTTGATTAAGGTAGTGGGTTTTAAAATCTTGTATTCTAATTTGGGGAGTTCCACCCTATTTTTATGCAAATCGAAATTGAAGTTTACATATAAATTAGAATCCCGATGCTTTACGCTTTGTTTTATTCGTGAATAATATTGCTTAATAATAAATACCGTATCAACGTCCTGAGGCACGTAAATAATTTGATTCTCTTTACCGTTCAGACTATCAACTTGAACGGTAAGAGAATCGACAACAACTAGCAATGAATCAACAAAATGCGTCTTATATTCGGTTTTGTATTCTGTTTTGGTTTTCGACTTTTGGTAGTCGGAAGCCCTTTTTAAAATGTTGTTAACGCCCATATAAGCCCCAAATGAGATAAGAACTATAAGCGCTACAACAATAATATCTTTAATTTTTTTTATCATTATAGTGAGAATAAGCAATTATAGAAATTAGTAATATTGAAGCCGCTGCAATTCCAGCAACTTTAATTACTTTTTTTTTTCAAAGTGAGAAACACGGTTTAACCAGCCGTTTAAAAAAACGGAGTTTCTTCCTCCTGAAATTTTATTATAATAACTTACCCTTGCTTCTTTAAAAGCGTAAAAGAAAAAATGCGGATCGGTAGCGTTTAGGGCTGCTATGGTTTTGCTTCCGATAGCGCCATCAACCGTTAAGGAGTGTCCGAGTTTATTAAGGGTTCTTTGTACCAGTCTAGCGCCATTTCCAGTACCAGCATTAACGGAGTGGTCAAAAACGATATTAGCTACATCTTGATCTAAAATAGCATCGCCCCAAATAGGCCTCCAAAAATATTGCTTGTAAATTTCTTTTGATTCGGTTAGCGATAAATTACGCATGTCGCTTTCACTTGGTGGGTAGCCTTTCCATCTTTCCAGTACAGGAGCAGAAATGCCGTAGTTTGTTCCTACCAGTTGACCTAAACTGTTATAGTTACCTTTATCGTTTGGGTGTTTTTGGAAGCCGCCTTCATGTTTTAAAATAAAGGGTATTGCTTGATTATAATTTGCCATTTTTTTAATGTTTTAAGCCACACACCCGAAACATTAAAAAAGGGATTATAAATCTACCGAAGCGTAATTCGTTTCTGTGGATTTTCGATTTTTAGCTGCTAAGTAAATAATAGCAATAATAAAAGCGCCCACGCCTATTTTAAAGGCTGTAGTTTTCCAAAACGGTGTTTTTTCTACTGTTGGTTTGTTTGTTATTATAGTAGGATCTAAACCGATAGCTGTGTCCTGCAAAATGGTTACAGGTTCGATTTCCGATGCTGTTGTAACATGCGTTTCCATGCCTAAATAAGAAAACTTAACCACGTCGTTTTCATTTGCAGATATTTCAAATTCTCCGTTTTCATTGGCTGTAGTTCCGTTGTTACCTACTAAAATATGAGCCTCAGGTAATGGGTTTCCGTAAATATCTTGTAATCTTCCTTTTATTAACATTAGTTTTTTCTTTTATAAATGATTATCCCTGTTAAAAGCGCCACGAACACAGAACCACCAACAAGCATGAGCGTTGTGTTTTTAGCGCTTTTCTCGTTGGTTTGCGCCTGCTGTGCTGCGGCTGTTTTTTGGTCGCAACTAGCCTGTAATGAGTTCATATATTCCGAGCCGTCAACAACGCCTTTAGATCTTAGCTTTTCCAAGGTTTCACAGGCTGTTTCAGCAAAAGGGGTGAAATTCAACATTATTTCAAGTTTAAGTTTAAAAATCGATCTAAAACGCTCTTCATTGCGCTTGTTTGAATGAGTTCATCTTGAATCCATTTCGTTAGCGATCCTTTTTCTTCTTTTCCATAAAGGTTGTTAAAATCGTTGTAAACAGATATAAGAACATTGTCACTCTCAGCCGATAAACGTTTGTAAATATCTGTATCTCTTAAACCAAATATTTCGGTTAAATCCTCAAACAAGCTTAAGGAGTAGAACCTTACACGTTTTGCAACATCCTCAGTCACACCTTTGTCATAATTTATGTCAGGTAAAGGCACAGGGATTATTTTTGTGTTTTCCTCTTTTATACCTTGCGACTTTCCACGCCTGTAAACGAGGTAAAGCGTTACCAGCATTATAAATGTAGTAATTCCTATCACTTTCGCTTTCCCTGAATTTTTAAGTAATAATGCGCTTGTTTTCATGGTTAAATATTTTTGCCAATAATTAAACCACCTAAGAAAAGGCCTGTAAAAATGAGGTATTTCTTTTTATTAGAGCATTGGCAAGAGCGCTCTTGTGGTTTTAATGATTTTGAAGGGGTTAAAAAAGAATGTTTTTCACTAACCTCCTTTATTGCTTCGGATGAAATAACAGGTGCTTTTACAATTTCTTTTCTTTCCTCAATAATTATAGGCTTTTTTGTGAAAACGTCGGGGGCTGTCTTAATAACAGGTGCTTTTACAAGTTCTTTTCTTTCCTCAATAATTATAGGTTTTTTTGTGAAAACGTCGGGAGCTATCTTAAAAACAGGTGTTAATTCGGGTTTTGAATCGAAATCGATTATCATAGTAAATATAATTTAAAGGTTATTAAATATCTAAAGCGTCTAACATAGCAACCATTTCAGGATCGTTAGTTAGTTTTGCTAATTTTTCGAGCTGAGCAGTTGTAGCCTTTTTTTCGATGGCTTGTAAGTGGTTAGCTCTGTTAATTTCGTCTGTAAGGTCTGCTGAGTTTGTAATTGTTACCATTTTTAATTTTCTTTTTGCTGTTCTGTTTTAATGATGTTGTTGTTTACTAATATTTCGATGATATCCTGTGTTATTTCAGGAGCGTTTTCGTGCTGGTGGGCTTTAATCATATAAATCAAGAAATCTTTAAAAGCTTCGGGGGTTGTTTCAAGCTCTAAATAATTAACTACATATTTAATTTTAGGATCAAGCTCTTTTTGCTCTACAGGAGTTCCTAATGCAGCAGGAGCAGGAGCGCTGTTTTTAGATAAAATAGAAGATAAAACACCTAAAAGCTGCGGAGACTTTGCAAGCTCTAAAAATTTGCTCTCGCTGTTCTTTTTAAGTTCTTGCATTTCCAACTTGTTTTCAAGCTTCATGTTATCGAACTCTAGGGTTTTTACGCGATCTTCTAAAAAGCTTATTTTGCTTTTTGCTTCGGTTAACTCGGTAGCCTTGTCTTTTGCCGAAAAAACTTCTGCAATGTTTAATCCCATACTTTGCAGCCCAGCTAAAGCGGCAAAACTATTGTCTTGATTGTTGTTCCTGTTGTTCATTTCTGTTTTTTTAAAATTGATAGTAATGGTTTTTGCGAAACCTTGCTTGTAAGAACTTCCGTTCTTTTTTTCAGGAACGATTTGAATTTCCTCTGAATTATTTTCTTTAACTAGGTTTGAAATAAATTCAGCCGTATTTTCCAAGTCGCAGGCATGGTGCGCTAGTCTTTTTTGCTCAGGCTTTGTTTGATAGAGAGTGAACGCCCAATTTTCTGAATCGATTTTATTTGCTATTTGCTGTATTGCCGTCATGTTGTTTTTGTTTTTATTCCTGCTTGTATCTGTAATAATTAGTTGTTACCGAAGTCTCCATGAGGCTTATGCGTTATTTGTCCTCTTAAATTTTTTCCTGCGAAAACAGACCCTACCTGAAGGATATGTACGCTAACTAAAACCGTAGGTTCAATTACGTTGAGGAAATTCTCGTTTTTAAAAACCGCAACTGGATTTGATAAAGTAGAGAATGTTCCGTCCTTGATAATAGGGAGAACATCAAAAATAGAGCTGTCGTTAAGCCTAACGTCTATAATTATATCGCTACCCAAAGGAGCTTCCTCTACCGAAAAATCAAAAGAAGAGCAATTCCATAATTTCCTCATTAGTCTTTGAGCATGAATTTTCCCTAGTTCTAAATCATCTACTCGGCTTCCACAAGCAAAATCGTAGAACCTTATATGATTTCTTTTATAATATTTTTCTAAAAACTCCCTTGTAACAACACTTTTATCTCCAATAATTTTTTCAGGTGTTGAAAAAGGTAAATTGGCAACTCCTCCAGCAATTTCTAAATCATTATTAACAGTTACGTTTCCTTTTTCATCTAGAGTTAAAAGAGCTTTTCTAAGACTAATTTCAAGAATTCCCTCAGAGGAGTTAACGCAAACAATCCCTTTTCCGTTTGAGAAGGAACTTCTATAAATTGCAAACAAATCCCCGTTATCGTTAGTATAATTACGAGATTCAGTTCTTATTACTCCCGTAGGGGAAATAATTAATAGATCAAGATAGTAGGAGTTAAAGGCGAAAACAACTCCCTCAGGGGTTATTTCAAAATCCCCATCGTAAGGATAAAAAGGCACAGGGAAAACAGATATTAACGTGCCGTCAGGGGTAAACTTATGGAGATTATAACCTATGAATAAATAAAAATTATCATAAACATCTATATTAAAAGAATAAATAGAAGAGCTAGCGCTGCTTAGAAAAACGGAGGACTGCCCGTCAGGGGTAATCTTGTAAATTATTTCTGTTGCTCCATTTTTATAATAAACATTTCCTAATGAATCTGTATTAAGTCCTCTAGCATACCAGTCAGTATCTTCCACAAAAATAGAGGACTGCCCGTTAGTATCTATTTTAATAATATTCCTATCCGTATCGTCACTAATAAATAAATTACCCATAGGATCGCAAACCATATCCGCAGGCTCAGACCCCGTATTTCCGTGTATTGATGATAAACCGTTAGTGTCGTATTTTCTAATTATTTTGGTTGTTTCATTAAAAGTATAAATATTGCCAAAAGGATCAATAACGAATCTGTCTGCTGTTTCGACAAGGTCAGCATATACGGTATATGTTTTATCAGGTTTTACCTTGTAAACAACTAAGTCGCTATTGCTAAACCCATACATATTACCTAAGGAATCCTTTTCCGATAAAGACACATGAAGCCCAAGAATAAAAGGTTTGTAGGTATATCCTGTATCACTACGTAATTGATTAAATTTAAACCCCTCAGCCTCTATTCTTTTGGTCGTGTGGTTTCCCGAATCTGTTGTTTGTTGTAGGTTTGGCGCGGGTTTTTCCTCTGCGCTTTCATCTAAAAGCAAATAAAGATCCGTCGAGACAATCTGACTAAAAGATGTCGCTTTTTTATTGTTTATTATAAAAACTTGTCTTCTCATTACGCTATAATATTTACATTTTTAGTTAACAATATAGCTTCGAGCTGCGTTCCTGTTATACTGTCTGTATTGCCATTAAAATAGATATGACAAGTATTGGTAAAAGCTGGCTGCATCGAAGCCCAAGCCTCCGCCTCTGTGTAACTGGCTGCCGTTAAATTATTAGTGTGTATTAACAAGTTGACTAAACTTGTAGGTAGAGGAATAGAGGGATTAAAAGATGTTAACCCGTTTCCTGAAAGAGATAGCGTGCGTAAATTTTCAGGCAGCGGGTGTGTTGGGTTGAACTCGGTTAACTGGTTGTTTGATACACGCAGATTATCTAAAGAAGACGGGAGTATTATTGAGGGGTTAAACTCTGTTAATTCGTTATATGATAAAGATAGTTCTTCCAATGTTGCGGGTAGAGGCGTTGCGGGATCAAATTCGGTAAATTTGTTGTTTTCTAATGAAAGTTTTTCTAGCCCAATAGGGAGTATTTTTTCGTCAAGTTCAGTCAATAAATTGTCAGATAAGACCAAGTTTCTTAAAGTTTCGGGCAGACTTACAGGGGTAAAATACGTTAATTGACTATTAACTATATTAAGATATGTAAGATTTATATCTCCTGAGCTTACAAACTCCGTAACGTCTAAAAATGAAAAAGAAAAATAACCACCGTTTGCCTTTAAAAAACAAGTCAATCGATTATCTTTTAAATTAAAACCTTTTATTTCAATGTTTGTAAAATAATTGTCTTCTCCTCCTATCGTTAAAAATGAAATAAAACTCTCCTCGTCTGTAACATTTCGAGCGATCCAATTAGCTGTAACGTCAAAATTGATAAAATATTCAACAAGTTCAACAACTGGCATTTCTAACTCGTCTATGTCTTTGTTTTGACTTTGTAAATAGGTTACTATTTTAGCGGGAACATCATCGTCAAACCCCGAAGCCCCTATTGTTGGCAATGATAGTCTTATTACGTCGTTAGATGTTGCTAACGACTGATTGCTGTCGCCATTATTGCCGCCATTATTACTTGAATGCTTCTTATAAACCCCTAAGCCTTTATATCCGTCTCTCATAATAATTAAGCGTTACATGTTTCAGATAATGTTTGTAAAATATACAATTCCATGCTTTGAGTTTCTGAACCTGTAAATTTTACCGATTCGTTTTGCTCATAAACCACCCCCGTAAAAGGCACGGTAAAACTATCTCCTGTTTCTAAAGTTCTTCCTAAAAATTCAACAGGGGATTCCCCCAAATTTTCAACATAAAAAGAAGTGCATAATAATTTTACAGATCCGTTTTTTAGAAATTGAGTTGGTAATAATTGCCCTTTAGGGAATGGATAATTCATAAGTAAGTTTTAATAGATAATTAATTAATCGTTCTTAAGAACAAAAACAAGATCGAATGCAAGTTCAGCCGTAAGGTCAGCAGGGATCTCTACAGAAACATACATTTTACGACCTCTAGCCTCTACGTCTAAAGGTTTTTTTCTTTCGTAATAACCTCCAAAACCTTTGTCTATAAAATCGTCCTCGTGAGTAGGCTCTTGAATTTCTCCGCTGGAATCTCTTAAACCTAAGCGAATAGCAGTCACGCCACCATCTGAAATCGGGTACATTGCAACACCTACAACGCGATCCATTTCAGGATCTAAAGTGATCTCATTATCTCTTTTTGTACCAGCGGTTGTTCCTATAGGATATTTAACCTCTAGTCTTTGATATTTTACGTTTGCCATTTTGATTGAATTAAAAAAGGCGCTAGGCAAAAACACCAGCGCCTTTTATTAGTAATTATTTCTTTTTTTTACTGGTATTATCTCTCGAAAGTACCCATCCCTTTTAAAGAAACTTCAACATAGTGCTTGTCAGCTCCTAAGTTAGTTCCCTCAGGGAAATCTAATACAATATCAAAAGGTGTTTCCTCTTTAATTACTGCAAAACCGCTTAACGCAACGAAAGAAGAATCTCCGTCTTTAGCAGGAGCAATAAAATCAGTTGCAGGTAAGTCAACAACGATTTTCCCGTTTTGCTTAATGATTAACTGAGCGTTTTTTAATCCGGCAGGTACACCAGCATCATCGTTCACATATTTTAATGCAGCTTCTTTTCCTGAAGCGGCATCGGTAGCGTACCCCAAACGAATATGAGAGATTACTTGGTTATGTCCTTTTTCAAGCGATTGCCCTACAAAAGACTGAATCCCAGCAAGTTTTTTTCCGTTTGCTGTTAATAATTTCTTTTCTCCTGAAATAGTTGCAGGAACTTCGGCACGTACAAAATCGGTGCTGTCTCTTAAAACAATACCTCTTGTTTTTAATTTTGTTGCTGTATCAACAGGGAACTCCCCGTTTGCCGCTAATTTTTTGATAAAATTTTCTACCGTGTTAAATTGAACTGTGTTAGTCATAATAATATATCTATTTAATTATTTTAAAATTTGTGTGTGTGTGAAAAACTAAATGCTGTGATTTTAACTTAAATCAATTGAATCATCAAGAATAACAGCATCTTGAATGTACTCTACAGGGCTATCTCCGTGTAATGCGTTTAAAGCTTCTGCGGTTTCGATAATTTCAATGTCCTCGTTTACTTCAACTGGTCTCGCAACTGGTTGATTTATTAAACCGTAATCGGCTAGCGCTGTAATACCTGAGCATAAGGTTACACCTAATAAAAGCGCCTGTACTGCTACATATCCAACACCTTTACCTCTTATAGCCGTTTGAGCCAATAAAGAAGCGGCTGAGATACCGACGTTCATTTCTTTTGAAATTGGTAAGTTTTGCGCTAACATATCGTATCCTTGATACCCGACAACAGCCCCAACAGTTGAAGCTCCAGCGTTAATGAATTGCGACTTTTTTGGAGTTTTTATTTCTAAATTTGCCATGTTTTATTTATTTCTTTTTTTTGGTTACTGCATAAATGATACCTCCTACTAGAGCTAAAGCCAATACAGATCCACCAACTATTAAAGCCGTGTTTTGCGGAGCAGGAGCGGGGGTTTCTACAGCAGTAGCTACAGGAGCAGGATTACTGTTTTTATCCGACAGGAGCGATAACAAATCAGCGGTTGACACGCCATCTGTAGGCGTTGTGTTTTGAGCCGATTGCGGTAAGATCAACTTATAATAAGGAGCTTTAAACTTAACACCGTTTACTGTCTTTTCAGATTCGCCCAAGCTTTTAACCTCCCCATCTAAACCTAAAGCATATTGTCTAAATTGAGTCATAACACTACTTGAAGCATCAGAATACCATCTAACATGCTTAGCTTGCTGTTCTTTGTTATTACTGTTCTTAAAATTTGGAGAACCTTCACGCGCTTCCTCATAAGACAAGTCAGAAATAATACGATTAACAACATTTGCAGCCTGTTCAGGCTTCATAAACATCAGGTCGTTAAATCCGTGATCGTTTTTAATTTGTTCAATCCTGTTTTTTACTGTTTTATCCGCAGCATCGTTTTCCTTGCCTCTTCCAATAAAACTAAACAAGCCGTTTAAAGCTTCATTTTCGCTATACTCTATAATCATAATCTATTTTTTTGAAGATTTAAAACCTAGATAAGCCGCTGTACAACCTAATATAGCCGCTACGCCAATCGCTATATTTTTTTGACTTTTTTGTTTTTCAATTTCTTGCTGAGCGTAATACAATTCGTTTGCAAGTCTCTGAGCTTCGTCCGAAGAGCCTTGCGAATTATTAGGAGTAAAAATCGACCCTATTAATTCGCCAAAAAAGCTATTTAATTGGGGTGGATTATCTTGAAATTCTATAACCATAATTATTTTTTTTCGTTTTCAATTGGTTTTTCATCTGAGTTCTTTTTAGGAACTAAAAGCATTGTTCCCAGTAAAACACCAGCAGCAGCAATCCCTAGCACCCAACCGCCCGCTTGATTTGGTTTGTTTGACGAACCATCATCTATCGACTGATAATTAGGGTTTGCAGATGTAGTAGGAATAGAAGAAACAACGGTTGTTTGTTTTGGGGTAAAAATGGATCTAATTAAATTACCCACAACTGTACCAGCGTTGTTTGATAAATTTTCAGTTCTTATTTCCTGCTTTAAAACTTGTCTGTCTCTTCTAATTTCGCCAACTTCTAGGCGTGTTTCTTGTCTATCTATAGCCGCAGCCTCTCTAGTAGCCAGCCTGTTTTCTTGTCTTATTTTAGCCGCTTCAATTTGTTCAGGGCTTCTTAAGAAATCCCAAAAACCTTTTAAACCAGTTGCATTGTTCATTCCATACAAACCATAATGAGGTAATTCAGGGTTATTCCTTTTCATTTTGCAATTTTTTAGGTTCTCGATTCTTAGTTAACATCATTACAACCGCTGTACTAACCACAACCCCGAAAACATGCTTATAGAAATTACATTGTTTAGGATGCGGCAACTCAGCTACTTCTACCTGAGAAACAACGTGTATAGGTTCGTTACGTATGTGTTTTAGGTGATTAACGCTTATATCTGTGTTAGAATCAGATAAAAGTTCGGCTAAGTTTTTACTCGGTAAATTGTGTTTTTTGATGTTGCTTCCGCAGCCGCACCAGTTGCTATTAAAAGACAGTTGAGCTAATCCGTTTAAGCCCTTACTTAAAATAGGTTTGTCGTGATATTCTATGTACAAAGGTTCGTGATTATAGACTACTGTACCATCAATAACTAAATTATGAGCGGGCAAAACAACATATACATGTGTCCAGTAATCAGGTTTATAACTAATTTGTTTGATTTGTCTTAAGCTATTTTCGATACCCAAGTTTGTTAAGATACTTGAAACCATTATCGAATAACTTTTACAATCCACGCCAGTTGCACGTTTAGCCCATGTGTGAGAGGGGCTATATAGTTGTTGATCGGTAATGTCTTGCTTGTATTGAACGTGCCAATACACAAAATCCTTAATGTTTTTAACCGTTTCGTTAACGGTAGAACCCTTTAATTTTTCAGCTAATTTTTTTGTTTCCCCTAAAGTTTGCAGGATCACTTTTTTCATGTTTTCAAGCGTATGAAAAGTATCGCCCTTACCTAAGTAAACTTTCTTGTTTTTAGGCAAAGGCAATATTGAATTGAACTGCGTTCCTTTTTTAATGTTACGGGTGTGTGTGATAATTAATAACTTTAAATTAGTATGAGTTGACGACAAACATATAAGATAGATTTTTGGAGTTTGTGAAGTTTGGAGAAGTTTGGAGAAGTTTCGTGAAGTTTGGAGAAGTTTCGTGAAGTTTGACATTCTTTTTATCGAAAATGTGTGATTTTTTTTAAGCGTTTATAGTATTATCCAACATATAAAAGGCTGAAAAAACGTATATTTGGAACGTTTCACACACACACATTTTTATTATGAATTTTATTGAACTTGATCCAAATACAGGGGATATAACCGCTGTTACTGGTACTACTAGGAAAAACTTAATTAATTTTTATAGCAAGAATAAAGCTTACAATCAAATTTCATTACAATTTAACGCTATAGCTCCCGAAATTAAAGGGTTACAAATTCTTCCAGCTAAAGCCGTTAAAAAAATCATAGAAACAATGGGCTTGCCATCTGTTAAACTAGAAGTTGATATTGATTAATTATTACTCTTTGTCTCTTTTTATTAATAATTCAATAATAACGTTTTTTGAATTTCAAGGAAAAACAAGAGGTGTTTTTTATAAAAGACATGCTTTTTTAGGGTTTTACGTCTTGTTTTTAGGTATTTGTCTTGTTTTTAAGACGTTTTGTCTTGCTTTGTAAGACAGGGTTAGACCAGTCGTGTAAAGGGCTGGGGCGTTTGTCTTGTTTGTCTTGCTTTTTTAAGTGACCAGTCTTTTGTGAAAACAGGCGTTTTTTTAGCAAATTATCAAATTCGCAATATTTTTAAGAAATCACCAATTTGCCGAAAGTAAATTTTGATCTGCTTTTTGTTGTGGTTTTCTTAAATAAGCCGTGGTTACAGATAAATCATAATGACGAGCTTGGTTCATGACAGACACAGGAGAAACGCCATGATCTAAAGCGAACGTAATACCACTATCTTTTAGCGAGTATAAAGGGTTATTTGTAATGCCATTTTTTACAATATGCTTCATCCAGCGATCATAATAGAATTTTCCCGAAGCTTGGTTTTTTCCTGTTTTACATTCATTATTTGAAAAAAGATAATCCTCTAAATTCGCATTTCTAATATGAAAAGCTAATTGCTGCATCAATTCGGTTTGTACGGTTACATATCCGCCTGTTTTTTTACTGTTTTGTTTAGATAGGTGTATGAGCCTATCTTTTATTAAAACGTCCTTTACTTTTAATCGGCTTAACTCGGTAGGTCGTATAAAACAATAGTAAATGAGTTTACATACTAGAGACAATTCACAGTAATTTTTATCGAGGTACTCAAAAACGTTTTTAACCTCATTAGCTTCAATTAATTCCCTTTCCTTTTCGCTATTTCGTTTAGTTTGAAAAATAGCCGTTACATCAATGTTTTTATAGCTTTTTTGGATGAGCCATTTATTGAAAAGCCTTAATGCGTGTAGGTAGTTGTTATAGGTTCGAGCTTTGTTTTTACGTTCTATGTAAATGTGGTCTAAAAATTCGGAGATCAGCGAGGCATTAAAGTGTAATATAAATTCCTTTTCCCTTCCTGTTTTTTTAATCCAGTTTTCAAAATTGGTTATAAAACTGGTGTAAGTTCTATAAGTATCTTTTCTAATAGCCCCATTTTGATAATCTCGATCAAGACTATTTATGTAACTTTTAGTAGCATCAATTATTAAACATAGTGATTTAGGTGCTTCCTCTTCGATTATTTCATTCCAACCACGATCTAAACGGCTGTTTATACTTGATACCATTTTGCGAGCCATTTTGCGACGTTCTACCTTATTGGATAGGGGAGGAACACGCTTGCGTTTTCTCACCAGTTTCTTACTTACTGGATCTAAAATTGAATAGACAATAAGCCAATCTTTGTTTTCTCTTAACTCCGCTGGAATGTAGTCGATAAATGGTTTTGAGAAGTCAACTGAATTTTTTTCAGGATTTTTCATTTTTTTTTTAGCTGTATTAGAAAAAAACTAAAACAGTTAAATAATTATGAAATGCTGTGTCACAGATTCGACACAGGGCTTTAAATGAAAACACCGTAACTTATTGATTATCAATGAGTTACGGTGTGATAGTAGCGGGAACTGGACTCGAACCAGTGACCTTCGGGTTATGAGCCCGACGAGCTACCTACTGCTCTATCCCGCGATATAAACGCTAAAACAACAAACTTAGCTTTTAACTTTCGGTTCATAATGCCGACCTTGTTGTTTCGGACTGCAAATATACAATCCTTTTTAGATCCTGCAAGATTTATTTTTAAAAAAATCACTGTTCTCTGCTATGTGCCTGAAAATCCATGACTTCGCTGTTGAATATTTTTAAAGAAATTTCTATGGGGTTACAACAAACCTCACAATCTTCAATATATTTTTGTTTAGAAATCGAACCGTCGATTAAAACAGATATACTTTCCCAGCAATATGGACAGTTAAAAGCGTATTCAATCATATTGAAAATATGGAGGCTGACTCCTCCAATTTAGCTGAAAAGTCAAGTTAAGCTTGTCGAAACCAAGGTTACTTAACAACAATCAGTTAAAAATATTCCGACAGGCTCAAAATGAAAACAGGTATACTTTTTACACTACCTGATATAAAGAATTTAAAATATAAACTACTGTGCGATATTGTCGGCATTCGCACTTTCAGTCGAATTTTGTAGTTGTAATTTACGTAAAGCTTCTGGTTTTTTTCCAGAAATACTGATGTATTCTTGATTCAATTTGTTGTGACTCACCATAATGGTGTTTAATTTTTTCAGGTTTACAAATTCAAGAGGTAAATCGCCTGTGAACTGGTTTTTCGAAAGTAATAATTCTTCCAGGTTTGTTAGTTTTGCTATTTCTTGTGGAATTTCTCCTTCCAAGTTATTATTCATCAAACTCAGTTTTTCCAACTTTGTTAAAGTAGCAATTTCAACAGGTATGGTACCTGATAAGGCATTACTTCCTAATAAAAGCGCTTTTAAGTTGGTTAGTGACATCAATTCTACCGGGATTTCACCAGATATGTTGTTTTTATATAATTTTAAAGTTTCTAACTTTTTTAAAGCTCCAATTTCCGTAGGAATAGAACCTTCAATGTCATTCATAAATAATTCTAAGGAAACCAATTCTGTAAGGTTTTCAATAGTAGTAGGTATACTACCGCTTAGTTTATTAAAGCCCAAGTTTATTTTTTTTAAATGCACTAAATTGCCAATCGCCTCAGGAAGTTCCCCTTTTAGATTATTAAATTCTAAATTGATTTCGACAACGTGATCATTTTCAATTTCTACACCATACCAATTTTCTACAGTACCATCAATATCCCAAGAGGCGTTCCAATTTTCGCCATTAGTTGATTTGTACAAAGCTATTAAAGCTTCTTTTTCTTCTGGATTAATATTAGCAAAGACACTGGTTGAAATAAGTAAACAGAATAAAAATAGTTTTAGGGAATTCATAATTTAGTTTAAGTGTTATTTTTAATTTGCATCCAAAATAGGGTTAAATTAGATAAAAAACTATTTTAATCGTTGAAATACATCTATTTAGTCGAGCATATCTTGCTATACATGTGATGGGAATTTAATCAAATTTCCAACCTACGCCTGTGGTTAGGACATAATCGGTATCGTTACCTTCAATAGCAGGTTGATTATCATAGTTTATCGTGAATCCAGCTTTAATATAAAAATCTGATGGTAGGTCATATTTAACCGTGGCATCAATATCCGATCGTATCCTCCCTTTTTGTGATAAACTAGGCAAGATTTTGGCTTCAGCCGTTAAGCTAATGTCATCAAAATCGAACATGTTAAGTGTGGTACCTATAAATGCTTCCGAAGAAGTTTTATCTAAGGATGAATCAACATAATTTTCAATATTGTATGATAATCCTAAAGTGAGCCCCCAATAAAGCTTATTGTTGTTTTTTATGAACTTTCCTGCCCCTATACTTGGGCTAATCCTAGCGTCGAGCGCTTGTTCTGTATTGGATAAAAATGACGTGTTAGCTAATATGTACCACTTGCCATCAATTAGAATACGATATATGTCAATTTTTGCATCGGTACGTTTGGTTTTATCGGCATTATCTTGGATGGAATTTAAAATACTTATCGAGCCATCCATAAGCCACATTTTATCTATGTAATGTAATGCCCCGCTAGCCGTGAATTGGTGTAAGTTGTTGGCTTTAGATATATTGTATCCTAAATCAATAGATCCCCTAAAACGTTGCCAAAAGTTATCATCAATTTCATTTAAAGCCACCATTTCACTTAGTGTAAATGTTTCAATTCTCCCGTCTTCGGTTATCACTTGGCCAAGCCCTTTTTTGTTGGTTGTTAAATGGCCAAAACGCCTACGCCCTTTGGTTAAAATAACCAGTGATTTCTTTTGTAAGTGAATATAGTCTACTTTATCGAACTCAACTTTAAAATCGCTATCGCTGTAATCTGTTTCTATAGTAATAACGCCTTGTTTTAAAAGTTTGACTTCTCCAATAAGCAGTGTCTTATTTTCAAGTTTAAGGGTATCGGCTTGTGAAAAGCCTAAGTAAGGAATACAAAATATGAGTATATAGACTATTTTGTTTTTGAGTAGAGATGTGATCATTTGAAGGGAAAGCGGATTAGTTAATTAATAAGTGAAAAAACAACGCTACGCAATTTAATAATAATTAAAAAGTAATTGAAATAATGCTGGATTTTATTCTAAAAACAGCATGCGGTTTATTTAGATTTATTTAAGTTTGTTTCCATAAATTAAGCTTATGAGTCGTTTTAATTGTATTTCTGTTATCTTCTTTTTTTTGATCCTTTTCGCATCATGTAAAAAGAATGTTTACAAAGATAATGTTAGTACTGAGGCTCTAGCGCACCATGAACCCGCTTCTTATATTGGTTCTAAAACATGTGTGGAATGTCATAACGAAGCTTATCAAAAATGGCAAGGTTCTCATCATGATTTAGCGATGCAAGTGGCTAATGACGCTACAGTTCTTGGTAATTTTAACGATCATAAAACGACTATCGATGGGGTTTCTTATCACTTTTTTAAGCGCGACAACAAATTTATAGTTGCAGTAAAAGAGGTCGATAAATCGATTAAAGAATACGAAATTAGCTTTGCATTTGGTTTTACACCTTTGCAACAATATTTGGTAGATTTTGATAAAGGCCGAAAACAAGTGTTACGAGTGACTTGGGATAGTGTGAAAAAGAAATGGTTTCATCAATATTCGGGTGACACGATTGTTCCAAACGATTGGTTGCATTGGACTAAAGGCGCTCAAAACTGGAATACTATGTGTGCCGAATGTCACTCTACAAATCTTCAGAAGAATTATAATGCTGAAACGGATGCTTTTCATACCACATACGACGAAATTAATGTGACCTGCGAAAGCTGTCATGGCCCAGCTAGCCAGCATGTAAAATGGGCCTCAAATAAAGAAGGTGGCCAATATCAAGATCACATTTTAAAAGGCCATGCACAAGATGAGCAGCTAACCCTTTGTGCGCCTTGTCATGCCAGAAGAAGTAAGTTAACCCCTAATTTAGAACCCGGAAAATCTTTTGAAGATCAATACTTGCTTCAAAAGTTATCGACTAATTTTTATCATGGTGACGGACAAATCGATGAAGAAGATTATGTATACGGATCCTTTTTACAAAGTAAGATGTACATGAATGGTGTGAAGTGTACCGATTGTCACGACCCGCATTCCATGGAATTAAAATTTGACGGCAATCAATTGTGCTTGCAATGCCATGTGCCTGCAAAATACAATACAGAAAAACACCATTTTCATAAACAAGGAACCGAATCGGCGTTATGTATAAATTGCCACATGACAGGTAAATTATATATGGGTAACGATTTTAGAAGGGATCATAGTTTTAGGGTGCCTCGACCAGACCAATCGGTTAAACATGGTACGCCAAACGCTTGTACGGGATGTCATGCCGATAAAACGGATGCTTGGGCCGCTAAAATGGTTGAAACTTGGTACGGTACCGATCGCTTGGATCATTTTTCAGAAAGTTTATTGTTAAGCACGAATACAGATTTAACAGTAGCAGAACGCACGAAGTTGGAAGCTTTTATTAATGATTTGAGTTACCCTGAAATAGCCAGAGCTACTGTTATTGATAATTTACCATTTGTAAATCAATCACAATATGCAGCGTTTTTTACCGCATTAGACGACGAATCGGCGCTTGTGCGTTATAGTGCGCTTATGAAATTTAGACCGTTGCCTGCTGAAAATCGCAAAACCATCGCCGAAAAAATGTTAAATGATTCTAAGAAACTGGTACGTATTGGTGCAGCGCAGATAGTTAACGATTTAGATCCAGATACCTTTGCCGAACCTCACAGAACAGCGCTTTTAAAAGCAAATGAAGAATATAACATCATGTTGTACAGTAGTGCCGATTTTTCTAACGGTCGTATGCAGTTAGGGGATTTTTACTTGCAAAAACAAGATTATACCGAAGCCATTAAGCAATATAATATGGCTATAAAAATGGATAGTTTGTTAATACCAGTGTATACCAATTTAGCTACAGCCTACTCCCTGGTGAAGCACTATGATGAGTCGTTAAATACTTTAAACACTTGGAGTAGATTAGAGCCAAAACAAGGGCGGCCACACTTTTTAAAGGCCTTATTGTTTTTTGAGATAGATAAGCCCGAAGAAGCGGTTTCAGAATTAAAAAAAGCAATTCAGCTTAACCCTAAAGATGGGCGATCCATGTATAATTTGGCGACCTACTATTATCAAGATAATAAGGATTTAAGTGCTGCAAAAAAATATATTAACCAAGCCTTAAAAGTGGAACCAGGAAACCCAAATTATGAATATTTGCTAGCTTTAATTTATCAGAATTTAGGTGAAAATGAAAAGGCTAAGCGTATTATATCGCGGTTACAGGCTAATCGGTAGCCGTAGGGTTTAACCACTTGTCGCTTTTTACCGACGCTTTTTTTGATGCTTCCAAATGCTTTAAATAGTTTTTTCTTCCTTCAGTTAATTGTGATAAGAGGTCTCGAAAAAGTTTACTATTAACTTGTTGTTTGCTAAACGTTTCACGGTTTATTTGGTTTAGTGTTTTCTTCATGATTTCAAACATAGGAAGGTGAGCTAAATCATGCAGCGATTCAAATTTTGGATCAAGCTTTTTAATCCATACATGACTAGCAGCTATAAACGCGTAGTAGTGTTTTTGTTTTAATGTTTTTTTGACTTCCGCGAAAGCGTGATTTTCAGAATTTATATAAGTGCGTCGTCTTCGCTTGTAAATAGGAATACTGTATTTGATGCCTTTAACAAGTATGAAAATAATAAGCAAAATACCAACGAGGTATTCAATGAAGGTTTTAGGAGTGAGTCCGAAAATTAAAAAAGGTTTTTCTTCAACTTCAGCGGTACCTTCAGCTTCTTTTTGTAATGACTTTTTAATGGTTGCCAGCATTTTTAAATCGGCATTAGGCTTAACAGTAATCATTATAGAATCTATATGTTTTCTGTAGAAACGCTTACTGTTAGGATTCCAATACACGTATTCCAGGGTGGGAATCATCACTTCACCTTCTTTTTCAAAAAGGTAATTCACCGTTTCTGTACGACTTGCAGAAACTGATGTTTTAGATTTTGTTGTGTTAACCTTGGCTCGTTTAGGGTAGGTGCTTACCCCAGGAATACTGTCCCATGATGTGGCTGGGAGGAATTCGGAAACGGTACCTGCTGCCGATCGGTGAATGGTACGTTGTACCACGTCACCCGCTGTAATGTCTTTTAATGGTATAGACCATTTTTGGTTAATGTTTAACGAGTTTGAAACTAGCCAGTTGTTTAAATTATAGCCTAAAGGAATGTCTTTAACATGAATGGTTTTTGGCTTCGTTTTTACAACGTGTTTAATGCCTTTATAGCCGCCAACTTTTGGAGATTCTACATGAATGGATAAACTGGGAATGGTAATATCACCCTGTTTAGTCGGGAACACATTGTAATAAAAACTTACGCCAGAATAGTTTTTACCACTAATAGTTCTGGAATTACTTACCGAACGAAAATATACGGTTAGTGCACCATCAATTTGAATATTTCCCACGTCTATTCCCGAAGTAAACCAGGTGGAACTATATACCGATACCGTTAAATGGATAGGTTGTCCTATATAAGCTTCAGTGGTATTTGTCGTTATATAGCCGATAAGGTTTTGGCTAAAAGTAGCAACCGATAACAAACCAAAAACCATATGGATAAAGATTTTTTTTACCATGAGTGATCTGTTTTTTCAGTTTTAACCATGCCTTTTTTTATTTGATATCGAAACTTTTTTGTTAAAAACAGGGCAGGATCATCGTCCACTTTTCGCATCAAAATATTTTTTGGTAACTCTCCTTTTCCAGATTTAAAATTATCGGGGAGTTCATCTAATTCTTTGCCTTTACGTTTTCCAGTTTCAACAGTTTCTTCAAGCCTTTTTTTCTGCATGTCCTTTTTAGTGGCTTTTTGTCCGCCGCCACTTAAATCTTCAGGTGATTTGTTCTGCTTGTTTTGGGCTTGGGGCTTATCTTCTCCAACAGCCTGATCCTCTGGTTTGATATCTTCCATGTCATTCATGGTTTGTTGGATATGCTGTAAGTTGGTTTTGGCATTGGTATTGTTTGGGTCTTTTTGAATAACCTTTTCGAAGATCTCTTCCGATTTTTCCAAACGTCCCAATTTGGCATAGGTTAAACCTAAATTATACAAGCCATTTACTGTGGAGTCTTGTTTAAACGCTGTTTCTGCACTTAAAAAATCACCAGCTTTATAATAAGCCACGCCTTTATGCATGGGATCTTTGAACTTTAAAGCAGCTTGGACGTAATTTTTAGCATCGTATGCTTGTTGGGCTTGGTATTGTTGGGTATACCACAAATCTTTGAATTTGAAATCACTATTTTTTTCTTTAGAACAAGACGAAAAAAACAGCATGATTATTACCAAGTTTATCGACCATCCTTTACGGAAGCTAAACAAGAAAATAAAAGCCAAAGGAAAAACCAGCCAATAGCCGTTGTCTTCCCAGTTTTCATCTTTTTTATCGGTTTTATCCTCAAAAATAATATGATCACTTATCGCTTTAGCGAGATCTTTTACATCACTATGGTCTAAGGTCAACTCTAAAATTTCTACCTGATCGAGGGCAGCAAGGCTATTAAGCTTATTACTATTAAGTGCTGAAACTTGCTTTTTATGTCCTGGAATGCTGGCGCCACTTTGTGTTGCAAAGGGGTAAATGTAGAGTTTAACGTTATTTTCTTGTAAAAAGGCACTTAATAACGCTATAGACAAGTCGTCTAAATCATCGGTAATTAAAAGAATTTTGCCTTCTGCTTTATTATCTGTAAAAAAGGTGTTTACTCTATCAAACAACAAGTTGAAGGACGTGCCGCCATGTGGCATCATTCTGGGTTGTAAACCGTCTAATTGGTCAAGAATGATTTTATAATCTGTTGTAAAAGGAATGGCGACATGGGTAGAGCCTGAAAAGAGAACTAAATTGGTTTCCGCTTTAGGATTGGCTTCTAATAAATCGTGAATTTTAAACTTTGCACGCTCTAATCGGTTGGGTGAAACATCGGTGGTGAGCATGCTGTGAGACATGTCTAAAGCTATTACAAATCGCGATTTCACTTTTTTTGCAGGCGCTTTAAACTGACTCCATGTAGGTCCTAAAAAAGCAACTAAGCCTATGCCAAACATGAGAATTACCGATAATCGAATAAGTACCGTTTTCCAAACCGTTCCTTTTTGAATCACATAGGGTCTTAAATGTTTGGCGATTTGTTTTTTCCATGTAAAAGTTTCCTTGTAAAATAGAAAACCTACGCACAGTATTAATATTGCTGCTATGCCATACCAAAGGTGTTCCGTTCGTAAAAAGTGGAATTTGTTCCAGTCGATATGTTTAATTTTTTCTAGCATTAAGAAGCGGTAAGGCGTTTAAAAATTACAATCAAATTATTAATAAAAACTAAAGCAAAGCCTAAAATTAAAGCGATACCTAAAGGGTAGTAATAGAGAAGTGTTTTAGGGGTAAAACTTTCTTCTTCATATTCCACAGGTTCTAATTTTTCCAATTCGGCATAAATTTTTTCGAGTTCCTCAGCGTCCTTGGCTCTAAAGTATTTGCCTTGTGTTAATTCTGATATTTCGGTTAGGGTGCGCTCATCGAGGTCGGAAGAACTACTTCCTGGGTCACCAATTCCAATAGTATAAATAATGGTAGAATCCTTTTTGGCCATATTGGCGGCATCAAGAGGAAGAATGTCCATGCCACTATCTACGCCATCAGTTAAAAGTAGTATCACTTTGTTTGGAATGGTATCACGCTCGAACATATCCATGCCTTTTACAATAGCTTTACCGATGTTAGTCATTTGTCCGGCCATACCTACATCGGCTTCGTCTAGCATGGTTTTTACTGTTTCTAAATCGGTTGTAAATGGTGCTTGAATATAGGCGTTGCTAGCAAAAAAGATTAAGCCCATTTTGTCACTTTCTCGCTTTACAATAAAATCCTGCATGATGTTTTTAACAGCTGCCCAGCGGGTGACTCTTTTTTGGTCTATAAACCAGTCGGTGTTTGCCATACTGAAGGATAAATCGGCTAGAATTAAAAAATTACGCGAGGTCTTAATTTTCTTTTCTGGTTTTCCTACGAGCTCGGGCGAAGCCATGGCTACGATTAACAGGAGCCATATTATATACATTAAAAAAGAAGCTACCCAAGAGCGTTTTTTTACATAAGAAGCGCGTTTGGGTTTTTGTTTTGAAACTTTAGCACTTGGTTTAAAATAGGGGTAGATTAAAGCCGTGCTCCTGTTTTTAATGCTAGGCAAAAGCCAATACACCAAAAAAGGTAATATGGCTAATACAGCCATGTATGGGTATGCAAAATGAAAATTATCAGGCATGTTTTTTAATCCAAGTTATACTGGTTTCAGCAAATTCATTGAAATTAAACGAATCGGCATTTTTTAATTCATTTTTATATATCGCATCAGTGATGACTTTGCTATGATTGGTGTAAAAAGGTTTTTTAAGTTTTTCATCTAAAAAGTTAAGCCAAGATTCGCCGTGTAAAGCAGCGACCTCTTTTCTATCATATGTTTGTAAGGCTGTTTGTTTGATGACAAACATAATTTGAGGAATTAACGTATCGTTTCCTATGGTGTTTTGAGATTTTAAGGCTTCTATTTGAGAAACGGCTGCTCTTCGGTAGGCGTTGTGTTTGTATTTTAAATAGAATTTGTAAACCACATAAAGTAAACACAGCGCTAGTACGAAAAACACAATTTTCCAACCCAAAGTTTCCATAGTGAATGGAATTGGTGGTGCTTCTATAACCGGACTTAAAGTGATGTTATTATCTTGCTGCATTCGTTTTATAATTACTAAAAACCTCAATGAGTTGGTCTTCTACAGGTTCATGGGTGTTTACTTTGAAAATATTAATTTGATATTTTTCGAGTTCTGATTTGAAGGCTTTATAATCGTCTTCAAAGGACTTACTAAGCGTATTATTTAATTTTTTGTTTTTTCCGTTAAGGTTAATTTGATATTTGGTATTGGTAATGGTCAGCTTTTCTTCAGGAATATGCTCTTCAAGTTCATCATATACCTTTATGAGTACTATATCGTTATGAAGCGCTAGCTGACTTAGGTATTGCACCACTGAAGCACTGTACCTTCGGAAATCGCTAATGATATAAACCACATAATCGTGGGTTACAATGTTATTTATTTTTGAAATGATTTCGGTTAGGGTACTTTCAAATTCAAAAGGTTCAGGTTGGTATATCTTATGATTGGCGTCAACTATTTTTTGTAAAAAATAAATGATGTTTCTCGGATCTCTTTTCGGGGTAACGACATCGTATGTTTTTCCTGAATTGACCATACCGCCAACACGATCGCCCCCTTTTTTTATTTTATGAGCTAAAATAGAAGCCAGTTCGCCAGCAACAACAGATTTGGTCTTTTTGGTAGATCCAAAACCCATACTAGCCGATTGGTCTACATAGATGAAAGCAGGTTTCTCTTTTTCTTCGGTGAATACTTTGGTGTGTGTTTTCCCTGTTTTTGCGGTAACATTCCAGTCTATATTTCTTATATCATCGCCTAAAACATAAGGTCTCGATTCTTCGAAATCCAATCCGCGGCCACGTAATCTTGAGGCATAACGTCCTGATAAAACACTGTTTGATTTTTGCTTTCCTGAACCTAGATTAATGATAGAACTTATAAGTTCGAACTTTAATAGGTGTTCGAGGGTAAGAAATACATTCGGATTTTTATCAGCCTTGGACGATTTCATAAAAGATGATTTTTAAGCTACAACAGCCACAACTTCTATTAGTTTATCGATAATTTGATCGGTAGAAACACCTTCAGCTCTTCCTTTGTAGCTAATGGCGATACGGTGGCGTAATACATCTTTAATGACACTATGAATATCTTCAGGTGTCACAAAATCACGATTTTCCATCCAAGCATGAACCCGGCTACAGCGATCTAAAGCAATGGTGCCTCTTGGGCTTGCGCCGAAATCAATAAGTTTATCCAATTCGGCATCATATTTATCAGGGTATCGGCTGGCAGAAATCAAGCTCACCATATATTTTTCCATGTCTTCAGAAACCTTAATTTTTGATATTTCTTTTCGAGCATTAAAAATGGCCTGTTGCGGAATGGTTTTTAAAACTTCTTTAGTGGTTTCGGGAGCCGCTTCTCTTTTATTGAGGCGCATGATTTCTAGTTCGGCATCATCATCTGGATAATCAATAATTGTATGTACTAAAAAACGATCCATTTGAGCTTCAGGTAGGGGGTAAGTCCCTTCCTGTTCGATAGGGTTTTGCGTCGCCATAACCATAAATAGGTCTTCCATTTTATAGGTTTTCCCAGAAACGGTGACTTGGCGTTCTTCCATAGCTTCTAATAATGCCGATTGTACTTTCGCTGGCGCTCTATTAATTTCATCAGCCAAAATTAAATTACTGAAAATAGGGCCTTGTTGAAACATGAATTTTTCAGTTTCATTAGGAAGATAAATTTCAGTTCCTGTAATGTCCGATGGTAATAAATCGGGTGTGAATTGTATACGGCTTAAACCGCAATCTAAGTTTTTGGATAGCGCGTTTATCGCTCTTGTTTTTGCTAAACCAGGTAATCCTTCTAACAGCATATTACCATCGGCAAGTAAAACTAATATGATGGTGTCAATTAACTTTGCTTGTCCGATGATCGATTTGGACATTTGTTCTTTTAAAGTAGAAACAGATTCAAATGGCGTCATAAGTATATTTTTAGTTGTTTGTCTCAAAAGGGTAAATCACCTTCCAATCGTTTTTCATATCGATAATAGTCCACCCATTTTCTTGGGCATAATCTAAACCTTTATCAAAAGTACCTATATGCGATTCTCTATCGTAAGCCCATTCTCTGTCGGCGTCGGTATGATGCACATATAGTTGAAAAGATTTATAATTACTAGAAGCCGAGTATTGCAGCATTTGTAAATCACCATCGGAATTACCTGCAGCAAAAACAGGTTTTTTACCAATGAATTTATTAATACCAACTGGCTTTCCTGCTTTATCATCTATAAAATCGATTTGAGGTAATCTCTTTATTTGTGCTTTACCGTTTTCAAACGTAAATTCGGTTTTAACACTGCTTCCAATAATTTGATCTTTTGGAATACCATAGGTTTCTTCTGTCCAAGGTCGCATAAATTCAACACCACCACCAGAAACAATATAGGTTTTGAAGTTATTCGCTCTTAAATAATCTAGGAGTTCAAGCATGGGCTTAAAAATGACTTCGTTATACGGTTTATTAAATCGTGGATGCGTTTCATGTGCCAGCCAATCTTTTACAAGGTCTTCAAATTCTTCGGCCGTCATTCCAGAATGTGAAGCCATAACCAGTTCTAAAAGGCCTTTTTCACCAGAAGCCATTAAAGCTTTCATATCGTTTTCTAAAACAGCTTTAAAAGGTTGCTTGTTTTTCCATTCGGGGTGTTCTGGTGCTAAGGCTTTGATGCGATACATAGCGAAAAAAAGTTGGAAATAAACAGGTTGCTCGCTCCAAAGGGTGCCGTCGTTATCGAAAGTAGCGATGCGATCGGAGATTGGAATAAAATTCGGATTTCCACTGGTAGAGACCTCTGTGACATAGGATGTAATGGCTTTTTTTGTAGCATTGTCATGCCACGAAGACAAGGGGTCGGCAATTCCAGTTTCGGGCTCTGGAGCAATAACGATTTCAGAATCTTTTTTAGAATTACAGCTCGAAATTAGCCCAAAGATAAAAGTAAATAATAATATTTGAAGGGCTTTGTTTGTATTCATAATATATATATTAGGTTAATTAATTAGGATGAAGGTACAGAAAATAAGTATTTAAAGGAAGCTTAGTTAAAAAAAAATGGTTTGATATGTAAATGTTTGAGTACAAATTGTGAAAGGTAAATAAGGGCTAATAAAAAACATAAAAAAGTCCTGTGAAAACAAATTCAAAGGACTAGATTTTATTAGTTCAAGATCTGGTTGAAGCTATTTTTTTAAACTCTCCATGATTTTTGGAATTAATTTTTCAGCAGCTTTGTGCGCATCATTAGGATCTCCTAAGCTTGTAGTAACCACGGCTACCAGTTGTTTATCGGCTGGCTCATCTAAATTATAGGCTACTGTTTCTAAAATATAATCGGTGCTTACTGAGGTTGATGTAGAGGTTGGAATATATCCGCCAAATGAGCCGTAATACGACCCGTAGGCGTAAGGTTGCATGTAATAGTCGTAGAAACCTCCGTAGTATCCAGGATATCCGCCATAGCCCATTCCCATATAAATACCGTTTGAAGATTTGGTAACTGTTTGTTTTTTGTCCTTTATAACCGTTAATACTACAGCATTATAGCCTTCGCTATCCATTAAGCTTTTAATAAACGCAATACGCTCTTTACTCATTTCTAATTCTGTGTGTATTTTTGGGGCTTTTGTATAACTTTCGGTGGCTTTAATACCTTCTGTTCTAAGCGCATTAGCGATTTCCATTTCAAAAGCGATACGTCCTTGATTGTTTGCTGTTCTGGAAATAACCAGTACATTTTTAGTTTTAAAAAGATCCACGATAGAACCATCAGCTTTCCACGAATTTACGACTTTGGCTGGTTTACAAGCTTGTACTAAAAATAAAGCAGCAAGGATAAAAGTAAGCGTATTGATTTTTTTCATTAGGGAATAGGTTGTTTTAAATTATTTAGAATAAGATTCAAGGTTTTTTTCTGCCAATTCATCGGTAATAAAGGGCAGGCTAAGGTGTAAAGATATATAATTAGAACGATTATGCGCCGTACTAATTTGGTCTTTTAAAATATCGGTAAATCCATAGTAATATCTCAGGTGAATGTGAAGGCCTTTCCCTTGGTGCGCTTTTCCTAAAATGTATCCGATATCTGCCATCATGCCATAGTCTACATCGCGCGTATAGCCATCGAAATTTTGTGTAAAATCGCCTTCAGCATGCTGAAATTCAGCTCGTGATTTTTGAAGAAATGATACCTGAGGCGCTACACTGAAACGGTATCTTTTATTGTTAGTTTGGTAGGATAAAAATACAGGAACATCGATGTAATTAAGGGTGATTCTTGTAGGGACATCTGAAAAAATAAGATCCAGTTCTGGGTTACCAGAATTTAAAGAATAATGATTTAGAAATAAATTACGCTTAGCGAGGAAGTAGATATTCGGACAAACAAACCAGTTTTCGTTTAATTTAATATTGCCTCCAATACCAAAATTTATGCCCATTTTAGACCGACCATGATCTTCTAGGTTCGAATAGCTCATAAAGGTTCCGCCAACCTCTAGACTTACATTAAAGTTTTCGGTGGCTACTTTGTCTCCAAATAATAGAGCAAATAAAGCTGCTTGGGCTTGTACCGATGTTGTTAGTACAAAAAAAATAAAGCCCAATAAAAAAGTTTTTCTCATAATTTAGTGCTTAATACGTTGGTTTTTTTTGGAAGAAAAAATGAAAGTAATGGTTTGAGGGTTTGCTGTATTAGAAAGTGTAGGTTAAAGATATGCTATATCGAAATGAAGGCAGCCTGAGGTCAGATTTTCGTTTTACATCACTAAACCTGAAGTCGCCATCTAATAAATCGAAAATACTATACTTTTCTAAGGCTTCATTAAAATCATCGTAAAATTCATCAGGAAGATCTTTTTTGTTTTCTATAGAAAAGTTGTAAAACCCAGCACCAGGGCCTGCAATAAGGAAGTCTATGGCAAATCTTTTGTAAATAGGTAGTTTGTAGCCCACCATGAGACCTACAGAAGTCACGCTTATTTTGGCATCAAATTCTACCTTGTATGATGTGCCAGCATCGTTAATATAAGTGCCGTCCAAATCAGAATCAAATCCAGAATATTTAACATAGGCTCCAAAATAAAATCCAATCATACCAGTTTGCCTTATGTTATTAAGGTAGTATCTCCCTTCTGGTATAATTTTAATCCCAGAATAGGTGATATCACTTGTTTTAATTTTTTCTGTGTCTAAGCCTGAAAGATTAACAAGGCCCTGTGTGCCTTTATATCCAAGTCCTAAATTAACCGAAAAATGATCGCCTATTAAGCGTTCATATTTAAACTGGAACGTGCCATTAATGAGGTCGGTTGCAACAAATGCAATTTCATTTGCCTTAACAGGACGACTGGCCTGAGCATTACTTATAAGCGAAAAAGCACCAAGGCATAGAAGGGTAAAAATATATTCATAATGATTGCGATTTAAAAAGCCGAAATTAAAGATACATCATTAATCATGGAATTGTTAAAATTAGTTTAATATTTTTTGTTTTTCGATGTGTTCTAAATTCACTGATTCTCGATCTAAATCAGATTGTTTTAAGTCTATACATTTTATAATCTAAAAGGTTCTCAAGATGATTGAGTTAAATTATAACATGTAGATAATCGATTACAATTATAGGTGTGGTTAAAATTATTTTTTACATTAGCGTGAATAATAACTTGCTGAACTCCAAATTGGAACAAATCGATAATAATAATTTAGAAGCCTTCATTCCTCTTTTAAAAGCAGGGGATAAAGCTGCTTTTAAAGTTATTTTTGAAGCCTATTATAAGCGTTTATATGCATTTGCTTTAAATTATGTGAAGAATACTTATGCTGCTGAAGACATTGTAACTCAAGTTTTATTAAAACTTTGGCAAAAACGACAAAAGATTGATACCATAAAAAATTTAAAATCGTACCTATATACTATGGTTAAAAATGCGGCTATCGATTTTAATAAAAAGGAGAGAAAAATGATACGGCTTGATGTTAAAAAGCACGATACAATTCCGTTAAAAAATCAATTTATTATTGAAGAGGAAACCCATGCTATTTTATTTCAGGCCTTAGAGCGTCTACCAGAAAAATGTAGAAAGGTTTTTGAGATGTCTTGTATAGATGGTGTAAAATATAAAGACATAGCCGAAGAACTTCAAATTAGCATTAATACCGTGAAATCGCAACGCGCTAGAGCCGTAGATTTACTTAAAGCCCAATTAAAAGACTACCCGTTTTTTCAAGTATTATTGGCTACTTGTTAAAAAAATGTAAATTTTTTTTATTTTTTTTCCACCCTAAACCTGTTTTTTATCGTCATATTAATAAAAGATCCTGTGTTATATTGGTTTTTTGATAATTTTTTGATTTCAAAATTATCATGTTAATAATAAGGATTAAGAAAGCATTGATAGGAAAATGGCAGATTATAAACTAACAGAATTTCAAATAGCAGAATTAATTTATAAGTCTGTAAGCAAAACTATCTCGGTTGAGGAACAAGCGGTTTTAGATCAATGGTTAAGTGTTGCATCTAATCTAGAACTTTACAATAAAATTACAGATCGACAAAATATTCAAGATAAGTTTGCAATTTATAAGCATATAGAAACCGAAAAGGCTTATAAAAACATTGAAGCCCGTTTATTTGAAACGGATAATTCATCTAAAGCTTTTAAACTAAAACATTATTTAAGATATGCAGCTATTCTTATAGTGTGTTTGGCTTTTGTATATGCTCTGAAAGATAATTTTTTTACATATAACGACCCGTTTGTAGTGCCAAATGAAAACGTGGTGCTTCAGTTGGAAAATGGCACCGTGAAAATAATTAGAGAGGATGGTTCCACGCAAGTAGTAGATGAAAATGGCCAAGTAGTGGGGAATCAGTCTGGAAATAAAATCGCATATAATAAAGTTAATGATCAAGCGGAAAAACTGGTCTATAATACTTTAAAGGTGCCCTATGGGAAACGTTTTGAGATTGAGTTATCTGATGGTACAAAAGTTTATCTTAACGCTGGAACATCGTTAAAATACCCCGTTCAGTTTATAAAGAATCAAAAGCGTGAAGTTTACCTAACGGGTGAAGCTTTTTTTAGTGTCTCGAAAGATGAAAAGCACCCTTTCTTAGTGCATACCGATGATTTAAATGTACAAGTTTTGGGTACCGAGTTTAATTTTTCAAGTTATCCTGAAGATGATGAAGTTAACGTGGTTTTGGTAGAAGGAGCTGTTAATTTGTTTACAACCAACAACCAGGAATATAGTAAGCGTTTAAGTCCAGGTTTTATGGGAGTATACCAACGTGGTTATTCTGGAGAAATTTCAACAACACCAGTTATTACAGATGTTTATACCTCTTGGATACATGGTGGATTGGTTTTTCGAAACATGACATTTGGTAATATTTTGAAAAAAATGGAACGGCATTTTAATGTGACTATAATCAATAATAATGTTGAATTAACCGATGAAAAATTTAATGCCAGTTTTAGAGATGAGCCTATTGAAAAGATTTTAGAATATTTTAAAATCACATACAACATTGATTACACTATTAAGAAAAATATAATAACGATTAATTAAAAGCAAATTTTGCCTATGACGTAGTTCATTCTGTATATCATACCATTCGGTATAAGACCACAAGCATATCTTTAATCTTCAAGTTAAAATGAAGAACAAAAAAATCGGAAAATGGTGACGCATTTCCCGATTTATAAAAGATGTGATTAAACTAAACTTAATAACCACAATTAAACATTTCAAAAGTATGAAAAAACTTCTTAACAAGAGAAGAAGCTATCATCGTCCACCACTAAATTTCGATTTAAAGATGAAGCTCAGTGCTCTATTTACATTAGTTGTATTTTTTACCTTACAAGCTAATAATTCGTATTCGCAAAAAGCGAAAATATCGTTAAACTTAAATAACGTTACGGTTCATCAAATTATAGATAAAATAGAGAGCTCTACAGAGTTCCGGTTTGTCTATAAAATAAAAGATGTAAATCTAGAACGCACCCTCTCTATTAATGTAGAAAAGGAATCTATAAATAATGTACTAAGCAAAGTATTTCAAAGCACCGATACCGCTTTTCGTATTGTAGATAGGCAAATATTTTTGCTAAAGGAAACGTCTAATGGGACAGAAACCAAGGTTTCCACTGCTTCAGTGGAGTCATTAGGAGTTCAGCAAAATTGGATATTGAAAGGGACAGTTGTCGATAACTATGGCATACCTTTACCAGGTGCTAATATTATTGAAAAAAATACAACTAATGGCACACAAACCGATTTCGATGGGAATTTCACTTTAACTGTTGCTAGCAAAGAAGCGGTTCTGGAAGTGTCCTTCGTAGGATATACCACAGCGAATGTACCTGTAAATGGTCAAGCCGAATTAGATATTGTTCTTACCGAAAATGCTGCTGCTTTAGATGAAGTTGTAGTTGTGGGGTATGGTACTCAAAAAAAGGCCTTAGTAACAGGAGCAAGTGTTCAAGTTGATGGCGATGATTTAACTAAAATGAATACTGCAAATGCCCTTCAAGCGATGCAAGGGCAAACGCCAGGGATGCAAATCACCTCGACTTCAGGCCAGCCAGGAGAAAGTTTAAATGTCGTGATTAGAGGCGTTGGATCTACCTCAGGTAGTAACCCTTTATATGTGGTCGATGGTATTTTAACTGGTGATATTTCGTATTTAAATAACTCCGATATTGAATCTATTTCGGTCCTAAAAGATGCTGCTTCCGCTGCAATTTATGGCTCGCAAGCATCAAATGGAGTGATTTTAGTAACTACTAAAAAAGGAAAACGTGGGTCTGCTCAAATTACTTTCGATCAGTTTTACGGACTCCAATCTTTGGCTAGAAAGGTTGATTTGTTAAACACTAAGGAATATGCGACCATGGTTAATGAAGCAGCCCTAAACTCAGGGAAGAATCCCTATTTTACAAACGACCAGATCGCTAATTTAGGAGATGGAACCGACTGGATAGACGAGATGTTTGTAGATAATGCAGCGACTCAAAATTATTCTATAGGGGTGTCGGGAGGTTCAGAAACTTCAGTGTATTCTTCTTCACTTTCGTATTTCGGACAGGAAGGTATTGTAGGTGGTCGTGATTTATCGAATTATGAACGTTATAATTTCCGATTTAATTCTGAACATAAACTCTTTAATGATGTGGTAACCTTTGGTGAAAATTTAAGTTTTGCTTACATCAAAAAAAATGGTATTGGAGTCGGTGATCAATATAACAACTCTTTAAGAAGTACTTTTAGAGTAAGTCCTCTGCTGCCGATGTATGACAGCAATGGAGATTATTACGACACCAGTAACGATAGTGCGCCATGGTTGTCTGGTAGCGCCAACCCTTATGCCGAAATGCTGTATAATAATCAAAATGAGAGCGATAACCAGAAGCTTCTAGGTAATGTGTACTTGGAAATTGAACCGATTAAAAATTTAACCTTTAGAACCACTTTAGGTTTAGATTATTATGCTGGTGAAGGACATTCTTATAGTCCAACTTATAATTTATCTATTTATTCCTTTAGAGAGCAGGATAATACCTCGCAAAGTATGAATAAAGGGAAGTCTATAACCTGGGATAATTTGTTAACTTACAAATTTGATGTTGCAGAAAATCATCATTTTGAAACGATGGTGGGATCCTCTTCAATTAATTATGATGGGACTTACATCAATGGATCTAATGTAAATAATATTCTAGGCGGATTAAAATACGCTTGGCTAAATAATACAACCAATAGCACGGGAGCCCCTCTAATGAGCGTTGGTGGTGGAAAATCTGAAAACAGAAGAATGTCTTATTTCGGAAGATTTAACTATAATTTTTCAGAGAAGTATTTAATCAATGCGACTTTTAGAGCAGATGGTTCGTCAAATTTTCATCCTGATAATCAATGGGGATACTTTCCTTCGGTTTCCGCCGGTTGGATTGTATCAAACGAAGATTTCTTGAAGGATTCTGGCGGTATAAATTTCTTTAAATTGAGAGGAAGCTGGGGGCAAGTAGGAAACCAAAATATTGATGCTTTTCAATTTTTAGCGCCTATACAAACAGAAACTACTAATTATATTTTCGGAAATGAAGAAGGTGTTTTAACGCCAGGAGCTTACCCTAATAGGTTGCCAAATAAAGATCTGAAATGGGAAACTTCAGAGCAAATAAATGTAGGTTTTGATGCGAGGTTTTTCAATAATGCGTTAAGCGTTAATTTCGATTGGTACAAGAAAGACAACAAAGATTGGTTAATTATAGCACCTATTTATGCAACAGCAGGCGCAGATGCTCCATTTATTAATGGAGGTAACGTAACCAATACAGGCGTTGAATTGGCTTTAAATTTTAATAATAATATTGGAGCTTTTAATTACAATATTTCAGCCAATGCCGCGTACAATGATAATAAAGTAGGTGAAATTCCAACAGCCGATGGTATTATTCACGGCGAAACCAATCAGTTATATGATAATGCACCAGAATTTTATAGAGCCGAAGACGGTTTTCCTTTATGGTATTTCTGGGGGTATGAAACCAATGGTGTTTACCAAACACAACAGGAAGTAACTGATGCAGGAATTCAGCCAAATGCCGTGCCAGGGGATATCATTTATAAGGACTTAAATGGAGATGGTAGAATAAGTATTGAAGATAAAACCATGATTGGAGATCCTAATCCAGATGTAACTTATGGTTTTTCTTTCTATGCAAACTACAAAGCTTTCGACTTTTTATTATCGGCTAACGGTGTGGCTGGAAATCAACTGGTGCAATCTTATAGAAACCCAGGTGCTTTTAATAATTATACTTCAGATATATTAGAACGTTGGACGGGTGAAGGCTCTTCTAATACCATTCCTAGAGTCACCGAGGATGGTAAAAATTTCGCAGATTTTTCAGATTTGTATGTTAAGGATGGCGATTTCTTAAGAATAAATACCTTAACCGTTGGTTTAGATTTAGCGAAATTAAGATCTAGTAAGCCCTTATTTGCTAAAGAATTAAGAGTATACTTCTCAGTATTAAATCTTTACACTTTTACCAAATATGAAGGTATGGATCCTGAAGTAGGATTCGGAACAGATGGTTCGTCATCTGGTGTCGATATTGGATATTACCCAAGGCCAAGAACCATAATGATGGGCTTAAATGTTAAACTTTAAAAACAAAAAAAATGAAAATTAGATATATATACATTTTATGTTTAGGGGTTTTATCTCTAGGCTCTTGCGATATAGAAACCGAGCCCTTAACACAGTTAACCGATACCAATTTTTATACCACCACCGACGATGCTTTTACCGCGTTAGTAGGTTGTTACGACGGTCTCCAAGTCGCAACAGGAGCTTCAGGTGTGGGACTTCCAGTGGCAACCGAGATTTTTTCAGATGATTGCTTTGGTGGTACAGGAAATGCCGATGCCTATAACTATGCGGCTTTAGATGAATTTGATATCACCAGAGCTCCAAGTTTCGTCGATATTTTTAACGATAACTGGGTGGCGTACTATAAAGCCATTTACCGTTGTAATGTGCTGCTTTCAAAAATGGATCAAATTAATTGGGAGGGTAACGATACTTTAAGAATGACTATTGAGTCTGAAACCAAGTTTATTCGTGCTTATGTTTATTTTGAGATGGTACGCCTTTGGGGTAACATTCCGTTATTAACAGAGCCTTCAACAGAAAATATACCACAAGCCGATCCTGCCGATGTGTATCAGGTAATTGCTGAAGATTTACTTTTCGCTTCTAATAACCTCACAACAGGAACTTATAATACGGTTGATGCGGGTCGCGTAACGAAATGGGCAGCTAAATCTCTATTAGCTCGTGTGTTTTTATATTATACAGGATATTACGGTACGTCAGATTTGGTTGGTGTAGTTTCAAAACAGGAGGTCTTAGCGCATTTAGAGGATGTTATCGCATCTAGCGGTCACGGATTAGTTGATGATTTTGCAAGTTTGTGGCCTGTATCGGCGGCAGCGGCAGGAATAAATTATGCAGGAGAAGATAATGAAGAAATCGTATTTTCAATTCGCTATACTTATACTAGTGATTACAACGGAAATACCGATGGGAACCATTGGTTGGTTTTATTCGGAATGCGTGAGTATTCTTATGTGCCTTACGGAAACGGTTGGGGCGTAACTGTAAATTCAAAACTTTGGGATGCCTACAGCGATACCGATATGCGTAAAACTGCTACAGTTATTTCGGTAGATGATGAAGGTGTTCCGTTTGATAAAATTGACAACCAACGCGAGTATACAGGGTATTACAATAAAAAATATACGCCTATGTCTATTTTGGATGAAGACGGCAATCCAATTTCTTCAGTAAATGAGTATGGGGTTACCGATTTTCAAATCAATCAATACCAAGATTATGTAGTGTTAAGGTACGCCGATGTGCTTTTAATGGCGGTCGAATTAGGTAGCTCAAATGCCCAAGCTTATTATGATGAAGTAAGACAACGCGCCTATAAATCGAATTTTGTGAGTAAAACCGTTTCTCAGGACAATATTTTAGAAGAAAGACATCTGGAATTTGCTTTAGAGGGGGTACGTTACTACGATCTTTTACGTCAGGGCGTAAACACGGCAGCTTCAACCATTGCCGAAACAACCACTTTGTTAAGTGGCGGTGTAGCAGAAACGAAAACAATTTCTGCTAGTAATATTCAAGCGACTAGTGGCTTGCAACAAATTCCAAATACACAAATTACATTGTCTGGTGGAGTTTTAAAGCAAAATGCTGGATGGTAATTTTTAACTAAACTAAATTTTTTAAGAATGAAAAATATTAAAAATCTATTGGTATCATTTTTTGTGTTTGGAGTGGCGTTTTTAATGACCTCTTGCGAGCCAGAAAATCATGCTTTGGGAAAAACACTCGATAAATCTGATATCAAATACAGTATTGAACAAGATTTTACAGTCGACCCTGGAGGAAATACGGTTATCATGACCAATGAAACCAAAGGAGTGACTTTAACTTGGGACTACGAAACAGGGCGCTCAAACAAAGCTACAGAAGTGGTTAAGTACGCTTTTAAAGGTGATTATACCATTAAAATTACGGCAGTAACTCCTGGTGGTTTGGTCGAGCTGGATCCAGTTACAATAACAGTTACCGATGATAATTTAAGTTATGTAGATGATCCATTATGGAACTTGCTATCTGGTGGTGTGGGAGAATCTAAAACATGGGTGCTCGATTTAGATGCCAATGGCGTTTCTAAATATTTTAACGGCCCCATGTATTTTTACGGAGTTGATAATGCCTGGTTAGAAAGTGGCGGTCCTTGGGATGGTGGTGATACTGGTTGCTATGGCGACGATTGTTGGAATTGGAGTCCAGATTGGATAGGTAATGAGTGGATTGCTGCTCAAGGCGATTATGGTACCATGACGTTTAGTTTGGATGGTGGGCCATTTTTAACCACCGATCATTTGATGATTCCGAGTTACGGACAAGAATCTGGCACGTATTTCTTGGATGCTGATGCTAAAATATTGACGACATCGGGAGCAACGATTTTACATACCAATGAAAATGATGCTTGTGTAGACAATTGGTATACCATGAAAATATTTTCGATCACCGAAAACACACTTCAACTTGGTGTTTTAAGAAAAGATAGTTGTGATGGTGCTGCAACCCTAGTATTTAATTATATCACCAAAGAATATAGCGATAACTGGGTGCCCGAAGATCTTCCAGATCCTACGCCAGATATCGATCTTGACGGCGGAACAGTAGATGATCTACTCACAACCACGACAACTACATCTAAAACTTGGTACATGAGTCCAGATAGTCCGTTTGATTGGACCGACCTCGACGGAAACTTGTTAAATGGTTGGCAAACTTCAGCCGATTATGAGGCTGCAGGATGGCCAGGATATACCTCGGCCGACGAAGCTACTGTAATCAATAATAAAATTACATTTTCTAACGACGGTACCATTTCAACCATAGATAGTAATGGGGTACAAAGTGATGGAACTTATGTAACCGAGTCTGGAACCAATATCATTACATTTTCAAACATTACTCCTACATTTCCAATAGGAAGTTCTTGGGCTACAGCTACTACGACTTCTTTAAACCAATGGAAAATTGTTAAAACAGCCAAAACAGCGGGTGTTGTAACCGATATATGGTTTGGGAAAAGAGATGAAACTGGAAAGAACGAATACATGGTGTTCCATTTTGTTTTAGATACTGGTGGTGCTGTAACGCCTTCACAACCAACAGGAACTGAGTTGACTTTCGATAATTCTAAGTTTGTGTATGGTGATTTGGAAGGTAATGGTAATCTCAGACTCGAATTCTTTAATGAATTTGGAACTACTTTTTCCGATCCACCACTGAATCCTAACGATGTGGCTATAACCGACCGTATTGAAATTACCTTTACGCTTAGTGGTATCAATTTAGCTAGTGGCGCAGTAGGTAATTACACAGCAGATTACCAATACGCTTCCGCAGGCTGGGCCTTTGGGTATTGGGGTGAAGGCACAAAAAATAGTGGCGACACCAATATTACTGGTGATGGTACTTATACTGTTATACTCACGCCTGGACAGGATGTTTCTGGAGCCGTAGTTTTCGTGATCGATATTTTTGGTTTAGGCGCTGATATTACCGACCTGACAGCAGTTACGGCAACGGTAGACAAGATAGAAATGTTTTAAATCTTATACATTTTGATGGTTTTCCGTTTTGTATTAATCATGAATTCGGAAAATGATTTGAATTTGTTGAGGAGTATTAAGTGCTTAGGGTTTTACTGCGTATTAGTAAAACCCTACACTTAATATTTTCCATTCAGCTGAGGTTTTGTTGACGCTTTCAAAAGAAATCCAAGAAGCCTTATGAAATGATCTGAATAATCAAATTCAAAATGCGTACACAAAAAAATAAATCACATTCAAATAAAAATGATTAAAAATAAATTAATCTTCGGCCTGTTAGGGTTGTTTTTAGCGGCTTGTGCTATCAAAGAAAAGTCTTTTTCAAGTACCGATCGAGGGATTCTAATTCATATTCCCAAAAATGATAGTGCCGATGCTAAAACAATTAGTTTAGAGGTTTTGGGTAACGCCCTCATTCATGTGTCGGCAATACCCGAACAAGCATTTCCAAAAGACAGTAGCTTAATTATAGTAGACCCAAATAATAAAGTAGCTTTTGATGTTGTAGAAATAGGAGATTCCGTAAAGTTATCAACCAAAAAAGTAAACGCCATGGTGTCTCTTATGGATGGCGGTATTCGGTTTAAAGATAAATCGGGAAACCTAATTTTAGCTGAAGCTACAGGTGGCGGCAAACGGTTTAACCCCATTGAAGTAGAAGGTACGGAGGGCTATACCGTACGTCAAATTTTTGACTCCCCATCCGATGAGGCCTTTTATGGTTTAGGTCAACACCAAGCCGATGAGTTTAATTACAAAGGCAAAAGCGAAGAGTTGTTTCAGTATAACACCAAGGTTTCTGTACCGTTTATTGTTTCTAATAAAAATTATGGTTTGCTTTGGGATAGTTATGCGCTAAGCAGATTTGGTGATAGCCGTCCGTATGTACAGCTCAATGAGTTGTTCACTTTATATGATAAAAACGGCAATAAAGGTCAACTTACAGGTACTTATACGTCAAAAGAAAAAGGTGTAGAAACTTTGATTAGAGATGAGAAATCTATCTTTTTTGAAGATGTTAAAAGCATAAAAAACTTACCTCAAAATTTCCCATTAAAACAATCAAATGTCACTTATGAAGGGGCTATTGAAGCTTCCGAAACAGGCGAATTCAGCTTTACCTTATATTATGCAGGCTATGTAAAAGTATTTATAAATAATGAATTGGTAGTTTCAGAACGTTGGAGAACAGCGTGGAATCCAAATAGCTATAAATTCAAACTAAATTTAGAAGCAGGAAAATCCGTGCCCTTACGCATTGAATGGCAGCCAGACGGAGGAAGTTCATATTGTGGTTTACGTGCCAGAGCGCCTCAGCTAAAAGAAGAAAAGGATAATCAAGTTTGGTGGAGCGAAATGAACAAAAGCTTAAATTATTATTTTGTTTATGGCGAAACCATGGACGATATCATTAAAGGCTATCGAACACTTACGGGTAAATCGCAAATTATGCCTAAATGGGCCATGGGCTACTGGCAAAGTCGTGAGCGCTATAAAACCCAAGACGAAATTTTAGGAGTTTTAAAAGAATTTAGAGCGCGGGAAATACCTATTGATAATATTGTATTGGATTGGAATCATTGGGAAGAAGACCAGTGGGGAAGTCATGAGTTTGAAAAAAGTCGTTTTCCAGACCCAAAAGCTATGGTCGATTCTATTCATGCCATGCATGGTAAAATGATGATTTCAGTATGGCCGAAATTTTATAAAAATACCGAGCATTTTAAGGAGTTTGATAATAAAGGTTGGATGTATCAACAGGCCATTAAAGATAGTATTCGGGATTGGGTAGGGCCAGGGTATATAGGTTCATTTTATGATGCTTATTCCGCAGGGGCTAGAAAATTGTTTTGGAATCAAATTTACGAGCATTATTATCCTTTAGGTATTGATGCCTGGTGGATGGATGCGAGTGAACCTAATGTTTTGGATTGTACCGATATGGATTATAGAAAATCGTTACAAGGCCCTACAGCATTGGGACCTTCAACCCAATATTTTAACACCTATGCCCTCATGAATGCCGAAGCCATTTATGAAGGACAACGTAGTGTAGCGCCCAATAAACGCGTGTTTTTATTAACCCGTTCAGGTTTTGCAGGATTGCAGCGTTATTCCACAGCGACGTGGAGTGGTGATATTGCCACGCGCTGGGAAGATATGAAAGCTCAAATTTCGGCAGGACTAAATTTTGCTGTTAGTGGTATTCCATATTGGACTATGGATATTGGTGGTTTTTGTGTTGAAGATCGCTATGTAGCTGGTCAAACGATTTATAATAAGACAGGGAAGGAAAATGCCGACTACAAAGAATGGCGAGAACTTAATACCCGTTGGTACCAATTTGGTGCATTTGCTCCCTTGTTTAGAGCACATGGGCAATACCCTTTTCGTGAAGTTTGGAATATTGCACCCAAAGAGCACCCTGCTTACCAATCCATTACTTATTACACCAATTTGCGCTACAGGTTAATGCCGTACATTTATACACTAGCTGGCAAAACTTATTTCGACGATTATACGATAATGCGTCCTTTAGTCATGGATTTTAGTACAGATAAAACGGCAGAAAATATAGGCGATCAATTCATGTTTGGACCAGCATTTATGGTGGCTCCTGTGTATGAATACGAAGCTCGGAACAGAGCTGTTTATTTTCCTTCAGAAACCCAATGGTACGACTTCTATTCAGGTGAATCTATTAATGGAGGACAAACCTTAAATATTGATGCGCCATATGAGCGAATACCTTTATTTATTAAAGCTGGATCCATTATTCCAGTAGGACCAAAAATTCAGTATACCGATGAGAAAAAAGCTGAGAATATAACACTATATGTATATGGAGGCCAAAATGGAACTTTTAATTTATATGAAGATGAAGGCGGAAATTACAATTACGAAAAAGGCGATTATGCGCTTATTCCATTTCGTTATAATGATGAAGGTGTATTAACTATAGGAAATCGTCAAGGCGAATTTAAAGGTATGCTTAAAGAACGCACTTTTAACATCGTTTTTGTAGATCAAAAGAATCCAAAGCCTTTTGATTTTGAATCCGAAGGGCTAACCGTAACCTATGATGGTACAGAACAGACGATTTCTTTAAAATAAAGATGAAATACTTATGAAAATCAAAAATAAAATACCTCCTACACTCATGATTGTCCTTGCAGTCATAGCGCTTTCTTGTAAGGAGGAAAAACAGAGTTCAGAACAAACAGAAACCAATATGGTTGAAGCTAACGTCGTCTATCAGGGTACCGAAATTAGTTTAGAAAACGAAATGAAAATCGATACGCTACTTTCTAAAATGACTTTGGAAGAAAAAGTTGGCATGCTTCACGGCAATAGTATGTTTGCAACTGGAGGTGTAGAACGATTAGGGATTCCAGAACTAAAAATGGTTGATGGTCCCCTGGGAATTCGTGAAGAAATTTCGCAAGACAGTTGGGCGCCCGCCGGATGGGATAACGATTTTGCAACCTATTATCCTGCGGCAGGTGCTGTGGCAGCCACCTGGAATCCTGAGCTGTCATACCTGTTTGGAAACAGTGTGGGAGAAGAAGCGCGAGCACGTGGTAAAGATATGTTACTGTCTCCTGCAATTAATATCATTAGAACGCCACTTGGTGGAAGAACTTACGAGTATTTCACCGAAGACCCTTTTCTTAATAAAAAATTAGCGGTGCCTTTTGTGGTGGGATTACAAGAAAATGACGTGATGGCTTGTGTCAAACATTTTGCCGTGAACAACCAAGAAACCAACAGAGGAACAGTTGATGTTTTGGCCGATGAGCGCACGCTTCGTGAAATTTATTTGCCTGCCTTTAAAGCAACGGTTGTTGAAGCACATGCTCACAGTTTAATGGGGGCTTATAACAAGTTTAGAGGCGACTATTTGTGTGAAAACGATTATATGCTGAACAAAATTCTAAGAGATGAATGGGGGTTTCGAGGTGTTGTGGTGTCCGATTGGGCTGCGGTACATAGTACGGTAAAATCTTTAAAAAACGGTTTGGATATCGAAATGGGAACACCAAAACCTTTCAATGAGTTTTTTTTAGCCGATAAATTAATTGCTGCCGCTAAAAATGGAGAGATTTCAGAAGAAGAAATTAACAAACATGTGAAACGTATTCTACGAGTTTTATTTCAGGTGAAAGCCATAGATGGCGAAAATAGAGTGAAAGGTAGCCTTGCAACCGAAGCACATTATAAAGACGCCTATGATGTTGCTGCTGAAGCTGTTGTGCTGTTAAAGAATGATAAAAACCTATTACCCTTAAAATTGGAGGGGGTAAAATCGATAGCTGTTATAGGTAACAATGCTAAAAAAACGAATGCTCTAGGCGGATTTGGTGCTGGGGTTAAAACCAAAAGAGAGGTGACGCCTTTAGATGGTTTAACCAATAGATTGCCAGAAGGCGTAAAAATTAATTATGCTGAAGGGTATTTGGAGCGCTATTCTAAAAACGAAAATGATAAAAAGGAGGAGGTGACCTTACATGGACCATTAACTGTTGATGAACTTGATGAAGCCAAATTGAATGAAGCTATTGAAGCGGCTAAAAATTCGGATGTGGCTATCATTTTCGCAGGATCGAACCGCGATTATGAAACCGAAGCTTCAGACAGACGGAATCTATTTCTGCCATTTGGTCAAGAAGAGCTCATTAAAAAAGTATTGGAAGTTAACCCAAACACCATAGTTGTAATGATTGCGGGCGCCCCTTTTGATTTAACTGAAATTAAAAAAGAGGCTTCAACTTTAGTATGGAGTTGGTTTAACGGATCGGAAGGTGGTCATGTTTTGGCCGATGTAATTTTAGGAAACATCAATCCTTCAGGAAAATTACCCTGGACCATGCCAAAACGTATTGAAGACTCTCCGGCACACGCTACACACAGTTTTCCAGGCGAAGCTTCGGTAAATTATACAGAGGGAATTTTAGTAGGTTACCGTTGGTTTGATACTAAAAAAATAGAACCATTATATCCTTTTGGTTACGGATTGTCGTACACCAGTTTTGAGTTTTCAGAGTTAAAAACCAATAAAAAAGAATACGAAGTAAATGAAGTGATTGAAGTGACTTTCGATATAAAAAACACAGGAGATCTTGACGGAAAAGAAGTGGCGCAATTGTATGTTTCAGATCCAGAATCTTATGTTGAAAAAGCTGCTCAAGAACTAAAAGGTTTCAAAAAAGTATTCGTAAAAAGCAGAGCTTCAACACAGGTTACCATACAATTGCCTGTTAAAGAATTGGCGTATTATAACGAGGTTATAAAAGATTGGTTAGTAGAACCAGGAACTTACAAAATAAAAATAGGAAACTCTTCTAGGAACATAACCGAAGAAGTTTCAGTAAACATTAAGTAATCAATTCGGAATATATCATGAAAACAATAAACATTAAATTCGTAATTACTGCATTTGTTTTTTTTACTCAAATGGGTTTGCTGTCTTGCAACTCCGAATCTTCTTCAGATGATATTCCAGACAAGGAGGAGGAAATACTTAATACCCTAACTGTAGATAAAACTACAATAGATTTGGAAAGCATAGAAAGCAGTACAGATATCAGCATTACAACCGATGTTGATACCTGGGTAATTAGTAGTTCTGGAACCAGTTGGATTACTTTAAGTGAAATCTCAGGAACTTCTGGAACCAGTATTGTTAAAATTACAGCCTCCGAAAACTTAAGTATTCAAGGGCGCTCTGCGGTTATAACCGTAAACGCTAATAATGTTGATGCTGTTAAAATTACGGTTTCTCAAGCAGGAGCATCTTCGGCAAATGGTATATATCCAGATTATAATACCAACTCCATCGCTGCCGATCCTACGGGAATGAGCAGTACCGCAGAAGAAATTGCTGCTAAAATTTCATTAGGTTGGAATATAGGGAATACACTCGAAGCTACTGGAGGCGAAACCGCTTGGGGAAATCCAATGGTAACTAAGCAACTCATCGACTTGGTTAAGGCGAATGGGTTTAATTCCATACGTATTCCTTGTGCTTGGGATCAATATCTAGAAGATGTTGATAACGCAAAAATTAAAGAAAGTTGGTTAAATCGTGTGAAGGAAGTGGTGCAATACTGTGTGGATAACGATATGTATGTGATATTAAATATTCACTGGGATGGTGGCTGGTTAGAACTTAATGTTAATGAAGAAAGTAAAACTCAAGTTAACGCAAAGCAAAAAGCCTACTGGGAGCAAATTGCAACTCATTTTAGAGATTACAACGAGCGTTTGCTATTTGCAAGTGCTAACGAACCACATGTGGAAACTGCCGAACAAATGGCTGTTTTAAACTATTATCACCAAACTTTTATCGATGCTGTTCGTGCTACAGGAGGAAGAAATTCTTATCGAACACTAGTGGTTCAAGGCCCTTCAACAGATATTGAAAAAACAAACAATTTAATGTCAACTTTACCAACCGATTCGGCTACAGACCGTTTGATGGCAGAGGTGCATTATTATACACCATACCAGTTTGCCTTAATGACAGCAGATGAATCTTGGGGAAAAATGTTCTACTATTGGGGAACAAATTATCACTCAACTACTGATGCTGTTCGTAATACCACTTGGGGAGAGGAAACCGATTTAGAAAACTATTTCAAATTGATGAAAACCCAATTTGTAGATAAAGGAATTCCAGTTGTTTTAGGTGAGTTTGCAGCTATTAGACGTACTACTTTAACAGGCGATAATTTGCAATTACATTTAGATTCTAGAGCTTATTATTTAAAAACGGTTGTACAGCAAGCTAAAGCAAATGGCTTATTACCTTATTATTGGGATGCCGGTGGATTAGGGGATCTTGGTACCGGTTTATTTGATAGAAGTAATAATTCTGTTTTCGATACTCAGGCTTTGAATGCCTTAGTTGAAGGGTTAAATTAAAGTTTAAAAAATAGAATTTATGAAAAACCCTTATTTTCAATGTTTAATTATTTTGTTAGTTGCGTTTAGTGTACAAGCACAAAACGCTACTAAATTTTTTCCGAAGGAAGATTTAATGACCATCGGGATTTATTATTATCCAGAACATTGGGATAAAAGGGACTGGGAACAAGATATTAAAAATATTTCAGAATTGGGATTTGAGTTTATCCATCTTGCCGAATTTGCTTGGGTAGATATGGAACCTCAAGAAGGTGTTTATACTTTCGGTTGGTTAGATGAGGTTATAGACTTAGCAACAAAGTATAAGTTGAAGGTTATTTTAGGCACGCCAACAGCCATTTCGCCCGTTTGGATGGGCATAAAATATCCAGAAATTTATTTAATGGGTTCAAATTATTTGCGAGCCGAACACGGTACACGTGCCCAGCAATCGCTTACGAATCCAGTTTGGCGAAGTTTTTCAAAAAAACTAATTACAGAATTAGGAAAAAGTTACGGGAAAAATCCAACGGTTATAGGATGGCAATTGGATAATGAACCAGAAGCCAAAGCAGATTATAGTCCGTCGTCACAAAAGGCCTTTCAGAAGTGGTTACAAAGTAAATATGAATCGATTGAAGCTTTAAATTTTGCTTGGGGCACTGCTTTTTGGAGTCAGCGTTATAGTGATTTCAGCCAGATTAAAATCCATAATGCCAATCATGTTGGCTGGTGGGGTACAAATCCGCACGCACTATTAGATTTTAAACGCTATTCTGCAGACGTGCAAGCCGAATTTTTAGACTTTCAAGCTGAAATTCTTCGTCCGTTAATTTCAGAAAAACAGTATATAACCACAAATTACACGGCTACAACATCAACTTCAGACCCAAGACGTACTAAAAAGTTAGATTTTAACGCCTTTACATCGTATCCCAATAAAGGACAAGCTAATATTGGTGAAAACGGATTCAGATTAGGCGATCCTAAAGAATTGTCTTTTGCATTAAGTTTTTATAGTCCCGAAAATCATGTTTCGGGGGTTATGGAATTGCAACCAGGGTTTGTAAATTGGGGAAACATCAATCCGTTACTTCAACCTGGCGCCTTACGCATGTGGCTTTACCACTGTTTTGGTGGCGATTTAGCATTTGCTTGTTCGTATCGCTACCGACAAATTAATTATAGCTCGGAGCAATACCACGGCGGTATAACAACTTTAGACGGTGTAACCTTATCGCAAGGCGGAAAGGCTTATAAACAGGTTATTGATGAAATGAAAATGCTTAGGAAAGCCTATAATTCAAAAGCCAAAGCACCAAAAATATTAGAGGAAAGAAAAACTGCTTTGCTATGGAATTACGATAATTTATGGAGTATGAGTAGGCAAGGGCAAACGAGTCAATGGCACACACTTTCGTTTTTTCAAAAATATTTAGAAATCACAAAGTCGTTTGGAGTGGCTTCAGATATTATTTATGAAACGGACGATCTAAGTGCTTATAAAGTGGTTATTGCTCCAGCTTTCGAGCTGGTTGATGAAGCTTTAATTAAAAAATGGGAAACCTATGTGAAACAAGGTGGAAATTTAGTTTTAACGGTTAGAACAGGTGTTAAAGATAGAAACGGACATTTATTTAGGTCGGGATATGGCGAACAAATTTATCCGTTAATTGATGCTCAAATCGATTATTTCGATCAGTTATTACCGCATATGAAGGGGACGATTTCCAGCAGTCAAAAGGAATATTATTGGAACAATTGGGCAGATTTAATCAACGCAAACAAATCAGAAAACGTTTTGGCGACTTACACCAACCAGTTTTATGCTGGTAAAGTTGCCGTGGTTACAAATAAAATAGGAAAAGGAACGGTGACTTATATTGGTGTGGATACGGATGATGCCCAATTAGAAAAAGATGTTTTAAAAGAAGTTTATAAGAACGCGAATATTAGCACTGAAAATTATCCAGAAGGTGTTTATGTGCAGTGGCGTGATGGCTTTTGGGTGGCTGTAAATTATGCTTCTAATCCTTACGCGTTAAAAGGCTTAGAAAGTGCAACGTTTTTAATAGGCGATAAAGTCATTAAATCAGGAGGTGTTTCGGTATGGAAGCCATAATAACCTTATTAAATTAGAAATATGATTTCTATTCAAAAAATATTTATACTAGCTACTTTGTTTGGTTTTTTTAGTTATGACTATCCTGTGGTTGGTCAAGAGTTTCAAAACGTTCAGCGACTTTGGTATACATCCCCTGCCGAAGATTGGAACAACGCCTTGCCTGTTGGAAATGGTAGGTTAGGGGCGATGGTATTTGGAAACCCGATTCATGAACGTATTCAGTTGAATGAGGATTCTATGTGGCCCGGAAGTGCCGAATGGCCAAATTCTAAGGGCTCTCCAGAGGATTTAGCAGAAATTAGAGCTTTAATTAAAGCCGGAGAAGTACATCTAGCCGATAGTTTAATAGTTGAGCGTTTTTCCTATAAAGCGGTGGCTAGATCACACCAAACCATGGGAGATTTGTTTATTGATTTTGAAGACAAAAAAGTGTCAAATTATACAAGAACCTTAAATTTAACCGAAGCCTTTGCGAGTTCAAATTATGAGATGGATGGCTATAAAGTGACTCAAAAAGTGTTCGCTTCCGCGGAAGATGATGTGCTTGTTGTAAACATATCCACTGAAAACCCAGAAGGCTTAAATTATAATTTGAAATTGAGTCGGCCGCAAGATCAAGGGCGTGAAACGGTTCGTGTGTATTCTATTTTAAATAACACTTTAAAAATGGAAGGCATGGTAACGCAATATGGCGGGATGCTAAATTCTGTGCCAATCGAAATTAATCATGGCGTTCGATTTGAAACTTTGTTACAGGTTAAAAACGATTCAGGATCTGTTTCAGCAAACCAAAACGAACTTCATTTAAATAATGTCAAAGCGGCTACGATTTATATCGTGTGTAATACGTCGTTTTATACCGAAAATTATGCGCAAAAAAATGAAGAGACGCTCAAAAAAATTAATAGTTCTTCTTACCATAATATCTTAAATCGACATATTGAAGATTATCAAAGCCTATTTTTAAGAACACAATTAGACTTAGGGCATCATGAGCTAGATTCATTACCAACAAACGAACGATTAAAACGTATCAAATCAGGAGAGAATGACATAGATCTAACAACTAAATTATTTGATTATGGTCGTTATTTATTAATTTCAAGTTCGCGTCCAGGTACGAATCCAGCAAATTTACAGGGTATCTGGAATGAACATATTCAGGCACCTTGGAATGCCGATTACCATTTAAATATCAATTTGCAAATGAATTATTGGTTGGCCGATGTCACTAATTTAAGTGAGTGTCACCAGCCACTTTTTAATTTATCTGATCGCTTAATAGAACGCGGAAAAATATTGGCTAAGGAACAGTATGGTATGCGCGGTACAGTAGCACATCATACAACCGATTTATGGGCAACACCTTGGATGCGTGCCGAAAAACCCTATTGGGGTTCTTGGATTCATGGTGGGGCTTGGGTGGCTCAGCATTATTGGGAGCATTATCGTTTTACAGAAGATGTAGACTTTTTAAAAAAGCGCGTGTATCCGGCTTTAAAAGCTTATGCCGAATTTTATTCCGATTGGTTAGCTTTAGATCAAAACGATAATTCTTTGGTGTCGTACCCAGAAACTTCTCCTGAAAACGCTTATCTGGCAGCCGATGGTAAACCTGCAGCGGTTTCGAGAGGTAATGCTATGGGCTATCAAATTATAGCCGAAATTTTCGATAACACGATAGCAACGGCTCAAATTTTAGGTTTTGAAGATAACTTTATAAAAACCATTTCCGAACAAAGAAGTCGTTTACGTGCAGGTATCCAAATAGGTTCCGATGGTCGACTTTTGGAATGGGATCACGAATATGAGGAGCACGAAAAAGGACACCGGCATATGTCACATTTGTATGCCTTGCATCCGGGTGACGATATTACCCTTCAAAATCCAGAGCTTTTTGAAGCAGCTAAAAAAACCATTCGGTATAGATTGGATCACGGTGGAGCTGGCCCGGGATGGAGTCGCGCATGGATTATCAATTTTTTTGCTCGTTTACTGGATGCTCATGCTGTAGAAGAAAACATTCAGTTATTCAAAGAGCGTTCTGTATATGGAAATCTATTAGATGTGCATCCGCCTTTTCAAATTGATGGTAATTTTGGTTTTACAGCTGGAATAGCAGAGGCGCTTTTACAGTCGCATGAAGGCTTTTTGAGGATCTTACCAACCTTGCCAAATTCATGGAAATCAGGAACAATTTCGGGTTTGAAAGCGCGTGGTAATATTCTTGTGGATATCTCTTGGGAAAATAACCAGCTTAGGGAGTTAACCCTGACTTCTTCAGTGACTAAAGATGTATCTTTAGTCTATAAAGGAGAAACAAAACGAATTCGATTAATAAAGGACACATCGTTACATCTGGATAAAAATTTAAACTAAATAACTATGAGAATGTACCTTTTAATGCTGAGCTGTATTTTTAGCATCGTCGTAAATGCACAAGTAGAATTGCCTTTATTGTTTTCAAACGATATGGTGTTGCAACGCGATAAACCGATTCCTGTTTGGGGATGGGCCAGTGCAAATGAGCAGATTGAGGTGGTTTTTCATAATCAAATTCATAAAACTAACGCCAATCATCACGGGCGTTGGAAGCTTGATCTCAATCCAGAAGCAGCAGGAGGCCCTTTTACTTTAATTATAAAAGGTAAAAATATAATAGAGATTTCTAACGTCTTGGTTGGAGAGGTCTGGTTGTGTAGCGGACAATCGAATATGGAATTTACAGTGCGTCAGGCGAAGAATTTTGAAGAAGAGGTAAAAGATTCAAATTACCCCATGATTCGACAGTTTTATGTTGAAAATGATATGGCATCTCAGCCAAAATCAAAATTAAAGGGAGGGAGGTGGACGGTGTGTAATGCCGAGAATGTCGCGGAGTTTACAGCCGTTGGCTATTATTTTGCAAAAGAAGTTTATTCAAAAATAAAGGTGCCCATTGGTTTAATTCATGCGTCTTGGGGTGGTACTTGTGTGGAAACGTGGGCCAGCAAGGAAGCTTTAAAATCTAATAAGGAATTCAAAGCCGTAATAGACAAACTTCCTGAGACTGATATTCATGAAATTGCTAGAATTCAAAAAGAGAAAAGAAGAGCGGCGATTGAAAAATTACAAGGTCATCCTGTAAGTTCAAAGGAAGAATCTGAATATATAAAAGCAGTATTCAACGATAAAAATTGGCCAGAAATGCAGGCTCCTATGCTTTGGGAAAATCAGCAATTAGGCAATATAGACGGCATCGTTTGGATGCGCAAAACCTTTCAACTTTCAAAAGAAGATATAGATAAGGATGCGGTGCTATATTTGGCTAAAGTAGATGATGTGGATGTGACTTATGTTAATGGTGTTGAGGTTGGAACGACTTCACAATACGACGCCCAAAGAGTGTATAAGGTGCCTTCAGGTGTGTTGAAAGAAGGAAATAATGTGATCGCTGTTAAAGTTATCGATTATACAGGCGGCGGCGGTATTTGGGGGGCGCCTTCAGAATTAAAATTAACAACAGAAAGCCGTGTTGTTCCGCTTTCTGATACGTGGAAATTTCAAGTCGTAGAGCTTAAAAGCGACGTTTCTCCCAACGATTTTCCATCTTTGTTGTACAATGCTATGATTAATCCGTTGGTCCCTTTTGCTATACAGGGTGTTTTATGGTATCAAGGGGAAGCAAATGTGGGGCGTGCTGTACAGTATAAAGATGTTTTCCCTTTAATGATTAAAGATTGGAGGAAACAATGGAAACAAGGCGATTTCCCTTTTTATTTTGTGCAACTTTCGTCCTTTGATGAGTTTGGAGGTAATAGTATGAGAGGGAGTCGGTGGGCCGAATTAAGAGAAGCCCAAGCGGCAACCTTAGAGGTGAAAAATACAGGAATGTGCGTGACTACAGATATTGGAAATGCCACAGATATTCATCCAAAAAACAAACAAGATGTGGGTAAGAGATTGGCAGCTGTTGCGTTAAATAAAACCTATGGAATTGCACAGGTTTATAGTGGTCCAATTTTTAAAGGTATGGAGATTAAATCTCCAAAAGTCATATTAAATTTTAATCATATAGGTTCAGACTTGATGGTGATGCCTAATGATAATGCCTTACAGGGGTTTGAAATTGCAGGAACAGATGAAGTTTTTTACCCGGCTAAAGCTCAAGTGGTTAATAATACGGTTGTGGTGCAAAGTGATAAAGTATTAACTCCAGTTGCTGTGCGATATGGTTGGGCTGATGATGCTGGGCTTTGTAATTTTTATAATAAAGAAGGTTTTCCTGCAATGCCGTTTAGAACAGACTCTTGGAACACGATTACAAAAAAAGTAAAGTATTTGTCTTCAAATTAACATAGAGAATTTTAATTTTCATGGATATCGAACCTGTTTTATGGTTTATCTAAAATTTATGATTAGAAGCTATAATTGTAAGCAAATAATAAAAATAACACTGTTAATTATGTGTTTTTATACCTTTAGGTTGCATTATTAATAACATACAAAAAATGGTGCTTTTATCTATCATATAGTAGGAAAAACACAGTGCCAACTAGCCTTGAAAAAACATGAAATCAATACCTTTTGTTTGTTATACAAACTAAAAATATGGTAAAAAGATGCTTAAAAACGCTTTGTTTTTGAGGGGATTTCATCACTTTCACTTAATTATGATGAATTTAGGAAAAAAATTATTGTAAATAAATTTTAAATGATTACATTTGTGTAATCGATTACATAATAATTTGACATGAAAAATTACGACATGAGATACGCTTCAAGTCCTGAAGCAGTTAAAAAGTACGACACACAACAATTACGCGACGAATTTTTAATTCAAAATTTATTTAGCCAAGATGATATCAAGTGGGTGTATACGCACTATGATAGGTTTATGATTACGGGAGTAGAGCCTGTTGAAAAAGCAGTGACGTTAGAAACGATTGATCCTTTGAAGGCTTCATTCTTTCTAGAGCGTAGAGAAATGGGGATTATAAATATAGGTGGTGCTGGTACCGTTACCGTTGATGGCACCGTTTATGAAATCGATAACAAAGAGGCTCTTTATTTAGGCCAAGGAAATAAAAGCGTCATATTTAAAAGTAATTCTGCTGATGCACCTGCTAAGTTTTATATCAATTCAACACCCGCACATAAAGCCTATCCAAACAAAAAAATTGGAAAAGACGATGTTGAGGTTATCGAGTTAGGTGCTCCAGATACTGCTAATGCGCGTACCCTTAGAAAATATATTGTTAATAGCGTTGTTGATGTTTGTCAGCTGCAAATGGGAATGACCTCATTAAAAACGGGAAGTGTTTGGAATACCATGCCTTCGCATGTACATGACAGACGTATGGAGGTTTATTTTTATTTCGAAGTTCCAGAAGATCAGGCCGTATGCCATTTTATGGGGCAACCACAAGAAACAAGACATATTTGGATGGCTAATAACGAAGCTGTTATTTCTCCGCCATGGTCCATTCACTCTGGTTCTGGAACAAGTAACTACACCTTTATCTGGGGTATGGCTGGTGAAAATCTAGATTATGGAGATATGGATGTATGTAACAACAATGAATTAAGATAAAAAGATAAAGATATTATGTCTGTAAAATTATTTGATCTCACCGGAAAAGTAGCCTTAGTAACAGGAGGAGTTCATGGTTTAGGTATGGCAATGGCTAAAGGTTTAGGGGCAGCAGGTGCAACATTAGTGATAAATAATAGCACGCCTTCAACCTTAACTTATGCCATAGAAGACTATAAAAAATGTGGTTTAAAAGCTTATGGTTATTCCTTCGATGTGACCAACGAAAGTCAAGTTATTCAATCGATTAAACAAATTGAAGAAGAGGTAGGCCCCATAGATATTTTAGTTAATAATGCCGGGATTATAAAAAGAACCCCAATTATAGATATGGAGGTTCTAGATTTCGAACAGGTACTCAAAGTAGATTTAGTAGGCCCTTTTATTATGGCTAAGCATGTTGCTAAAGGTATGATTGGTAGAGGTGGCGGGAAAATTATAAATATTTGCTCCATGATGAGTGAATTGGGAAGAACTTCTGTAAGTGCATATGCAGCTGCTAAAGGAGGTTTAAAAATGCTAACAAGAAGCATGGCTACGGAATGGGCTAGGCATAACATTCAAACCAATGGAATTGGTCCGGGCTATTTTGCGACGTCTCAAACAGCTCCAATTCGTGAAGATGGTCATCCTTTTAACGAATTCATTATTAACAGAACGCCAGCAGCACGATGGGGTGATCCTGAAGATTTACAAGGCGCAGCAATTTTTTTAAGTTCTAAAGCGAGTGATTTCGTTAACGGACATGTGGTGTATGTTGATGGCGGGATATTAGCAACTATAGGGAAACCTTCCAACGAAGATTAAAATTTTTAAAACATGAGTAGGACATTTATTAATGACAATTTTCTTTTAGAAAATAAATATGCTGAAGAGTTGTATCATAATTACTCAAAAAATCAGCCTATCATAGATTATCATAATCATTTACCTCCAGAACAAATAGCCGAGGATAAAACTTTTAATAACATCACGAATGTTTGGATTAATGGCGACCACTACAAATGGCGTGCGATGCGAACTTTAGGGATAAACGAAAAGTTTATTACGGGTGATGGCTCTGATAAAGACAAGTTTTTAAACTGGGCTAAAACGGTGCCTTACACGATGCGTAATCCATTGTACCATTGGACTCACTTGGAATTAGCAAGGTATTTTGGTATTACCGATTTGCTGAGTGAAAAAACAGCAGAAAGCATTTGGGAACAAACCCAAGAAAAATTAAATTCGGATGGTTATAGCTGTAGAGGGCTTCTTAAAAAGTAAATGCTGAATTGGTTTGTACTACCGAAGATCCAATCGACACTTTAGAACATCATCAAAAAATAGCCACAGAAAACATCGGATTTAAAGTAAGTACAGCTTTCCGTCCCGATAAAGCTATTTTAATTTCTAACGAAGGTTATAACGATTACTTAGTAGAACTGGGGAAAGCCGCTGGTGTTTCTATTAATTCATTTACAGATTTATGTGATGCTCTAAGGAAAAGGATTCAGTTTTTCCATGATAATGGCTGTAGATTGTGTGACCATGGTTTAGATCAAATTTACTACGAAAATTATACCGGAGCAGAAGTGAGTGCCATTCTTCAAAAGCAATTAGCTAATAAAACCATTACCAATGAAGAGGCGCTAAAATTCCAAAGTGCGGTATTGGTATATTTATGTGAATCTTATCATGAATTTGGTTGGGTACAACAATTTCACCTAGGAGCTCTAAGAAATAACAACGCACGTATGCACCGTATTTTAGGTCCAGATACGGGTTGGGATTCTATTGGAGATTATCCGCAAGCGCAAAAGCTATCCGCTTTCTTAAATGCTTTAGACAGTAAAGATAAATTAACGAAAACCATTATTTATAACTTGAATCCGGCAGATAACGAAGTGATGGCTACCATGATTGGTAACTTTAATGACGGTAGTGTAAGAGGCAAAGTGCAGTTTGGTTCTGGATGGTGGTTCTTAGATCAAAAAGATGGCATGACCAAACAATTAAACGCCCTATCAAATATGGGATTAATTAGTTGTTTTGTTGGGATGTTAACCGATTCACGCAGTTTCTTGTCATTCCCAAGACATGAGTATTTTCGTCGTATACTTTGTAACCTTTTAGGAGATGAAATTTTACGTGGCGAATTGCCAAATGATATGGAGTGGATCGGAAAAATGGTTTCGGATATCAGCTATCATAACGCGAAAAATTATTTCGATTTTTAAACCAATATAATGTGTAACCCTAATCTTCTTAGTCCCGTGTTAAGGAGTTTTTAAAGCGAAATTTATTGTGCCTACAGTACAGGTCAATGAATTAAAAAGTTTTCAATTTCAGAGTATAATGAAAAAATTAAATAGAGAAAATGTAGGATTGGAAAAAAAACATCCAATTAAAATAGTTCAATTTGGAGAAGGTAATTTTTTAAGAGCCTTCATTGGATATGCTTTTCAAGAACTTAATAAGGCAGCCGATTTTAATGCTGGTATTGCTGTTGTTCAACCAATTGATAGAGGTTTAGTAAAAATGCTAAACGATCAAGATGGTTTATATACCCTTTTTATGAAGGGGATTAAAAAAGGAAAAGACATCCAAGAGATTGAATTAATTGATAATATCGTAAAAGGTGTTGACCCTTATGCTAATTATAACGAATATGTCAGTTTAGCAAAAGAAGAATCTCTAGAGTTTATAATTTCAAACACTACTGAGGCAGGAATTGCTTATGTTGAAAGTGACACTGCTGAAATGCAACCACCTAGCTCATTTCCAGCGAAATTAACTGTGCTTTTACACGAGCGTTTTAAATATTTTAATGGTGATTCTAATAAAGGACTTACCATCATTCCTTGCGAACTCATTAATCATAACTCTGAAACTTTAAAAGAAATAATATTAAAGTATATTACTGATTGGAACCTTGGAGAGGATTTTAAAACTTGGATTTTAAAGCACAATGGTTTTCATAGTACTTTGGTGGATAGAATTGTTCCAGGTTATCCAAAAGATGACATTGAGGCTTATAATGCACAATTAAATTACTCAGATAATTTAATTGTAGCAGCCGAAGTTTTTCTATTATGGGTAATTGAAGGAGGAGAAGATTTGAAAGCTAAATTGCCATTTGATAAAACCGATTTAGATGTTAAGATTGTAGGTGATATGCAACCTTATAGAACTAGAAAAGTTCGTATTCTAAATGGAGCACATACCGCTATGGTGCCATTTTCTATCCTTTACGGAAATAAAACAGTAAAACAATCGGTTGATAATGCCTTTACAGGGCCATTTATTCAAACAGCCGTTTTCGATGAAATCATTGATACTTTAGAAATGGATAAAGACGAGTTAAATAGTTTTGCTGATGAAATTTTCGACCGTTTCAGAAACCCATTTATCGTACATAACTTATCTAGTATCGCATTAAATACCGTTTCTAAATTTAAAGTTCGTGTTTTACCGAGTTTATTAGGGTATGTTGCGCTTCATAAAAAAGTTCCAACTAACTTAACTTTTGCTTTCGCGTCGTTAATTCGTTTTTATAAAGGCACCTTTAATGGAGAAACTTTACCTGTTCAAGATAGCGAAGATATCGTTGCTAATTTTGCCAAAATTTGGGAATCCAACGATTACAATCAAGTCGCTAAAGCAGTATTAAGTAATACGGAGTATTGGGGAGAGGATTTAACTAAAATTGAACAATTAACCGATGCAGTTGCCTTGGCTTTAGAGGAAATTGATGCAAACGGTATTGAGGCAGGATTTGCTAATTACAGCAAGAAATTTTAAGTACATAGTGTAACTTTAACAAGTTAATAGCATGCAAAAGAAAATAATAAAAGTAAACAAACCGGATAATGTTGCTGTAGCTTTAGTGAATTTAAAAGCTGGAGAGGTTGTTTCTTTTGAGGGAGAGGATATTAAAGTGCTTTCAGATACGAAGTCGAAACATAAGATTGCTTTACAGAAATTTGAATCTGGAGACAGAATCATCATGTATAGTGTTCTTGTAGGGACCGCAAATGGAATCATAGAAAAAGGTGATGTTTTAACGGTTGATAATGTAAAACATCAAAGTGAGAAAGTTTTTGGAAAAACAGAATCCTTTAGTTGGACAGCTCCAAATGTAGATAAATGGAAAGATAAAACCTTTATGGGGTATCACCGTCCCGATGGCCAAGTAGGTACCGAAAATGTATGGTTGTTTTTTCCTTTAGTGTTTTGTGAAAACAGAAACATTGAAATTTTAAAAGATATTTTCGAACGCGAGCTTTTAAAACAAAAGGTGAATCCGCATCAAATGTTGTTACGTTCACTGGTTAGTGGACACGAAGAAACTGCTGAAACACCAACATCAACCGATGTATTTAAAAATATAGACGTAAAATTTATCACGCATCCAGGTGGTTGCGGCGGTATTCGTCAAGATTCCGAAATTTTAGCAAAACTATTAGCAGGTTATGTAAATAACCCCAATGTCGCAGGGGCTACGGTTTTAAGTTTAGGCTGCCAGAACCTTCAAATTAGTGTGTTTAAAGAAGCTTTAAATGCGATAAATCCTAATATGGAAAAGCCTGTTTTAATTTATGAGCAGCAGCAAATGGGGACTGTCGATGAGATGTTAACAGCAATCGTTAAGGATTCTTTTGAGGCCATCAAAGAAGCTAATAAGCAAGAACGCCAACCAGCACCAATATCTAAATTAAAAGTAGGTTTAGAGTGTGGTGGTTCCGATGGGTTTTCAGGAATTTCTGCAAACCCAACTTTAGGTGCTGTTTCCGATTTATTAGTCGCGCTTAATGGTACTGCTGTTTTAGCTGAATTTCCTGAGTTATGCGGTGTAGAACAAGAACTGGTAAACCGTTGTGTAGACGAGGAAGATGGTAAGAAGTTTTTACAATTAATGAAAGATTTCGAAAAATCGGTGGTCGATGCAGGCTCTGGATTTGATATGAATCCGTCTCCAGGAAACATTAAGGATGGTTTAATTACCGATGCGATGAAATCTGCTGGAGCTGCTAAAAAAGGTGGTACATCACCTGTAGTAAGTGTTTTAGATTATGGTGAGTATATTAAGGAGCCTGGTTTAAATTTATTATGTACACCAGGAAACGATGTAGAAAGTACGACTGGTTTGGTAGGATCTGGATGTAATGTCGTGTTGTTTACTACGGGATTAGGAACGCCAACAGGAAACCCTATTGCACCAATTATAAAAGTCTCGTCTAATACCGAACTTAAAGAAAAAATGCCTGATATTATCGATATTGAAACTGGTGCTGTTATACGTGCTGAGAAATCTATTGATGAAATGGCTGAAGAGATGTTAGATTTTATCATTGAAGTGGCTAGTGGTAGAGTACAAACCAAAGCTAAGCTGTTAAATCAAAATGATTTCATTCCTTGGAAACGCGGAGTGTCCTTATAGTCGCAAAAAATATAAATGGAACATAAAAAAACCAAGATTGAAAAATCTTGGTTTTTTTATTATATCGCTTGGTCGTTTTTAATCGGAATGGCTTCTCTTAAAGAGGACTGTCTGATGATTAATTGTGGATCGAGAACCACTTTCTTTTGAGAACGAATATTTTTAGAGTTATTAACTTCCTCTAAAAATACTTCGGCAGCTAATTTTCCCATTTCAATTGGAGACTGGTCTACAGACGTAATAGATAGCTCCATGAGCTCTGTAAAGGGTTCGTTACTAAAACCGATGACGCCCATATCTTCAGGTACGCGTAAACCATGATCTTTAATTTCCTTAATAGCTCCCAGGGCAGAGAAATCACTAGCAGAAAATATGCCATCAGGAGGATTATCCATTTCTAAAAACGTTTTAGCCACTCTTCGGCCTTCTTCAACTTTACTAAATGCTTCAATAACTAAGTTTTCGTTAAATTCTAATCCATTATCTATGACAGCTTGTTTGTAGCCCAAATACCTGTTGTTAAATATTTGTAGGCGTCTGTCGTTAGAAATATGGGCAATGCGCTTGTAACCTTGATCAATTAAATGTTGGGTAGCTTCGTAAGCCCCCTTAAAATCATCTATTGTTACAGAGCTTACACCATTAATATCTTTTCTTCTATCAAAAAATATCAAAGGAATATTTTCCTTTAATACACTGTTATATAGGTCGTCGTTATCTCGTTGAATGTTTGGAATAGACATGAGAATACCATCTACTTGCAGATTTAATAATGAGTTGATGTTACTGGTTTCTATACGCTCATCATCATGGCTCTGACAAATAATAATGTGATAACCTTCAGGGTAAAGCGTTTCTTCGATACCTCTAATAACAGAACCAAAAAAGTTTGTGTTAATTCGTGGTACCACGACCCCGACGTTATAACTTTTTCCACTCTTTAAGGCCTTAGCAAGTCTGTTTTGCTCATAATTCATCTCGCGAGCAGTCTCTAATACGAGCTTTCTAGTAGCCACACTAATTTTAGGGTTGTCATTTAATGCACGAGAAACAGTAGCTGCTGTAATGTCTAATTTCTTGGCAATGTCATAAATTGTAGTTTTTTTCTTCATTAATAAGATGGGTATATCTTCACGTCAAAATTAACTAAAAAAAATGTTTGACCAAATTTAGTTTTATATGGTAAATTATTGGCGTAAATGCTTAGTTGGTTATCTAGTTAGCTTACATATTCAAAAGGGAAAAAGCTTTGAGTGTATGTTGGGTTTTTTATTTTTCACCTAATAATAACTGTAAATGATAATGCAATATAGCATTAAAAGTAATCGATTACAAAAATTAAATCAAAAATAGAAGGAAAATACGCTCATACCAATCGTTTTATATAAATTAAATATGTTAAATGTAAGAATATGAAGATTTAGTGGCTTTTTATTTACAAATATCATATTTTATCTTCATATAAACGATAAAGAGCTCATTGTTTACAAGGCTTCACTGCAGTTTAACTTCCTTTTTATTGGAGGTTATAATTTCCTAAAAAAGACTAATTTATTTATAAATTAACAAAATTTTTAGAAAAAAACTCACAATATTTGGTTATTCAATTTTTTTTCAGTTCTTTCGTAATCGATTACATGTAGTGTAGTCAGAAAACTAAACTTTAACTAAACAATTTATTGAACTATGAAGAGTAAATCTTTATTGCTGAAATGTGCTAAGCATTTCGGGGCATTAATTGTGTTTTTATTTTTAAACACCCTATACGCCCAACAAGGAACTACAGTGACTGGAGTCATAACCGATTCCGAAACTAATACACCGCTTCCTGGTGTAAATGTTATTGAAAAAGGTACTAGAAATGGTACCTCTACAGATTTTGATGGAAATTTTACACTTACCGTATCTTCTTCAAATGCACATCTAGAACTTTCTTATATAGGATATAAGACTCTCGACGTTGCCGTTGCGGGAAAATCAAGTATCACGGTGGCCCTAGAACCAGATGCACAATCGCTAAACGAGGTTGTTGTTGTTGGTTATGGTAGTGTTAAAAAGAAAGATTTAACCGGGTCAGTTGGTACGGTTGGACCTGAAGCTTTAACCGAAAGGAATATAACAGATCCTCTGGAGGCGCTTCAAGGTAATATTGCTGGTGTTCAAATTGCTTCATCAACCGGACGTCTAGGAGATGGTTACGATATTAGCATTAGAGGTCAAAACACCTTTAATCCAAATGCGCAACCCTTGTTTGTTGTCGATGGTGTTCCAACAGATGGTATCGACTTCTTAAACCCACAGGATATTGCTAGAATTGATGTTTTAAAAGACGCATCATCTACCGCTATTTATGGTTCTAGAGGTTCTAACGGTGTTGTAATTGTTACAACAAAAAATGGATCGACTGCGAAGGCAGGCTTACATGTATCGTTTGATAGTTTTTTTGGAATTAAGGAGGCTGCAAGAATTCCTGATTTCATGAATGGAGAAGAATGGTTCACATACCATAAAACGGCTTATGCTGGTGGTAATTGGAATCGTACTCCAGATGAGGTTTTAAATGCAGCAGCTGCAGAGAGTAGTAATTCATTACTTAGAGAACGCGCTGCAAATGGTTTTAATTTCGATTGGGTTGATGCTGTTTTAAAAACTGGTGTTCAACAAAATAATTATGTGAATATTTCTGGTAGATCAGAAAGTGGCTTAGGCTATAATATTGGTATTGGTGCCCAAAATGAAACTGGTAATATTGAAAATGAATCGCTAGATAAGTATACTTTTAAAGCAGGTATAGACCATAGGTTAAACAATAAGTTTACCCTTGGTGTTAATTTAACTTTTGCTAATACGGTTGAAAACTTAGGTAGTAATGATGCTATGGAAAGTGCTTTTAGATTTAGCCCATTAATGAGTCCTTATGACCACCGTGATGGAAGTTTAATACAAAGACCAGGTAAGGTTCGAACCACAGCAGATGATGCTTGGTTACTGAATAAAACAAGTACGGTTAATCCACTGGTAGATATTGCTAATGTAGACAACGAAAGAACAAGATGGAACGGTATTGCAAGTGCATTTTTACAATACAATGTAAATGATTGGCTTTCTTTTAAAACATCTTATTCTGGAAACTACCAAAACCTAACTCATAATAGCTTCTTTGGCGCTTTATCTATTGAAGGAGGAAGAAGAAACAATATGTCATCGGCACAATCTTATAAAGAAGAGGTTTATGCTTACACATGGGATAACCAATTTAATATAGATTATAGTTTTAACGAAGACCATAATGTTAAACTTTTAGGGTTGCAAACCATGTATGCTAATAAAGTGACAAGATCTTTTCAACGTGGTGATGATTTTCCTTTTGAATCAACATCTTATAACAACATTGCATCTGCCGATGGAGCCGTTTATCTTTTTGATCCTACTGGTACTTTTGACGGATTACCATACGAGAAAAATACACTTTTGTCGTATGCACTACGTTTAAATTATGATTACAAAGGAAAGTATTTGCTTACCCTATCCAATAGATGGGATGGTTCATCACTTTTAGGAAATGATAGAAAATGGGATTCTTTTCCTTCAGCAGCTTTAGCTTGGAGAATGATTGATGAAGATTTTATGGCCAACCAGTCTACGGTCTCCGACTTTAAAATAAGAGTAGGTTATGGATTTACTGGAAACAACGTAATTGATACCTATAGTACACAGCGTTTATTAAATGAAAGAGTTTTTTACGATTATAATGGCGCTACAACAACTGGCTGGTTAGATCAATTGGCTAATTCTGAATTAGGGTGGGAAAAAACAAGAGAATATAATATAGGTTTAGATTTTGGCTTTTTTAATAATAGAATTACTGGTAGTGTAGATTACTATGACAAACTATCAGATGATTTATTATTAAGACAACGATTACCTGTGGAATCTGGATACGAAGATATTGTTAATAACATCGCATCGGTAAGCAATAAAGGGATTGAAGTACTTTTAAATACAGTTAACGTTCAAACGTCTAATGTGCGATGGGAGACCACATTCACGTTTACTAAAAATAATAACAATGTAGAATCTATTTCTGATGGTGTTAACAGATTATTTTTAGATTCGGATGAAGTGATTCAAGTAGGTAAGCCTTTAAATTCATATTACAATTATAAATTTAATGGTATTATTCAAGAAAACGAAGCTGGTAAGTTTGGACAAGCCGAAGGTGAAGCTCAAGTGTTAGACGTTAATAATGATGGCGTTATTAATCCTGATGATGATAGAATGATATTAGGAAATAGCGATCCAGATTGGTCTGGTAGTTTCTTTACTAAATTATCGGTTGGTAATTTCGATATTTCTGCATCTGTTATTGCTAGCGAAGGACAGTTTGTTTACAGCCCATTTCATGCCAATTTTCTAAATACAAGAGATAGAGGTAGAAATAAATTAAACATTAAAACTTACATTCCTCAAAATGCTGGAGGATTACCAGTGCAGCCTTCTAATGATTACCCATTAGCTAGAGGTGAAGGTGATTATTGGAATTCAAATGGCGTGGGCTACTATAAAGATGTTTCTTTTGTAAAAGTTAAAAATATATCTCTAGGGTATAATTTTAACGATAATATTATAGATAGACTTAAGATGAAAAATCTAAGAGTTTATGCTAATGTTTTAAACCCTTTTGTATTCAGTGATTTTGATGGATTAGATCCAGAATGGGCAGGATCATCATTTCAAAGAGGTGGTGTTTCTTCTATAACTTATCAATTAGGTTTAAGTGTTAAATTTTAATAAAAAAGAAAATGAAAAAAATAATATTAAGTTTTAGTATTTTAACAATGATGCTAACTTCTTCTTGTAGCGATTACTTGGAAGAATCAGCAAAACATAGTGAGTCTCCAGATTCGTTTTATACATCCGAGGTTGGTTATAACTCATTAATGGCTGCAGCATACACGCAATTAAGAAATATATACGGACAGGAACCTTATTTATTTTGTTCTGGTACCGATTTATATGCAGATGGAAAAAGTAATGGTCCGGTGGGCTTAACCTCTTATACGGCTCTTGCTGCTGGAAGTGAAAATATTTATGAACTGTATGAAGCAGGCTTTAAGGCCATACGTGTTTTTAACACCGCGCTACACTATAATGCATTAACAAGTCAAACAAGCGATATTGACGCTAAAAGGGGTGAGGTACTTTTTTTAAGAGCACTTACGTATTTTACTTTAGTACAAACTTATGGCGGCGTGCCTTTAATAGATCAGTACGTAGAAGTACCTGGATTTGCATACAGTCGTGAATCGGCAGAAACTATTTATACACAAATTCTGGAAGATTTAGAAACTGCAAATACCTTAGTGCCTTCTGGTAGTTTTAATGGGAAAGTTACTAAAAGAGCTGTAACACATTTGTTGTCTAAAGTTCACCTAACTAGAGCATATGAAGATTTTGCTGCTTCTAATGATTTTGCCAATGCTGCAAAATATGCCGATGAAACCATTGCTGGGGAATCACTTACTATCCCTTTTGATGAGTTATGGGATCCAAGCAATGATTTAAATGATGAAACCATCTTTTCAGTACAATATGATGCAACTTCTATAGCAGACGACCCTAACAATAATGGTAACCAACAGCAAAATTTCTTTGGACCTTATATGGGTGGAGCTGAAATTGCTGGTGATTTCCCATGGCGAGCAGAAAGGTTAGTAGTAACCAAAAGAGCTTATGATCTTTTTGAACAAAATGATGCTAGATTTACAGCCACTTTTATGCCTGAAATTTATGAAAGATACTACGATTTTTATGATGTAGCCGATAAGTCACAATTACAAGTATTGCATTACTATGCGCGTACTCCAGCCGATACCATTGGTTATAGAGCTAATAATCCAAAAGTAACATTTCATATGTATCCAGATATTTTTGCTGGAAATGGGGTTAATGAGGATTTTGGAACTATTCCTGTTAAAAAATTCGATGACCCAACATCGCCTTTTTCATTAGGAAATGGTACAAGTACTAGAGATATTGTATTAGCTAGATTAGCGGAATCTTATTTAATTGCTGCCGAGGCTTATTTAAATTCTAATCCTTCACTTGGTTTAGAAAGACTTAACGAAGTAAGAAAAAGAGCAGGTGTAGCCCCTGCAACGGCTGCCGAATTTGATATCGATTATATTTTAGAAGAACGAGGAAGAGAATTAATGGGTGAATACCACAGATGGTTTGATTTGAAACGTACAGGTAAATTAGTTGATTATGCTTCTGTGTATAATTTTCAAGTAGATGCGGGTAACTTTGTTGGTAAAGATGGCGTTCTCAAAATTTTACGTCCAATCCCACAAGAAGTTTTAGATTTAAATCAGAATAAAGATTTCAAACAAAATCCTGCATATCAATAGTAATTAAAGCGGTTAGTTTTAATATTTAAGTTAGTTTTAAAAGGAGGTTTCTTGTTTATAGAAGCCTCTTTTTTATTCTAAGGTTTTTGTTCAGTATGTTAGGGTTGCGATTAAATAGATTTACTTTAAGGAATTTAAAGTAAGAAAATAACGAAATCATTGTTGTTCTTAGAGGGCTATTGCTGTATAGTAATTATTAGTGTCTCAAGTAGTTTAAATTGGTTTTTGAAACGGTGATCCTCTAGATTCATTTATCTGTTTTTAACAAATACCTAAAATAAATTAACTAAAAATATATGAAAGTTTCTGTAAATTTTTTTAAATTTGTAATCGATTACATTGAAACTGATTTATAGAAATAGATATGAACAAATTTTTGAAATTCTCAAGCCTTTTTATGGTTTTACTGGTTATGGCTTCGTGTAGTAGCGATGATGATGAAACTAAGGAAGAAAAACCAGCTGAGGTATTGGTTACAAATATTACCATTATAGGTAATGATATCACAGATGGAAAACCTATTAATTTGTCGGCCGATCTAGCACCTTCTGATGCTACGAATACAAACGTAAACTGGAGTGTGTCCGATAAAAAAATCGCAGAAGTTAGCTTGTCTGGCGTTCTCACACCAAGAGATAACGGCGAGGTTACGGTTATAGCAACCGCTAAAGATGGTAGCGACGTTACAGGTGAATTGGTAATTAAAATTTCTGGCGTAACACACGGCACCGTTTTAAAGGCAGAAAATATGTTACTATGGCAACGTAGTAATGGCGGATGGCCCAAGGAACCTCATAATGACTTTTCAGGATACAATCGAGAACAAACCGCCGCAGAAAAAGCTCAAGCTATAAGTGAAAAGGAAAATACAGATACGACTATAGATAACGATCACACCATTGGTGAAATTCGTACCTTATTAGAGGCTTATAAACAAACCTTTAATCCGGCATACTTGAATGCAGCAGAAAACGGCTTGAAATATCTTTTTGAAGCGCAATACGATAACGGTGGATGGCCTCAATATTATCCAGACCGAAGTGGTTATAGGTATCAAATTACATTTAATGATAATGCTATGGCTAACGTTATGGAACTGATGTGGGATATTTATAAAGGTGAAAATGACACAGAGAACTTCGATGAAAGTTATAGAGCTTCGGCTAAAACAGCTTTTGATAAAGGGATAGAGGTAATTTTAAAAACACAAATTACAGTAAATGGAGTGAAAACAGCCTGGTGTGCACAACATCATGATGTGACTTTACAACCCGCTAAAGCTAGATCGTATGAGTTACCATCAATTAGTGGATCTGAATCTGTTGGTGTGGTGCGAACGCTTATGTTGGTAGAAAGTCCTTCTTCAGAAATTAAGCAAGCTGTTCAGGATGCTATGCAATGGTTTGAAGATGCAAAATTATACGATATCGATACTAAAAAAACGACAACTAATGGGCAAGCAGATGTCGTAGTTGTTTCATCCCCAGGAAATATTATTTGGGCACGCTTTTACGATTTACAAACCAACGAACCATTTTTCTGTGGCAGAGATGGTATTAAGAAAAAGACGCTTGCAGAGATTGAGCAAGAAAGAAGAGCAGGCTATGCTTGGTATGGTAACTGGCCTTCAAAAATAGAAACAGAATATAAAAACTGGAAAAGTAAACTGGGTATTTAAAAATTTAGTAGTGTTTTAAACACAGTTAGTTTTTTATTGTTCAGAGGTGCTTATGTTTGGCCATAGGTACCTCTTTTTGTATGATATGGTTTAATATTTATTTTTGACTATTGACTATTGACTATTGACTATTGATTATTGATTAATGATAATTGAGTATTTAATGAAAAAGGTACAGTTTACTAGCAAATAGTACATTGCTTACTACTAACAGCCTACGGCCTTTCAAATTGAATATTTACCATTAATCATTGAGTCATTATTGAAAAAAGTATAGTTTAATTGCATACAGCCTACTGCCAATAGCTTTTCAGAACACCTTATTCAAAAAATTTACAGTATAGGTAAAGGTGGTTTCAAACCAAGGGTGTACCAGCCAAAAGGAATGCGGACTATCCGGAATGGTGTGCACTTCGTTGTAAATGTTAAAGTGATTAAGGCGCTTCACCATATCATCACGACCAGCATGAAAACGAGGTTGAGCGCTATTAATAAAAAGTGTTGGAGGTGTGTGCTCGTTAACATATTCTAAAGGAGAGGCTTCCTTCCAATTTGACCAATTCTCTTCTCGGTTACCACCTAGCCAAATGCTAGCCATTTTTCCTTCATCTCCCGCTTCAGGGTGAATGAACGATACGATACCATCGACATTAATTATAGCTTGTACGTCATCAGATATAGAAGCTCCTGATTCATAAATTTCAGCATTTGGGGTAACACCAACTAAGGTGGCTAATTGAGCACCTGCTGAGGTTCCTAAAACAGCTAATTTATCCGGGTTTATATGGTATCTCGCCGCGTGCTTTTTTACAAATTTTATAGCATCTTTAATATCAATAACGGCTGCTGGATAGGGTGCTTCTAATCCGAGTCGATACGACACAGCAATGCCAATAAAACCGTTAAGGGCTAAATGCTGCGCCATAACACGTTGGTTCTCTTTTTGTCCCGTAAGCCAACCTCCTCCATGGATAAGCAATACGGCAGGATGCATTTTAACATGTATTTCCTTTGGTATGTAAATGTCAAGCTTTAATTCGGTAGAATCTGCAGTTTTGTAAACGATGTTTTCTCCATAAAAAATTTGATCTGTAATTAAGGGTTTTATGGGACTGATATCCTCATAATTTTTCTTTAGTTTGTCATAAGTTTTTTCAACAGTATAGGGCGTAAATTCTGATGCTTTTTGAGCCCAGATGGAGCTGCTCACACTCAATAAAAGCATTAATACTAGGGTTTTAGATACATGTTGCTTTTTCATAACGTAGGATTTAATTCTGGTATTTCTTTATAAACAAATCGAGCATCTTCAGTTGCTTCTTTGGGATGAAAGTGTTATCGGGATTCGGCGATACTTACAATAAAAGCGTAAGGCGATTTTCAGCCACAGCACTATGTATTTTTGTTTGTTGCATCGTCTTAATTTCTATAAAAAAAAACTTGTCAAAAATATTAATAAAGCTTGAGCTTATATAACTTTTGACAAGTTTAGATTTCAGATTCTACCCGTTTTAAGTCCTAGGGCTTATATTTTATAAGTTTATTTATTTTTCAACCTTAAAATAATCAATATCGGCATAACCGCCACGTTTAGCTTCCATAGTACTAACTGAAAATAAACCCACTTTAGCACCAATCCATTTGCCTTCTTTAGCTTTAAATGGTTTGCCTATTTTTTTGAATTTTTTTCCGTTTTCAGAATAACTGAATTGACACATGGCGTTTGGTCCAGTAATGGCTACTTTAAAATAAGCCATATTCGATTTAAGCTTTTTTTCTTCTACAACCACTTCTGAAGCACCATTAATAGCATCTTTACATACGACTTGTTTGATGAAAAAATCGCCATGATCGTTGTTAATACTCAGCGACGCATAATCCATACCCATGATAATTAATCCAGCCGATTTACCTAGTTTTGCTTCTTCAGGGATTAAAGTGATTTTCGTTGTTGCCGTAAATTGGGGAGCCGGAAACTTTTGAAGCAATAGATTAGGCATGAGCCATAAATTGCTTAAAGGTTCGGTGGGTTTTATGGAAAACAATCTCAAATAGTCATTTCCTGGTAACTTCGCATGCCAAACCACATCGTTATTGGCGTTCCATTGCCATTGTAAGCCTATATTTTGACCGTCAAAATTATCGGTTTCGTAAGGTGTTTCAATCGGATAGCTTTGCCCTACGTTAGGTTTTTTATGTGTTTTTACGGGTTCACCAATACCATTGCCATCGTAATCTTTTCCCATAACTGGCCAATCGTTTTCCCAAGTCATGGGTTGTAAATGCACGATACGTCCGTAGGCATTAACGTCTTGGAAATGGTAAAACCAGGATTCCCCCTCAGGTGTTTCTACCCAAGCCCCTTGATGCGGCCCATTAATTTTGGTACTACCTTGTTCTAAAACGATCTTCTCTTCATAAGGGCCGTAAATATTTTTAGAACGTAAAATGAGTTGCCAACCCGTTGGAACACCTCCAGCAGGAGCAAAAATGTAATAATAGCCGTTTCGTTTGTAAAATTTAGACCCTTCAACGGTTTCGTGATGGTCATGACCATCAAAAACATGGGTGCCTTTATCTAACACTTTGGTGCCTTCGGGGTTCATTTTATTAACACTAAGTAAGCTTTTTACCCCGGCACGACTTCCTGCGTAAGCATGTACCAAATATGCATCGCCATTATCGTCCCATAAGGGAGAAGGGTCTATAAGTCCTTTACCAGGCATCACAAGAACGGGGTCGTCCGACTTGCCGTAAGGGTCTTTGGTTTTAACCATATAAATCCCAAAATCGGGATCGCCCCAATAGATGTAAATTTCGTTATTATGATAACGAATGCAAGGTGCCCAAACCCCATTACCATGTTGTGGAATTTTAAAAGTTTCAGCAGGAACCTGCTCTGGTAAAGCATGATTAATAAGTTGCCAGTTTACCATATCTTTTGAATGTAAGATTGGTAGGGCAGGAGCAGCATTAAAACTTGAAGCTGTCATATAATAATCATCGCCAACACGCACAACATCAGGATCGGAATAATCGGAATATAATATCGGGTTGTTATAGGTGCCGTTGCCGTTATCGGCAACCCAAACTTCCGAAACATAAGGTTTCTCGGTTTGGGCTATGAGAAGTGTACTAAATAAGCAACAGAAAATTAAAGGATATAACTTCATTGAAATGCTATCTTATTTATTTAATTCTAAACTAGCCATAATGAAAGGCCCTGTACCTTTAGGGTCGTTAGAACGAATTATTTCTCCTATGTAGTATTCGTACGAGCCGTCACGGTAAGGGTCTCCGCCTAAACCAGCTACACCACAACATTTGTTTAGGTTTATTACGCCGTTTTTTTCTACAGTTACTAATTTATCAATAAGTACGTCATAGGCTTTTTCTGCAATGGTTAAATACTTTGCAGGTAAGTAGCCTTTATTAGCACCTTTAGCAAATGTGTAAGTGAACATAGCAGTTCCTGTAGCTTCTAGATAGTTTCCTTCACGAGCGCCTTGGTCGAGAACTTGCCACCATAATCCAGATTCATCCTGAACTTTAGCAATGGCTTCTGCGTATTCGTTTAAGTATTTTATGATGCGGGCTCTTCCTGGGTGATCGCTAGGTAAATCATCTAACACATCAACCATCGCCATACCGTACCATCCCATACCTCTAGACCAGAAGTGTTGTGAATTTCCAGTGTCTTTATTCGCCCAACGTTGTTCTTTACTTTCATCCCAACCATGGTAAAGTAACCCCGTTTCTTTATCCTGACTGTGTTTTTGGATCAGATCAAATTGAAGTACTACATCATCATAAATGTGTTTTTTCTTAGCCTCATCTTCAATGTAAGTTTTAGCATAGCGCAAATGGAAAGGTTCTGCCATATATAAACCATCTAACCACATTTGATACGGGTATATTTTTTTATGCCAGTAACCACCTTCAGAAGTTGTAGGTTGCGACTCCATTTGGCTGTTTAAAGTTTCCATAGCCGTAAGGAAACGTTGCTCCTTAGTTTTAGGGTATAAATACAGTAAAACATCGCCAGATTTTATCATATCTAGATTTTGATTGGATAGCTTATAAGTTAGAATGGTACCTGTGCTATCAATCATTTCATCGGCATAATCGTAAATATATTGATAAATTTTTTCGTTTTTAGTTTGTTCGTAAACACGTGCTGCGGCGTCTAAAACTAAGCCGTTGGTATAGCTCCATTTTGGCTTATCTCTAAAATCCAAAAGCGAGGCTTTTGGAAAGCGTTCAATTTCAGAAAGCATCATGCGTTCCGACCATTTTAAAGTTTCAGGTACCACCTTTTCAACAGCAGCGGTTTCTGCTTTAGTTTCGGTTTCCGATTTGGCATCTTTACACGATGTGGTGGTTAAGCCTAAGGCTAGTGCAAATAATGCGATATAGGTTGTAGTTTTCATTTGTTTAAATTTTGTCAAGAACCTTTGGTTCGGTTATTTAGTTATTTCGATGGGTAATGCCCTTTGTTTTCCAAATGCCCATTTTGGGCTTTCATAAGTTTATTTAGTTTATAGCGTCGGTTTGATCTAAAGTTGCTAATTTGTTGTTGAGGTCGGCGATAAAAGCCTCTTCAGTTTTAATCCCGTTAGGTTCTTGTTCCCAAGCTCCTAAAAAGTAGTAAGTCACAGTTTTAGTGGTTGGTTTGAATATCACAAGATGATCATGTTGGCCTTCTTTTTGCTCGGCTACTTCTTCAAGTTTATAGAAAAGTGCCATACCTAAATTATCTGGAGGACTAGCTAAGGTTTGAACTCCGTAAGTAGCAATATAAGCCCATTTTTTGCCTACCTTTTTAGTTACAGGAATACCTTTTGCAATTACGATACCCGTACATAATCCTTCAATTTCTTTTGATGGCGTTAATTCAGCCTTTGTGAAACGATCTTCAGGATAAATACTTAATACCGATTTTAAATCGATGCTGTCATCACCCGTTTTCCAGTCTTTATAAGAAATCGTAATAGCTGATTCGCTATCGGTATTTGAAATAGCTGCATGGGTATCTTTCACGTTTTGGAAATGTACTATGGTATCGGCTACAATACGACCGTAACCACCAATACCCATTGATTTTCCAGCTTTTAAAATATCTTGTCCCCAAGCTGATGCTTCGTGGTAAGAATCGAATCCATCTTGTCCAACTTCAGGAAGCACCATAGTGTCAACCTTTTTACCAAAAATGTCGATAGCATTTCTCCAATCTAGGTACAAGCGGTAGCCAACCTGACTGTTTTCCCAACCAGGACCTTCATAACGAATGTACCATGTGTGATCGGTATGTTCTTCAGGAACTTGAAGTTCATCTACATTTTTAAACGAAGTACTACCACTGTATTCTTGGTGGCTTCTAGGGCCATCAACCCATTTTCCGCCTTGAGCGATAGAAATTTCTGCATAGGTTTTAGGAGCTTTATTATTTTCTTTTACAACTTCAACGGCTGTTGAGGTTTCTGTTTTAGTTTGGTTGTCTTTGCAAGCGTATAAGCTTAAAAAGGCAATAGATAGTATGGCTAATTTTTTCATGTTTTATTTTTGAAATGGTTTTTCTTAATAAAATAAATTGAATGTCTAAAGTCAATCGTAAGCCATAACGTCAACCTGAACTTGTTTCAGGTGCTCAAACACAATCGCGTATCGATGTTTGCAAGTATTATGTCATGCTGAAACGAGTTTAGCATGACACGAAAAATAACGTTATAACCCAATTTAGACCTTCAGATAAAATAAATAAGCTCTAAATAACTGGAATCGTTTGATGTAAAAGAAAACAACTTTAATTCAAACTATTTAGGGCTTATTTAAAAATCATTTGAGTGTTGTAAGTTTAGTATGATTTGCCGTTTATCGTGGTGTTTTCAAACACGATAGGTTCGGAATGTTCAACTTTCATTGGGGTTTTGGCTCCTTTAATGTGTACGTTTGTAAAGGTGACATTTTCTATTTTAGCTTCTTCACGACCATTAATTAAAATTCCGTATTTCCCACTGTTTTCTACCGTCATGTTTTCTAAATGCACATTTTTGATCGATGGAATATGGTTGCCCTCCTGGTTGGCGTATATACCGTAGTGTAAGTTGATGCGTAAAGCAGCTTCTTTAACTTGCCCCACTTGAACATCTTTTACAAATAAATTTTCTACGAAACCACCTCTAAGCGTATTGGTTTTAATACGAATGGCACGGTCTAGGTTTGGACTATCCATTTTACAGTTTCTAACAAACACATTTCTTACTCCAGCAGAAATTTCAGAACCCAGCACCACGCCACCATGACCATCCTTCATGTAGCAGTTTTCTACAACAATATTTTCGCTGGCAATATTAACGGCACGACCATCTTCATTTCTACCAGCTTTAATGGCGATACAGTCATCACCAGTATCAAAAGTACAGTTGGCAATATGTACGTTTTTGCTGTATTCAGGGTCGCAACCATCGTTGTTTGGACCGTGGCTCGATACCGTTACGCCATCAATTCTAACATAATTGCAACGTAAAGGGTGAATTACCCAGAAAGGCGCATTAGTAATGGTAACGCCTTCTAGTAATACATTTTCGCAATCCATAGGTTCGAAAAAGGTGGGACGCAGTTGGTAGCCGTCTCCAAAAGTTCTATCGGCTACAGGAATTTGAGCTTCATTCATTTGGCGTAAACGTGGTAAGTTAATCGAGTCGTGCTGTTTTACAGCACCTTCAACATAACCATATTTATCTTTACCGCACCATGGCCACCAGTTTTCGTTACTTCCTTGTCCGTTTAAAACCCCTTTACCTGTTACGGCAATGTTGTTTTGCTTGTATGCACGAATAAGCGGTGAATAATTCATCAATTCCACGCCTTCATAAGAGGTGTGAACAATGGGTAGATAGTCTTTGTGGTTGGTTGAAAAAAGGACCTGAGCACCTTCTTCTAAATGCAGGTTGACATGACTTTTTAAAACAATTGGTCCCGTTAAAAAATCACCGGCAGGAATAATCACTTTACCACCGCCTGCTTCATGACAAGCATCGATAGCTTTAGCTATAGCTTCTGTATTCAAAGTTTTTCCATCGGCTACAGCGCCATAATCGGTAATGTTGAAAGTGTTATCCGGAAATTCTAGAACTTTTATGGACTTAATAATGTTATCGGCCTCAATAAAAGAATCTGCTTTTGCTACCACTTCTGGTTGCTTCGATTTTTCTTTACAAGATTGCATGGTGAAAGAAAAAAATGCCATACAAACTATGGCCAACAGAACTGTTTTTTTTTGTGTTTTCATTTAGAATAAGTTTAATTGTAATCGATTGTATAAAAATACTAAAGTTGGAACTGTTAGCATAATTTTAGTGTATAATATTACGTTAATAATTTGATGGTAAAAAGGGGTATAGTGTTTTAAATATTTGTATTCCAATTATCTATGTCTTTTAGAACATTTTCCCTGTTGAATTTTTTAACGTTTTTTTTAGTCAGTTTTTTGGCCCAAGGAACTCGGTTATTCGAAGCGCCAGGTCCGGATGTATTATACTCGCCATAAAAGGTGGTTTTTTCGGCATGTGGTTTGTTCCAATTATGCCATCCTTCGGGTTTGATATGCTTGTCCATAACACAATCTATCCACACAGTTTGGGCATAATCTCGCCACGGACGGCCAAGGTAGAAACTGTTTTCTTCTGCGTTTCCTGTAATCTTACAATTTTTGAACACAAAACCATAAGCAGATGATTTGTTGGTTGAAGCGGCTGTTATGTACCCTTTGTTTTTACAATAGATTTCACAGTTTTCAAAATATCCCGTAGACCAACCGAATATAAAATCGACAGTGCCTTCAATGTAACAATCTTTATAGTATTGGCGGCTATTTTCACCATGTAAGTATAGGGTGTCTTGGTTTCCAAGAAATCTGCAATTTTCAAAAATCACTTTATCACCATCCACACGCACCGCTACGGCCTGACCTACGGGGCCTGCACTATTTTCGAACGTGATGTTTTTTGCGGTAAAATTATTGCCAAATACATAAAAGGATGTGGAACCAGTGGTTCCAACTTCCTCACCAAATATGTTATGTTTTTGAGCAAAATCGTCGTAAGTTAAAAGGGTTTCGGTTTTACTTTCACCTATAAAAGTGACTTGTGTTTTAGAGGCTGGAAGCACGAGTTTTTCTTTATATACCCCTTTTTTAATATAGATTTTTGTTTCTTTTTTTCTAAAATCGGGAACGGCATTAATAGCCTCTTGAACGGTTTTAAAATCGGAAACCCCAGTTTTGCCCACAACAAAATCGTAGGCCACACCGTTTATGATTGTTTTTTGGTGCGTATACACCACTAAGTTGTTGGTGTAAACTTCAATATTGCTATACTTTTTATCCAAGTTGTTTAAATGGGCATCATTTTCATTGGGGTTGAGTTTGTGTTTTTTCTCCCAGTCGTCCGGCATTCCATCTTTGTCGCTATCTAATGGAGCTTTTTCGGATTTTAAAATGGGCCATCCACCAACATTATCTTGGGAATCTATAATGCCGTTTTTATAATCAGCACTCCCTTCTTTGGTGTTGTGAACCACTCTAGCATCTGGTGCATCTCTAAATAAACTCGCGCCAGCATATTTTAATACCTTTTTGTAAGCCTCTTCGGCGGTATCGGTTTTTATGTTTTGGTTTATTGAGATTTCAGATTCTAATTTAGCCTCTAAAGGATTTTCACATTGTACACCGCCATTCCAATTGTTTTTTGAAATTTCATCATAACCATGTACATAATTGCCGTTCACATAAAATTGACCATAAGGTTCAGAAGGATCTACGATACGGTCTAGTTTTGAAGAAGTTGTTGCAGGACCCGATTTAAAATAATTGTTTACGAGGTTGTATCGCCCTTTTTCGCCGCCATAAATATTGTTTTCGCCCCAATTATAAATCACATTATTTCTGAAATCTACAAACTCATTTTCGGAGTTTGCTGTGGTTTTAGATCCGCTAAACCTTGGGTTTCTACTGTTATTGCTAACTATTAAGTTGTGATGGAATGAGGCTTTTACACCGCCCCAAATACCACCATAGCCATGAGCCCCTTTTTGATGTACCGATCGGTTTAAGGCTTCGGAAATGATACACCATTGTAGGGTGAAATTTGTATTATCGTAAAAGGAGGCATTCTCATCGGTAGCCCAACTAATGGAACAATGATCTATGATAACGTTGTTGGTATTTCTACAACCTAGGGCATCGCCTTCTACATTGTGGGTGTCGCCCATTCTAAATCTTAGATAACGGAGTATCACATTATCGGCTTTTATGGTGAACGGATAGCCTTTAATGGTAATACCATCACCAGGTGCGGTTTGCCCTAAAATGCTGAGGTCGCCACGATTTACATCCAAATCGGATTGTAATTCAATAGTTCCAGATACAGCAAAAATAATGATTCGTGGCCCTTTTTTAAGTATGCCTTTACGCAGGCTACCTGCGCCACTATCATTTAAGTTGGTTACGGTATATATGAGTCCACCTTTACCTCCTGTGGCAAATTGTCCAAACCCTTCAGCCGTTGGGAAAGCTAAATTTTGAGCATGGATAGAACAGGCTAGGAGTAGGGTGATAAGATATAAAAGTGTTTTTTTGAACATAAAAAACGATGTGTTGTTATTCATTATAAAAATATGGATTTCGGGGCTTATAAGATTTTTGAATTAAGTTTTCAAAGATTTAAATGCTACCAATTAACTTAAAAGCCATATAATTTGGCCTCATGGATACAAAGCCTGTACTGGGTTTTTGATATTAATGGACGTTCTGTAAAGCAAGTTTTAAGAAACAAAAAAGGTATACACATGGCATACCTTTTTTTAATACAATCAATGAAAATTTGGATTATAACCAACGTGGGTCACCAATATTATTGTCTATAATTAACTGGCTAGTTACTGTAAAGTCGCCATTTAACGGATCAACAAACCCAGGGTTTTCAGTAAATCCAGCACTGTCGAAAACAGTTTGTCCTGAATTGAAGAACCCATCAGCATTGTGGTAGTTGTTACTTCCAAATGTTGGATTAGGATCTGTTCTACTCTGGTCTGAATAACCTTCAGAAGATGTTTCTGTAATCAAGTTGTTTTGAGATGTAAAAGTATTCGTTTGGAATCTCACATACATCAATCTTTTAGAGCTAGAATCTGAGCAACCATATAATGTGCAGTTTTTCAGGATAATATTACAATTTTGACCAGTTTGCGTTTGTGAACCAGCGTCGTCAATTCTGAAGAAATCACGACCAGGAGCACAGTTGTTAAAGGTAGAGTTAGTCACTGAAACATTAAATACATTAGAGTTTCTAAAGTCGATGAAATCACCACCGTTTGTCCAAATATCTGTAACGATACAATCGTCTACAACCACCGATTGGACGATAGCGTCTGTCGTGCTACCGGCTATAAATGATTTGTTGTAATCACTAATAACACAGCCTGTAATAGTTAACGAGTTGTAGTTATCAGCCTCGTTATATCTTACTACATCTTGGTTGATTGTTTGTCCGTTACCTTCTCCCATTAATACTAAATCAATTAAGCTAACATCGGTTGCACCAGCTAATACTGAAAAGGCTAGTTTAAGCTGTGGCTTAAAATCTGGGTGTAAACCTCTAATCGTGATTGATTTTGTTAAATCTACTTCAGCCGACTGCGCGGTGTAATCACCTTCTTTTAAAAGTAAAATGTCTCCAGGCATGGCATTATTAATAGCCGTAACAATATCATCAGTTGGAGATAATAAAGTGTTATTTCCAATGGCAATAGTTGTTGTAATTGTAGCGTTACCTCTGTTTTTTGTGTTATTAAATAAAATAACTTTATACTCAGTTTCTGGAGTTAATCCATTAACCGTGGCTACACCAGCTGCTTTTTCATCAGCAGTGATATCGTGAATTACGGCACCATCGTTGAATGATAAATGCGTTACATTAGCGCCTGCTTCCCATCTTAAGGTGGCGGTAGTTGGTTGTGCATCACCCGGTTGGTATGGCGCCATTATTTGCTCCGATAAAGTGGTTACCTCGCCGTAAGCATATTTAGAATCGTCTAGTTCTCTAGAACTAAGTGCTTTTACTCGAATAGAATAAACCGTTTCACCTTCTAATCGAATTAACACAGGTAGCTCAGAGCTTTTCACGTCTTGAGACAAGAAAATGGTGTTAAAATCTGGGTCGTCAGCACTAAACTCAACGAGGTAATCAGAAATCCCGTCTTCTATGGTCCAATTAAGTTCCACATAGGTTTGATTTCTAACTGTCGCTTTTAGGGCTACAGGCGCGAACTCTCTTTCGAATTCAAGTTCTTCTACTAAATCTTCGTTGTACCCACAGCTGTTAACAAGAACAGTTAGTACCAAAGCGAAGATGGTTTTATATAAATATTTAGTTTTCATAATCATATGCTTATTTGTTGTTTTATTATGATTAATAACCGTAATCATTAGTCAAGGTGTTATTACTTCCATCAATAAATACTTGCCAAATTGGCCAGAATTGCTTGGTGTCAGGGTCGGCGCTATATAGCGTGTTGGTTCTATCTTCAGTAACACGATCCCAGTTGATTGCTGTATAATCTGGTCCTGGGTTATAAATTTCACCTCTATTTAAACCGTAAGTAATTAAGGTTTCGTTGTCGGCGGCATATTTATAGTAAATTGTTGATGGAACATCAGCGTATTCACCAGTACGCGCTTTAAGGTTGATTAACTTATCTTTAGTTTCTGCTAATTTAGTACCTAATAAGTTCCAACGGATAAGTGCTTGTTTACGTTCCATTTCACCTGTAAACTCGAATTTATGTTCTTCAACAATAGCATCAAGCATGGCTTGTTTACTTCCTAAAGCATTTACATAAGCATCCACCTTCGTAGCATAATCAGTGGTTTTGAACGCTCTTCTTCTTAATTCTTTTAAGTAAGGCGCAGCTGCTCCAGGACCTTGTAACTCATTGGCCGCTTCAGCAGCAATTAATAAGACTTCGGCATAACGCATGTATATTTTATTCATGCCATCGTCGTTAGTAGATGTAACACGTCTATTCATCCATTCATAACGGTACTTTCCAAAATACCATCTTTTTGAATCGGTATATTCTTGTTGGGCAAAACCATATTCAGGGTTACCTATGTCAACAGCTGTACCCCATTCATAAGGGATGCATGTGATGTCTCTCCTTTCGTCAGCTTCATCAAAATCGTAAAACAAGTTGGCTACAGGTCCTGCTTGACCACCTCTAGGTTGAGCAGTATGTTGGTCTACACTTGTGTGTCGGATACCGAAGGTAAAGGTTACACGACCACGACCATCGGCAAAAGGAATTTCCCATAAAGACTCTAAACCAGCATTGTAGTTTTCTTCGTTAAGGTTTCTCCATAAACCTTCAAAAGTAGGGAAGAGGCTAACTGTGCCACTAGAAATAACCGATTGACATTCTGTTAAGGCTAATTGATACATGTTAGCAACGGATAATTCTGGATCCTTGCTACGTCTAATACCATCAGGGTACTGTTGATATCCACTAGCTGCCATGGCTATACGTGCTCTTAAACCTTTAACAAAAGCTTTGTTGATACGCTCAACACTAGTAGTTAAGTTGGTTTCGTTTGGCCATGCTACTAAAGTTACGGCCTCACCTAAATCTGCAATGATTTGTTTGTAAACTATGTCACGGCTTGATTTTGGTAAGTACACGGTTTCACTGTTAATCGGTTCGAAACGTGCAATGACATCCCCCCAAGCTTTTATTAAATCGGCGTAATACACGGCACGAAGTGTTAAAGCTTCTCCTAAGTACTGCCCAAGTTCCGTCCCGGGTTCTGGGTTACCATAAGTTCGGATACCTCTAATACAAATGTTTGCGCGCTCAATGCCTTTGTACATTTCAGCCCAAGCATTGTCGTCACGATTCATAGAGGCATTATTAGCAGTTGCTACATATCGAGCCAATTCACCTTCGGCATCGCCGTCATTTTCAGAATCGTATAAATATTCGGTATCTGTATTTGTACCGTAAAAAGGTAGAAATCGCCCTCTGTACGAGTTGGTTTCCATCATGGGTTCAATAATACCGTCAATCGCCCCTTTTGTTAAACCTGGGGTAGAGAATATCAATTGCTCATCGAGTGTTGATTTCGCAGGAGCTTCCATGAAATCTTCACCGCAAGAGCTTAGCATTGCTGCTAATATTAATCCTGTAATTATTAAAATTTTATTTTTCATCTTCTAAAGAATCTTTTTATTAAAAGTTTAGGTTAAGTCCAAAAATGATTTGTCTACTTTTTGGATAAGGAGAGTAATCTACTCCAGGAGTCAATGGTGTTCTTCTTCTAGTGCTTACTTCTGGATCTAAACCAGAGTAATTTGTAAGAATGAAAACGTTATTAGCAGATAAGTAAAATCTTAATTTAGATAAACCTGCTTGCGACGAAAATCTTTCAGGAACAGTGTAACCTAAAGAAATGTTGTTTAATCGTAAGAACGAACCATCTTCTACAGCCCAGTCGCTAAATACGTAACGAGCCATATAAGGAGACCACATGCTTGTGTTTTCGTTTAATGCCGCTAATTGCGTAGGGTCTGTTACAAGTTGTCCAGTATTCGGATCAATATTGTTCCATCTTTCACCTTCAGCCATAATAGAGCTTAGGTTTCTATATTGGCCATTCGGGATGTTTGCTGTTGTAAACTCGATTTTATTAGCGTTATAAACATCATTTCCAACACTCCAGTTAAATGCAGCTGTAAAATCAAATCCATAGGCATTAGCATTAATGGTTAAACCGCCTGTAAAGTCAGGATTGGCGTTACCAATAACAGATATATCATCATCATTTACTTTGCCATCACCGTTAACATCGACTAGCTTCATTGAACCAGGTCTTAAGGTACCAATAACATCTGTACTATTTACCACACCTGATTTTAAAGTATACTCTTGAGTTACTGGATCATAATTAAAATCATCTACCTCATAACGGCCTGCATTTTTAAATCCAACCATAGTCCCTAATTGACCACCAACGGCAATTTCATATTCATTTCCAATTTGAGAAGACGCCCAATTGGTACGGTCGTAGAAATCTTCCATTACCCCTAAGGAGTTAATTCTGTTTATGTTTCTAGACATATTTATCGCGAAACTTAAACCAACGTTCTCTTTATTAATAGCAGCAAAGTTTAAAACACCTTCAAGACCTTTGTTTTCAACTTCACCCATATTTCTGTACTGGTTATCATAACCTGTACCAGGTGTAGGGAATCTAATTAGCAGATCGGTCGTAATATTTCTGTAGGCCTCAATAGAACCGCTTAATGTGCCTTTGAATAAATCGAAATCAAGACCTAAGTTTTGAGTGATGGTAGTCTCCCATTTTAAATCTGGATTGGCTAAGTTATTTTCTGGAGCCCAGAAATTAGCCACATTATTAATACGAAGGGTTGGACTAGATCTAAAATTTTGTACAGTTTGTCCAACAGGTATGTTGTTGTTACCTGCTTCACCGTAACTTACCCTTAATTTAAGCGTATTAATCCAACTTACGTCATCTAAGAAAGCTTCTTCAGACATTTTCCATGCGAAAGCGGCAGAAGGGAAGTAGCCCCAACGGTTTTCTTTAGTAAATTTACTAGAAGCATCTGCACGAAAAGTTGCAGTTAATAAGTAACGGTTTTTAAAATCATAATTCATACGACCGAAGAAAGATAATAACTTATCATCTGGGCTATAAAAATTATCAATTTCAATTGGAGTTCCTTGAGTCGTTAAACGCATGGCATTTTTAATATCAAAGAAGTCTGGTAGGCCATGAACCGTATTTGATAACCTATTGCTCTCTGAAAAAATCCACTCATGACCAACAAGAACTTTTAAACTGTGATTTTCGTTTAATATTTTATCAAAATCGTAGTTAAAAGTATTTGCATTTCTGAAACGGTTTCTTTTTCTGTCATAGAATTCTATAGCTGGTTGGTTTGGGAAATCTGTTTTATCTGTAACATAGTAAGTGGTCTTACCATAGAATCTGTAATCCTGATCGTTGTAGTTATCTAAACCTAAATCTGTTTTAAAAGTTAGGTCTTCAGTCATTTTCCAAGAAAAACTACCTAATAAGTTAAAGTTTTTTCTAAGCTGTAAACGTTGGTTGTCATGTACAGCAATAAAAGGGTTAACCAATTGGTTGGTTATATCTGGATCTGTTTCATCGGTACTAAGTCCTGAAATAGGAATTGGAGAATAGGATACACTGTGTTTTAAACGTGAATCGGCAGAAGATACCTCATTTTGTTCGTTAGCACCGCCACCATTAATTTCGGTGTCTGAATAACGGAAAGTCATCGATAAATCAACCTTATCACTGGCTTTATTTTTTAAAGCAAACGACAAGTTGTTTCTTTTGAAGTTAGACCCCACCATAATAGCTTTTTCATCATATAAAGCATAGTTGAAGTTAAAGTTGATTTTCTCAGAACCACCACGAATCGATAAGTTACGGCTTTCAACCTCACCCATTTGTCCGTAAATTTGCTTTTGCCAATTATTACCCTTTACTCCTGCGTATTGGTCTTGATCTTGCCATAAGCCGAAGTACTTTTCGTAAGATTGTAAGTTATCTCTTAACATAGCATATTCGTGCTGCCATTTCACGAAATCTTCTGGATCTAATACGTCAATGGTATTGGCAATAGTTTTAGCACCGTAAAAGGCATTAAAGTTCACTTGAATTTTTCCTTCCTTACCACTTTTAGTTGTAATGATGATTACACCATTCGCACCACGAGAACCGTAGATTGCGGTTGAGGAAGCATCTTTTAATACGGTAAGACTTTCGATATCTGTGGGCGACACATCACTCATACTATTAACAGGGAAACCGTCAACAATAATTAATGGGGAAGCGTCTTGAGTTAAAGATCCGCCACCACGTACTCTAATTTGAATCTCAGAATCCGGAGAACCTTCAGGAGACGATACTTGTACACCAGCCATACGCCCTGTTAAAGCTTCGGCCACACTAGCGATAGATTGTTTTTCTAAAACTTCACCACCTACATTAGCAACAGAACCTGTTAAATCTGATTTACGAGAAGTTCCATAACCTACAACGATAACTTCGTCTAGAGATTCTAAACTAGGTTTAAGCGTTACGTTAATAACACTGTTACCTGAAATATTCGCCTCATGAGTAATGTATCCTACATAAGAAAACACTAAAGTCGCATTGGCATCCACATCTGGTAAGACATATTTACCATCAAAATCGGTTGTTGTACCTTTGGTCGTTCCTTTTACAAGGATAGTTACTCCGGGCAACGGACCCCCTATGTCGCCATCCAGCACCTCTCCTTTAATGGTAGTCGAATTTTGAGCATTAACGCTTTGAGCGCCTAACAATAGCAATCCTACAAATAGGGCCAAATGCGCCTTTCTGTAGGGACTAAATTTTTTTCCTTTAAAAAAGGAAAAAACTTGATTTGATAAAAAAAAGTTAGTCATAAAGTATTAAAGTTTAGTTATAAATTAAATATTTCATTTCCGATTTGTAGGCACTTAATTGGTTGTTTAGCGCAACTACTTGTAATCGATTACAAAGATATGTGAATTATAACAAAAACCAAATTAAAAGTTAATAATCGATTGGTTTGTTGTTAAAATTATCCAGTTCGTCAGTTTTAAGGATTATAGTTGTTGTTTTGTGTAATTGTTATTTTTTAGAAAATAAAATGAATATTCCTTATTGTAATGATGTATAAATATAGAATATTTGTGTTATTTGAAAAAAAGAAGAGCTAAAAATTTTAGATTTACTTCAGTCTAAATGTTAATTTTAGCATGTTATTTATGTTAAAAATCATACAATATTGAAAAGTTTTTAAGCGCTCTGTTTTTTATTATAAAATAAAAACACCCTTCTAAAATAAAAGTTTAGAAGGGTGTATGGTGTAATCGGTTAAAATGTTACAGACCTACTTTTTTAGAAGTATTTTGTCTGTGACTTTAGAACTCGAGTACGTTTTTATTAAGTAAACACCTGTTTTAAGTTCATTTAAGTTTATTTGCTGAATGTTTTGTGATTCTAGCTTTAAAACCAGAACGCCTTGAATGCTATAAACTTCAACTTTTTCAACTTGAGAAGAACCAGTAATGTATAAAAAGTCTTTTACAGGGTTCGGGTAAAGTTTCAATGTATTTGATTGTTCACTATCTATACTTAAGGTGTCGTATTCCAGATTCATATAATATAAATTGGCGGTATCACCTTTTGTTATTTCGTGACTTCCTGCGCTTAAAGATATACTAGCTATACCGTTTACAATATCATAAGATACCCCGTCAATTTTTATGCTTCCACCTTGGGTTTCGTTAAATACCAATGTTAAGGTAGAGGCCGATACTGTTGAAAAACTGATGCTTGTAGACGATTCAATTTTTAAACATTGTGTTAGGGTTAAGGCATTGTAAACAACGGTTCCCTTAGATGTAGAAAGATTTCCGCTTATGGTATAAAAAGAACTGTTCTTTCCAGAGGTCGTATAGTTATGTTCCTCGTCTCCACTTGGTGAAGGTGCTGGAGCTGCTGAAGGTGTTGCTGTAGCTACATTGGATTCTACAGAGGCATCGGCGATCACCCAGTAGAAGTAAGGTGTATCGTTGGTTACGCTTAAATCTTCATAAGTTAGCGTATTGGCATCTGTGATATCTGTTAATTTTGTTCTGGTAGATAGGTCTGAACTTGTGTTTCTATAAATAGTAAAGGAGTTGGCCGCATAATGGCTTACAGTCCATTGAAGAGTTACACTCATGTTGCCAGGCGTTGCATGAAGTGTTACTTCTGGGTCTGGACCTTGATCACCTTGGATACAAACTAACGACGTGGCGTAGCTTGTTAGTTTCGCTTTTAAAGCAGAATCTACAGCGTACGACGTATCGTCGGTAGCATTATTAAAAGTCCAAGTAAAATCCCCACCAAACATGCGTCCAGCATAAGCCATAGTGTTGTTTTTAGCGTCTTCGGGCGAATCGGCTGTGTAACTATACATGATAGACCCATTAGTGTCGAAGTTGTTATGCGTGTTCGAGCCTTCGTAGGAAGTTACAGAGCTCGGAACCGGTTCATTTCTGCTGTTAACCACATAAGCATCGAAATCTACCGTAGAATTTGGAAAACTTGAATCGCCATAGGCTACAAAGCGTCGAGCGCCTTCAATATAGTTGTTGTAAGCTTTAATTGCCCCACCATCTTCTTTAGAAAAAGTTGGCATGTTGCTATAATCGTTAGCGTTTTTACTTTCATCAAATACATCCGACCCTTGCATAGACGTAAGAATAGGGTATTTACAGTTTCTAAAATAGTTAGCTTCAACAAATACTGAGGAAGCGTTTGTAGCGCCCACCCCATATTTAGAATTCCCATCGTAATAGTTGTTGTAAACATGCACGCTGTGACTTCTAATACGCGGGTGACGACTATCGGAGTGGTCGTACCAGTTGTGGTGGTAAGTTAGGTATTCTGGAGATTCGGTGCCATTACCTAAAAGGTTTGATTTTCCTGAATCCCAAAAATGGTTGTATGAAATGGTGACATAGCCCGATCTTTTACTGTCTAAAGCGCCATCGCCTTTAGCTTGGTCGGAATCGCCTCCTGCGCCACCGTAAAAGAAATCGTTATGGTGTACCCACACATAAGCGTTATCTTGTTGTAATCCAATATTATCGCCTTCATCACTGTCGCAATTCATGGTGGCGATGTTTCGAATTTCGACATTATTTGCGTTTTTAATGCGAATACCCCAGCCGTCGGCCGTAGCATCGTCGCCAACACCTTCAAGCGTTGTAGATTGCGACGTATTGTTTTTGTTTTCAATAACAATATCACCTTTATCCATATAATCTAAATCTGTAATTTGTCCGATTAATCGAACAATTAAAGGGCGATTATCTTGACCTTTTTTAAAACCTTCCAAAATATTCTGCAGACCAACACAAGGGTTGGCGTTTGCTCCAGTGACGTTTAATTCAATGGTGTTTTTGGTGTTTTCGGTAATGTATAGGATTACGGCGTTTGGTTTTACCGTACCATCCAAATTATAGGCACTTGGGTTGCCGCCGTTAGAAAATGCAAACCCTGTACGGTCATGTGGTAAAACCGTGATGTTTCCAGTGGTGCTAAGCGGGCCTTCAACGCCTGATATGACTGCAGCGACACTTATGGTATAGGTTCCTGCTTTGAGGCCTAGGAGGTCTGCACGCTGGTAACCCGAGTAGCACCTAATAAGTTGGTCGTCAATTTTTTTGTTGTTATACCCTTCGCCAGAGTAATACACGTTATAATGGTCGGCACCATTTATAGGGTCCCATTTTACGTAAGCAGATTCTAGCCAACCGTTAGCTTCGGTGATGTTGACATTTTGTGCTATGATGCTGAGGGTAGACAGCATAAGCATTGTAAAAAAAAATAATTTTTTGAACATAGTTTAAGTGGTATTTAGTTAATAATGGTTTGTTGGTTTCATCGACTTGTATTTTTAATTGTCTTAATGTAATCGATTACTCAAAATTATATTTATTTTTGTAAATTCAGTAGTTAATTCCTTTTATTCGATGAAAGGTTTAATTTTTTAATAAATCAGGACACGTACTATCCAAAAGCTTAATAGTGAGGGCTAGTTTTAGAAGTAGATATAAAATTGTTCGATCTGTAATTTGTTAATTCAAATTATTGACATACTTTCGTGCAATCGATTACTTTTATTCCGGTCTTATTGCTTGTTCATACTTTCCGTCCGGTAAGGATAGCTTAATAGTATGGATTGAAGCTTTTTTCAACTATAAAAAACTTGGCAGCTCCTTGAATATTTAAAGAACCATTTTAAAAGGAATATAAAACGAAATGGTTCAGGTATTACACAGCGCTGCTCTACTAAACTAAAGAGTAACTTAAACTAAATTAACAATGAAAAAAAATTCCTTTTTTATGATGATGGCATTGTCCCTTATGGCATTTATGGCTTACGGACAAACAACAACGACCTACGAGTTAGGCGTTGAAACCAATTTAACAGAGACCTCTCCTGGGTCGGGGATATTAGCCTCGGCTGATGGAAAAATTAGAACGCCTGATGCCACCACAAATTACCACAGTTCAGGCTATGGCTATGTTTTTAAAGGCGGAAATATTTTAGAGTTAGATGTTGCAAGTGGCAGCACAACGGTACGTTTTTATGGTTCTGTTTATAGTAATGGAAATATGGATGGCGGCACAACATCTGGTGGATCAGATTTAGGAAGTCACGATGTGAAAGTCTCTATCGATAAAACAGGAACTTACGAGTATACCTATTTAGGAGGAGCAACTACATTGTATTTCACTTTCACAGGTTCTGATGCTTATACACCTAAAATTGAAGTCGTAAATACCGCAGTTACCGTGGTGAAAACGCAAGTTTGGGATTTCGGTGCAGAACAACTTGATGCGTTTCTTTACGACAATATGCTCGATGAAGCGGCAATAAATGCTTGGTACCCTGGTGTATCTCCTGGAACTTCAGGTGAAAACCTACCAGAATCATTTGATGCTGGTCCGTTAAACTGGACAGGAAAACCTAGTTCAGATCGATTAAGAACGACCAATACCAATCTAACCCGTACCGATGAAAATATTAATGGCGTAACCGGGTATACAGGAAGACTATATCAAAATGGGGCGTCTTCTAGCACGCAAAGACTTTGGACTATCGATTTGGATGAAGATGATGAGATCACGATATTTATGTTGGCTCAAAATGGTGTAGGTGAACTTCATTTTGAAAACACAACGGCAGGCGATCAAAATGATGTAGTTACTGTTGGCGCTACTTTACAAGAAATAAATTTTATAGCAAAAAGTGCTGGAACTTTTAAAATCTACGATCCAGCTGATAAACCTAGTTATTATAGAATACATAGAAAGCCAGCCGAATTTGTTACTGTAGCCGTGACTATTGATGAAGCTGCTGCAGCAGGTATTCCTAGCGGCTATACTTTAGATTTTACCAATCGTGAAACGGGGAAAGTATTCTCAGAAGTTGTTTCGTCTGGAAGCTGTAATGTAGCTTTGCCTATTGGTCATAGCTACGACTTAAGTCTTGGTGGCGCTAATGGTTATGTGATATCAAACGGATTAACCTTTGATGCGACTAACGCGACAACCACGCACGATGTTACTGTTGCCAAAGTAGATTTACATACTTTAACCGGTTCTATTACAGGTTTAACCGATTTAAGTAAATTAACATTAACCTACGAGCCAGATCCTGCTGTAAATACGGTTTATAGTCCAATCGTTTCTATAAATACAAGTGCGGCAACTTACTCGGTAGACCTGGAGTCTGGTGTGGAATATACCATTATTGCAGAAGGTGTTGATGATTACCAAATGTCTAGTAACACCATTACTATTAATGCTACTCAAACTACCGATATAGATTTTACAGCAAAACCATTGTACACCGTAGCTGTTAATACACCAGATTTAGATGCTACACAGCATGCTGCATTGGAATTAACTTTTACCAATTTAAACGATAACAGCTATGTGTATAGTTTTACCAATGTTGATGCGGTGACTTTACGCGATGGCGTATACACCGTAAGTTATGGTGGGTTAGATGCCTATGCGCTTGAATTAGCTCTTACAGCAAATTTAACTGTTAACGGAGCCAATACTGCCATTAATTTAACTTTTAATCCGGTTACAAACTGGAGTTTCGATGATAAAAACATCGTAGCAAGTGATACTCATTATAAAGGTTTAGTAATTTCTGGTGTTAAAAATGAAGTAGCTAAAGGGCACTTAGTAGCAGGAAATTCGAACACGATTGAAGTATCTATGAATCCGGGCGATAAAATGATTGTGTCTTACTACTATCAAGCGAATTTTTCTATTGAAAGTGGGACACCGGTTATAGGAAATAGTAACAGCACCAGTTTGATTGAACGTGTTGAGTATATGTATACAGAGGCTACAGCAGGAACTGTAACTTTAAATGTATTAGGTACCACTTATTTTACTAATATTCAAGTGACGCCAGCGGTAGCTTTTGCCGACACAATTACTGTAGGTTCTGGTAAAGATTACCTGACTATTAAAGAAGCTTTAGTAGCCATAGCTGAAATGGATCGCCCAAATGATGAGCGTGTTACGGTTTTAATTGATCCAGGGAACTACGAAGAAATGTTAGTGATTAACGTTAAAAATGTCACCTTAAAAAATGCATCTTTATCTCCAAGTATTGCCATTCTTAATAAGGGTGTTGATATTGATGCGAATGCGGTTAGAATTACGTCTTACTACGGACAAAAATATAACTTCTATAGCCAAGGACCAGATAACAAATGGAGTGCTGAAGCTTTAGCCGTTAACAAAGCGAACGGGTATACAATCTACGAAAATAAAGAAGGTACAGGTGGCGGATCGTCGTACTGGAATGCAACAGTTGTTGTAGCTGCTGATGGATTTACTGCAGAAAATATTATTCTGGAAAACTCCTTCAATCAATACATATCTTTAAAAGAATCTCAAGATGTTGTTGAAGCTAAAAAATCGGCTTCAGTACCTGTAAGACCAACAGATTACGGTAATACCGATGTTCAAGACCGATCGAAAGGTTACGTCACCCAAGCTGCTGCCATTGGTATCGCAAATAACACCGATAAAGTGACTTTAAATAATTGTCGTGTGATTGGGCGTCAAGATAGTTTCTATGGTGGGTCAGGATCTCGCCTTGTGGTGTATAAAGGTGCTATGATGGGGGCTGTAGATTATATTTTTGGTGGTATGACCGCTGTATTCTATCAAACAGATTTTGTACTAAATACCAGCGACTCCTCTAGTGATGCGGCTTATATTACAGCAGCTCAACAAGATAGCGGTAGAGGGTATTTAATGTACCAATGTCATGTTAAATCCACCATTCCAGGGGTTGAAACGGCTTCTCAACATGGTTCTAAACCAGGTTATTTTGGCCGTCCTTGGCGAGCCAATACCAGTGAAGTTGTGTTTCTAGAAACGACTATCGATGCATCAACCTATCCTGGTTCGGAAGGTTTGTCACTAATTAGTCCAGAGGGTTGGACAAACTCTTTAAGCGGTGAATCAGATTTAATGTATGAATATGGAACCATAGAGAAAGCACCAGTTGATAATTCGGCTAACCGGGCATCATGGTCTACCGTATTAACCGCACCAGTATTAAAAGATGGTACCGATGCTGTACCGTTTGAGTTTACAAAAGGTAATGATAACTGGGATCCTATTTCTGTTCTTGTTTTAGATGTAACTAATCCAGCGGAAGCTGCCAATACGGTATTGATTAAAGGTTATAACGGTCAGATTTATATTTCGAACGTGAAATCTCAAACTAAAATTGAAGTATACAATATCACAGGAGGCGTTGTAAAAACATTTAGTACGTCTACAGATCGTAGTTTTCAAATAAATAATGGCATCTATATTATTAAGGTGAAGAATGCCGAGGGTGTTAAAGTGGTTAAAGTTTTAGCACATTAAAAACCAAGTAAGCCTATAAATTAGGTTTTTAAAGAAGTAGGAGGCTGTCTCAAAAAATTGAACAAATCGTCATGCTGTACACGATACAGAATGTCATATCATTGAGAATTTAATGATTATGAGCATCTGAAATGAATTCAGATTGACGTAAAATCAACTTTTTAGGACAGCTTCTTTTTATTTAGGAAAAACCGAATCTCTTAACGTTAATAGGTGATAAAAATGTTACAGAACTGTGTTTTTTTCACGAAATAACAAAAAATTGAATGTTAAAAATGAAAATTATTTTGTTTAATCAGAAATAATATATAATTTAGGCAATCGATTACAATAACTAAATTTAATAACTAAAAACTTTTTAAAAATGAAAAAACAATTACTTCTAATTATTTTACCAATTTTACTTTTTTCGGTAACAATACAAGCACAAATAGTCTCTGATGAGGTTTGGGACTTAGGTGGCAATACTTCAGAATTTCCAGCAGGGGATGATTACGCCACAACAACTACCATACGAGGATTAAATATTGTGCCTGGAGGCTCAACTTTTGGTAAAAGAGAACCTAATGCTCAAACGTGGCCGGATGGCTATACTTCAGTGAATCGTTTTAGAGGTCAAGGAAGTAGTGCGGTAGGTACCGATGGGTTGCCAACACGACGTTACTTCCGTTTTGAAGTAGGTGGTGCAGTAGCTGTTAAAGTTTGGTACCGATTTAGTGGGACAAGTACACCTCGAGCATTAATTATTAGCGATGGTAATGGGAATGTATTAGCTAAACTGGATAGTCCAGGGGATACAGATACGCGTTACCTAGAAGTGGATTATACCGGTAAGGGAACTGATATTCATATTTTTTCATCTGATAACGCTGTAAACTATTATAAAATAGAGGTGAGTTCTACACTTTTAAGTAATAAAGATGTTAACTCAAAAGTTTCAACTCATGTACAAGCGGTTGGAAACCAAGTGTTAGTTTCTAATGTCACAAGTGCAACGTCTATCAATGTTTACACGCTTACGGGAGCTTTAGTGAAATCTTTAAGAGCTTCTTCAGATACTAGATTCTCCTTAAAATCAGGTTTTTATATCGCAACCGTTAAAACGATTGAGGGAGAGAAATCAGTGAAATTATTAGTGAGATAATAATTCTACAACAACAACAACAACTTATTTGAACTAAAAAAGGGTGTCCGTTATGGATGCCCTTTTTACTTTTAGGGCAGCTTGTATTTTAAATTTCGGTGTTTTGGGCACCAATTAATAGGTTTAAATCTGCAAGATTTAGTAATTTTATGCAATCGATTAAAATGAATTAAATTTATGCGTAATTATAAGCTATTATTAGTGGGTTTTATGGTGGTGTTTGGTCTGCAAATTCAGGCGCAAGTGCATCCCAAATCATGGGGAAGAATTGTGCATCAAGAGGAAGGTGCTTGGTTTGCCTCAAAAGAAGCTATAGACATTGCAGAAAATGTATTGATTTACCAACGCGATATAGGAGGCTGGCCTAAAAATATTCAAATGCAAAAACACTTAAGCGCTTCAGAAATATCCCAGTTAAAAAGACAGAAGTCTAGCAGTAAAAATGTGACCACCGATAATGGTGCTACTATTCAAGAAATGTTGTTTTTGTCCAAGGTATACCGACAGGTGCCTGACCCGCGCTACAAATCGGCGTTCATTAACGGCGTTCAATACTTATTGGAAGCCCAATACGACAATGGGGGATGGCCTCAGTTTTATCCCTTAAGAAAAGGGTATTATTCTCATATTACCTACAACGATGATTCCATGGTTAACATTCTCGAGCTTTTAAAAGCCTTGAAGGAGCAGTCCGATGAATTATCCATCAAGTTGCCACCACAACTGCTAAACAAAGTTGAGGTGGCTTTTAATAAGGGAATAGACTGTATTCTTAAAACACAATACAAACAAAACGGGGAGTTAACCGCCTGGTGCGCGCAGTATGATGAACGTAGTTTACAACCAGCAAAAGCACGATCCTACGAATTACCATCTTTAAGCGGAAAGGAGTCTGCCAATATTGTAGCGCTTTTAATGTCTATAGATAAGCCTTCTGCAGAAATTATTAATGCTGTAAATAAAGCAGTGGCATGGTTTCAATTGGTAAAAATAACCAACTTAAAACGCCAACCTATTCGTGATGCTAACGGTAATTATATTGATATGAAAATGGTAAAAGTCCAAAATGGCGAGCCCATTTGGGCGCGGTTTATGGAGCTGGACGATAATACACCGTTTTTCTGTGATCGCGATGGCATAAAAAAAGCGACTTTAGCCGAAATTGGAATTGAACGTCGCAGTGGTTATGCTTGGTATACTGATACGCCTCGAAAAATTTTAGCTAAATACCCAAAATGGAAGTCTAAATACGATACGAAGCCTGTGAAAAAATCAGCTAAAGATCCTTATAACATGGTGGTGGCTAAAGATGGTAGTGGCGATTTTCATAACATACAGGATGCCATTTATGCCGCAAAAGCCTTTCCTTACCAACGGGTTATTATTCATGTAAAAAACGGGGTTTATAACGAAAAAGTCCATGTGTATTCTTGGAATACTAAAGTGACTCTAATAGGAGAAAGTCAAGAACATACCATCATTTCATATAATGATTATTTCTCTAAAACTAATTTAGGTAGAAACAGCACTTTTCATACATCAACAGTATTAATTGAAGGCGACGATTTTATTGCTAAAAATTTAACTATAAAAAACACGGCAGGGCAAGTTGGGCAGGCCATTGCGCTTTCTGTAAATGCTAACCGTTGCTATTTTGAAAATTGTAAACTTTTAGGTTTTCAAGATACCTTATATACCGCTGGAGAAGGATTTAAACAGTATTTTAAAAACTGCTACATCGAAGGGAGTACCGATTTTATATTTGGTGAAGCTACGGTGTTGTTTGAAGGGTGTCGCATTCACAGTAAATCAAATTCATACATCACAGCGGCTTCAACCCCTCAAGGCGAGGCTTTTGGTTATGTTTTTAAAAACTGTAATATTACAGCCGATGCTGGTCTTGATGCCGTGTACTTAGGGAGGCCTTGGCGCTTACATGCCAAAACGGTTTTCATGCATTGTGAATTGGGCAATCAAATTTTACCCGAGGGCTGGCATAATTGGAATAAAAAGGAAGCCGAAAAAACAGCTTTTTATGCCGAGTATAACAATACAGGAGCTGGATTTCAGCCTGATAAACGCGTTGGCTGGTCGCACCAATTATCTAAAAAAGAAGCTAAAAAATACACCGTTGATAATATTTTAGGAACCGATTTTAGTAAAAACCATAAATAAATGACACATCTTAAATTAAAACAATACGCACTTGCCTTAGCCATGCTATTTTTAATAAACGGTTTTGCTCAAAACACAACCATATATATGATAGGCGATTCGACCATGGCCAATAAAAAGAATCCAGAAGTAAACCCAGAACATGGCTGGGGACAAGTTTTGCCACCTTTTTTTAAAGATGAGGTGACCATCGATAACCGGGCTGTAAACGGTAGAAGCTCCAAAAGTTTTAGAGCCGAAGGACGTTGGGATGCCATTATGAAAACCTTAAAAAAGGGCGATTATGTGTTTATCCAGTTTGGGCATAACGATCAAAAGAAAAAATCGCCAGAGCGTTTTACAAATCCGCATACGACCTACCGTCACAATTTGATTAATTATGTATTAGAAACACGTGAAAAAGGCGCTATACCTATTTTGTTTTCATCCATAGTGCGACGTAATTTTAACGAGCAAGGCGTATTAATGGATACCCATGGTGCTTATCCCTTAGAGGTGCGTTTAGTGGCTTCAGAGTACCAAGTGCCTTTTATAGATCTTCAGTATAAAACTGAAATTTTGGAAACCAGCTACGGTGTAGAGAAATCAAAATTACTGCATCTTCATTTTGAAGCAGGAACCTCTTCTTATTATAAAGCCGCCAAACATGATGACACCCATTTGTCTAAGCTCGGGGCCACAGAGGTGGCTAAATTAGCGGTTGCCGAATTAAAGAAAAACGTCCCTAATATTGCAAAACTATTAAAATAGAGAAGCTGAATTTATAAAGTACATGATTCATTTTAACGCGATTTTAACAGACTTTATAGGGGTTCATGACTTTTATCATAAAATACACTTGGGTTTATGCAGAACTTTGCGCCGTTAATGTAAAACAGTGGTTCGTTTTTCATATAAAATGTTTGGTTAGTTTAGAACTGTTCAGTCTTTTTTAAGGTTGAACAGTTTTTTTTTGGCAGCAATCCTGCGGTAAGTGTAGTCGTATTACGATCGTCCAAACACTTTGTTTAAAAAGTTAACACTATAATCTAAGGTCATGTCAAACCAAGGATCCATTAGCCAAAATGCTGGTGGAGCATTTGGAATGGTGCGTGTTTCGGTGTAGGTTTGAAAAATTTTCAATAAGGTTGTCATATCGCTTTTTCCAGCATGAATTTCTGGATTCGGACCATTAATAAAGAGTACAGGAGGTGTTTGTTCTCCAACATATTGAAGGGGTGAAGCTTCCATCCATGATTTTTCATTTTTATCGCGCGAACCGTTCAGCCAAATGCTAGCCATACTATTTTCGGTAGGCGCATTACGATGAACTAAAGACACAATACCGTCTATATTTATAACCGCCTGAACTTTTTCAGAGATATCATCATCTGTACTGAAAACTTTAAGGTGTGATGTTGTACCCGCTAAAGTAGCCAACAATCCTCCAGAATCGGCACCCAAAACAGCAATCTGATTAGGGTTTATTTTGTACTTTTTAGCATTTTTTCTTACCCATTTAATGGCATCTTTAACATCGAAAACAGATGCAGGATAACGGGCTTCTAAACTCAAACTATAAGCTATAGAAATACCTACAAAACCTTTTAAAGCCAGATGCTGCGCCATAACGCGTTGGTTTTCTTTTTGCCCTGTTAGCCAACCTCCCCCATGAACGAGTATAACCGCTGGCATAAGTTTTTTAGACTTTTTGGAAGGACTGTAGACGTCTAACTCTAATTTTTTTTGACGGGTTTTCTTGTAAACAATATTCTCGTCATACTTAATATCTTCGGTAATTAGAGGGGTAATCATTTTAGCCGAATCATAATTCTGCTTTGTAGCCTTATAAATGTCTATAATATTATAAGTGCTTTCACTTGTTTGCCCCTGAGACCAATTTGGGGTACAACAAAATACAAATAGTAGTAGACTACTCATTTTGAATAATAAGTTCATGATGTCAAGTTTAGTATGAGCTCAAAGTCATTTCAAATATTTTGAGGGAAGTCTTGAAAAGGAAAGAGCTGCGATTAGTTGATTTGGGTTTTTATCCTTTTAAAATATTAATGGAATATTTTGAAAAAGGTTGTGGTGCAATTTTGGCCGAAAAATACACAATTTCACTAAATTCCCTAAAGCAATCTTAAAATTTAACATTAATTAAATACCTGTGAAACCCTATAAAAGATTATAAATTTGGAACAATCATTTAATCTAATAAACCCGTTGTGCATTTTAAATAATGCTAATTTTAATATTATTAATGTTTCTCCCAAAAATAAACTTATTGATATACTGAATAGTTGTTAAAGCAGTTATCTTAGCTACGATTCTTGTTTTAAAACCTTCAAAAGTTTTAGCATAATTGCGTCTTATCATAAATTGGTCACAAAGTTGTGAAAATAATGTTTCTATCCTTTTCCTCTTTTTTCTAAATACATAAGGCTGTACTTTGTAATTTTTTTGATTGCTTCTCATAGGTGTATTTAGCGTTATATTACAGGTTTCAAACAAGTTAAGCTGTATTTCTGTTGATAAATAGCCTTTATCACCAATTAATGTACAATCGCTTATTTGCATCTTAATATCTTTAAGATAATTAATATCGTGTACAGATGCTGGACTCAAATCGATACTTTGAAAGACACCATTTACAGAACAAACAGCGTGCAGTTTATAACCGTAATAATTAGAACTTTGAGCTGCACAATAACCTTTATCTGGAAATGCATAAGTGTTTTCTTTACAAATCTTTGAACGAGAACTGCGTGATAATTTACAAACTTCTAAGGGCATACTATCTACTACAAAATAATCTTCAAATTCATTAAAATGGGAAGCTAAGCTTAACCTGATACTGTTGAGCTTATTAACTAGTTTTCGTCTTCTTCTATTGTAGACACTTCTCTCTATTTTTGATAATAGGGAATCTGGAAGTTTTCTAAAAAGGTCATTTTCACTATCTATTCCCATAAATTCGGCAGTAAGACTCAAACTGATAAGTTCTAAATCACTAAGCTTTGGTTGTCGTCTTTGATAACTTAAAAGTTGTTCTTTCGATATTTTTCTTAATACTTCCAATATTCTTTCGTAATTTGCACTCAAGTTGTTCATTATTAATGATTTGTAGTTAAATCAATTTACTGATTTTCAGTAAGATGAACAACTTTTTTCTTTTAAATCATAATGCACAACGGGTTAATAAATTAAAATCCATAATTTGAATTACTTAAGCGTTTATGAGCCGTTTCTTAAAACAAATAATTGTGTTTTTAACGGTTTTTTAACAGGACTGGTGCGGGTTTATGATATTTATCATGAAATACACTTGGGTTTATGCAGAACTTTGCGGCGTTAATGTAAAACAGTGGTTCGTTTTTCATATAAAATGTTTGGTTAGTTTAAAAACTGTTCAGTCTCCGAGAAAGCTGAACAGTTTTTTTTTTGCAACAAACCCTACCTTATCATCTACGTTTAATTTATCAGTTTCAACACAAGATAAAAAAAGTGCAGATACATCATAAAACGATATTTTTTTACTTCAGGTAGACTATTTATAAAGAGTTTTTTTAACTGTTTTTTAACGGACTTAGTGCGGGTTTATGATATTTATCATGAAATACACTTGGGTTTATGCAGAACTTTGCGGCGTTAATGTAAAACAGTGGTTCGTTTTTCATATAAAATGTTTGGTTAGTTTAAAAACTGTTCAGTCTCCGAGAAAGCTGAACAGTTTTTTTTTGCAACAAACCCTACCTTATCATCTATGTTTAATTTATCAGTTTCAACACAAGATAAAAAAAGTGCAGATACATCATAAAACGATATTTTTTTACTTCAGGTAGACTATTTATAAAGAGTTTTTTTAACTGTTTTTTAACGGACTTAGTGCGGGTTTATGATATTTATCATGAAATACACTTGGGTTTATGCAGAACTTTGCGGCGTTAATGTAAAACAGTGGTTCGTTTTTCATATAAAATGTTTGGTTAGTTTAAAAACTGTTCAGTCTCCGAGAAAGCTGAACAGTTTTTTTTTGCAACAAACCCTACCTTATCATCTACGTTTAATTTATCAGTTTCAACACAAGATAAAAAAAGTGCAGATACATCATAAAACGATATTTTTTTACTTCAGGTAGACTATTTATAAAGAGTTTTTTTAACTCTCGATTAACGGTAAAATTTTGATCTTAAAATATCATCAAAATTCCTTCCGTTAGCTTGAGGGATTAATCAGATTCTGATGGTCAGAATGTTTTTTAACGGCCTTAGTGTCGGTTTATGATATTTATCATGAAATACACTTGGGTTTATGCAGAACTTTGCGGCGTTAATGTAAAACAGTGGTTCGTTTTTCATATAAAATGTTTGGTTAGTTTAAAAACTGTTCAGTCTCCGAGAAAGAGCTGAACAGTTTTTTTTTGTTCCTATTTTTAAAAAGTTAAGAGCGGTATTTTCACCTTTACTAATTTCTTTTTTTTGTCCCTATAATTTTGTTACATTTGACTTCGAATAACAAAAAATGTTAAAATGAAAATAATGAAATGTTTAAGTCTAGTGACTTTAGTTTTACTAGTAGTATCTTGTAATAATCAGTCTGCAGTTTCAAATAAACCTATTAAAACCGAGTTGGATTCTGTATCCTATGCGATAGGTATGGATGTTGCAAAAAATGTAAAAATGAGTTTTGATGATTTTGATAATGAATTGTTTGTTCAAGGCTTTACTAATGTTTTAGATTCAACAAATATATTATTAGATGAAGCTACAGCACAAAAAGTTGTAAGAGCATTTTTCCAAAAGAAACAACAAGAAGATGCTGCCAAGCGTGCCGAAGAAGGTGAGAAAAATAAAGTGGAAGGGCAAGAGTTTTTAGCTAAAAACAAAACCAAAGAAGGTGTGCATACTACGGCTAGTGGTTTACAATATATCGTTTTAAAAGAAGGTACAGGAGCTAAACCAACTAAATCATCTAAAGTAAAAGTTCATTATCACGGTACTTTAATTGATGGAACTGTTTTTGATAGTTCGGTTGATAGAGGAGAACCTGCAGAATTTGGAGTAACACAAGTTATTAAAGGATGGACAGAAGGTTTACAATTAATGTCTGAAGGAGCAAAATATAGATTCTTTATTCCTCAAGAGTTAGCTTATGGCGCTAATCCAAGACCAGGAGGGCCAATTAAACCTTACGCTACATTAATTTTTGATGTAGAGCTTTTAGAAGTAAAATAAGTGATTTAAATACTTAAATATATAAAAAAAACAGGAGGCTTAGCTTCCTGTTTTTTTGCTTTAAAACGGTATTAATTCTTTACTTTTCAAACATATTAATAATCATTAGTGTCCGATAAAAGATTTAAAAAGCGGGATTTCCAAGATAGGATTTCCCGCTTATTTTGTATCTTGAAGTTATCACACATCCAAGATATGAATAAAAGTAAAAACTTTAGCGGACACCCCATAATCAAACAGGTATTAAATTTCATTTTGCCCAAAGATGTTCATCGGACAGCCAAAAAGCACAACAGCGATCGCTATACCAAAAAGTTTACCACCTATGAGCATTTGGCCACTATGGTATTTACCGTGATCAGTGGCTGTAGCTCACTTCGTGAGGTTTCCAGTATTATGCTTGCCTGCGAGGGAAAGATCAACCATCTAGGACTCACGGACTTTCCAAAACGCAGTACCTTGTCAGATGCTAACAGGAGAAGAAGCTCTGAAGTATTTGCCGATATTTATCATTTACTCTACAAACGTTACCATCGCTTTTTATCGGACAGCAGACCCTTAGAACCTGCAGTGAAGAACCTTAAAATCGTTGATTCCTCGACCATCCCCCTATTTAGCGACATTCTTAAAGGTGTAGGAAGGAACCCGCTCAACGGCAAAAAGAAAGGAGGTATCAAGATGCATACTATGATAAACGCCATGGAAGACGTTCCTTGTCTGATTAAGTTTTCAAGCGCGGCCACGCACGACCACACCTTTTTAAAAGACCTGGAACTCAAGAAGGGCTCTTATGTGGTTTTTGACAAAGGGTATGTGGATTATGAGCAATACCAAAAATGGACACTGGAAGATGTTTACTTTGTGACTCGGCAAAAGGACAATGCTCGCTATACAAGCCTTGAAGAGTTTGATATCTCCAATAAAGTGGACGATGCTGTCTTAAAGGACGAAAAAATAGGGCTTACGGACAAAAACGGCAACGCTTTTTCCCTGAGGAGAATCGCTTTTTGGCACGAAAAGCACCAAAAAGTTTATGAGTTCATCACTAATAATTATGATCTTGATGCAGACAAAATAGCCGACATCTATAAAAATAGGTGGCAGATTGAGACGATGTTCAAGCGGCTTAAACAGAACTTTCCGCTAAAGTATTTTTTGGGAGACAATCAAAATGCCATCGAAATACAAATCTGGGTCAGTTTGATAATCCAGCTCATTATGCTTGTGATCCAAAGAAAAGCCCAAAGAAACTGGGCTTATTCCAATATGATGTCCGTCATACGATACCATTTGATGACATATATCGATTTGTTCAAATTCCTGAAAAACCCAGAAGCTAATTGGGAAGAGATTACAACCAAAAACATTGGGCAATTAAGCCTTTTTGACCCATAAGGAGGTTCTGTTTTCAAAATAAAGAGTGCGATCAATAAAAAAGGCCAACACCAAAGCTTTTTTAGCTAATTCTGTTTTTTATCGGACAACAATAATTAATAATAGAAATCAATCCTGTCCTAAATAAATTTTAGATAGGATAAATCCAACCATTTTACTAGTTTAATAGTTTATATTTTTGAATTTTCAAAAAAGAACCCCTTGTATGTGCTTATTGGGTGGTGGTTGTTCTTTTGCAAACGGATTATCTAGCCATTTATGTAAATTTACTTTCACAAAAAGATTTAATCTAATAAAGGCTACTAAATTAGATAAATACCAAGGATGCTTTGCTTGTGTTTTTAGCGCTTTTAAAATGAGAATGGTAATTAATGCCGTCCAGATCTGTATCATAACCGCATTTTGACTAGTTCCAATGAAAGACTTGATGTGTAATTGCTGTTTGATGTCTCTAAAAAATATTTCCACTTCCCATCTAGCCTTATAAAGCTCCGTAATAGTGTTTGCTGTCCAAGACTTCTGATTGGTAATAACCTCAATAGTTTGTCCATTTTTATCATCCCACAAGGCAACCCTGCGAAGTCTTTTGGGATATTTCTCTTTTGTCTTAGCGCCTGTTAATTCAATGATTTCATCTTTTAGAACGTGTTGATGCCTGTTTTCTGGCAATTCTAACTCTTTGACTGATTTAAATTGAATATTGTCTTTATGTCTGACTACAAAATTGACTCCGTTGCTGTCCCAAATCTTTAGTAAATCAAAATCGTTGTAAAACCGATCAGCAACAATAACACTTCCTTTTAAAAGCGGGATGTCGTAAGCCCCTTTATTATCCGCTGTTTTGCCATCTGTAATATTTACATAAGCTGGTAAATGACCATCATAATCAAGCAAGGTGTGCATTTTTACAGCTCCTTTTTTAGTCTTGTATTTTGCCCAATCAAACAAACTTAAACAAAGACTTATCACGGTTGCATCTAATAAAAATATTTTGGACTTTATTTTGAAATTAGTACGCTTCATTCCTGCTTGCTGTCCTAAACTCTCTAATAATACATAATAGTAGTCTCTGAAAAGCTCCCAGCTTCGATGTTTATTTTGGTAGCTTATAGTAGATTTTGAAGGCGCTGCTAACATGCCTAAATGATTCAGGTTTCCTGTTGCTGAACGCAATCCGTTGCTGATATCTCTAACAGATTGACTGTTCGCAAATTGACAAAACAACATCGATACTAAGTGAGACCAACTGTCAAATCCTTTTTGATGTTTATCTGTGTTATGAAACCTGACTAATTTATTGAACCTTGACTTTTCTAATTTTGTGATTATTTGAGAAAACAGCGTTATATTTATCATCTGAGAAAGGTTTTTTTGTGGTGCACCACAAAGGTAACTTTGCGGAACAAAATTTCCTTTCTCTTTTTTAATCGTTTAGGACGCTATTGAATAGAAATGAATTATTTGAAAATAAAATTACTAGTGGTGTTATGTTTTTGTCAACTAACCCAAGCTCAAAACCAAATGAAAACAGCAGTCGATTCGGTAAGTTATGCTATTGGTATTGATGTCGCAAAAAATGTAAAATCGAGCTTCGACGAATTTAATGCCGATATCTTTTTTAAAGCTTTTGTTGAAAGTTTCAATAATGGTCAAACTTTACTTGATGAAGCGGCGGCTAAAAGCGTTATAAGAAATTATTTTCTAAAGAAACAAAAAGAAGAGGCCGACAAACTATCTAAACCAGGTACCACCTTCTTAAAGGCGAACAAAGCTAAAGAAGGGGTTTACACCACAGCTTCAGGTTTGCAGTATAAAATTTTAAAAGAGGGTACAGGTGAGAAACCGGCTAAATATTCTAAAGTTAAAGCGCACTACCATGGTACTTTAATAGATGGAACCGTTTTTGACAGTTCTGTTAACCGTGGTGAGCCCATAGAATTTGAGGTTTCGCAAGTTATAAAAGGTTGGACCGAAGGTTTACAACTCATGCCGGTAGGTTCAAAATACATTTTTTATATTCCTCACGACTTAGCTTATGGCGCGAATCCAAGACCTGGAGGAGTTATTAAGCCTTATGCGACTTTAATTTTTGAAGTGGAATTATTGGAAATTTTATAGTATCTGATAGAGTCTTGATTTGCTAGGTTCTTATCTTAATCCCTGCACTTGTAGTAGTTCTTATTTTTTGTAACTATATTTTACATAGAATAAGCCTTGCAAGTTGTAACTTTGTAGCATAAAAATAAAATCGTATGAACCATAAAGCAGGTTTTGTAAATATTATAGGGAATCCTAATGTGGGTAAATCCACCTTAATGAATGCCTTTGTAGGTGAAAAATTATCCATTATCACTTCTAAAGCGCAAACCACAAGGCATCGTATTTTAGGTATCGTTAATGGCGACGATTTTCAGGTGGTTTTAAGTGATACGCCTGGAATTATAAAGCCAGCTTACGAGCTTCAGGCATCGATGATGGATTTTGTGAAATCGGCCTTCGAAGATGCCGATGTGCTTATATATATGGTTGAAATTGGAGAGCAAGCTTTAAAAGATGAAGCCTTTTTTAATAAAATAAAAAGCTCTAAAATTCCTGTGCTTTTATTGTTAAATAAGATAGATAAGTCAGACCAAACACAATTAGAAGAACAAGTGCAATCATGGACTACTAAAGTGCCAAATGCCGAAATTTATCCCATCTCAGCGCTTGAAGGTTTTAATGTAAACGAGGTGTTTAATAGAATTATAGATTTACTTCCAGAATCTCCACCGTTTTACCCAAAAGATCAGTTAACCGATAAGCCGGAGCGCTTTTTTGTGAATGAAATTATTCGCGAAAAAATACTTTTACACTATAAAAAGGAAATTCCTTATGCGGTAGAAGTGGATACTGAGGAATTTTTTGAAGAGGAAAACATTATTAAAGTCCGTTCGGTTATTATGGTTGAACGAGAAACCCAAAAAGGTATTATCATTGGTCATAAAGGCAGTGCTTTAAAACGTGTGGGGGTTGAAGCGCGAAAAGATTTAGAAACCTTTTTTGGAAAACAAATTCACATCGAATTGTATGTTAAAGTCAATAAAAATTGGCGCAGTAATGCGAATCAGTTAAAACGTTTTGGTTATAATAACTAAATCTAATACTAACTTGATGTTTGGATAACACTCAGGTAATCTGTGTGTTGTAGGTTTGACGCAGAATTCTATTTTATAGGTGCTATTTGATTTCGATCAAGCGTAGGTACAAAAAAAATAGGGTTGAGTTAGTTGGTTTTAAAAGCTTTAATTGGTCCTGTAGTTAAGGCTTTTCTTTTTTAATACCTCATTCATAAAATCGTTTAGCAAATGCATTTCTTTAATACTGGAGGCTTTACCAATACTGCCTGCAAAATATAGGGCAATCCAAAGTATAATCATGAAAAGTACAATGCTAAACTGAATGGTATAATCTTGTTCGAGCGTCCAATTGGAGTAGGCCCATATTGCGAAGCCTATAAAAGTACCTGCTACTAAAAAGTGTAAAAACATGAATAAAGTCCAAACTGTAGGACTCGGCCCAAATAGCCCATAAATGCGACTCGTATGGTCGTCGATGGCCGTTATTTCCAGATGAAGCTGGGGTGACCAATAGGTTTGTTTAGCCTTTGGAAGTTTAATAAAAACATGCTCGTCGATTACAGATACAATAAAATCGGATTGCATGGTTTTAGCATTTTTAAAATCACTTAAAATGACTTCGTTATATTGAGGAATTTCAATTTTAAATCTTGGTCGTAAAACAATATCATTGGATAAAGCCATAGAAGCGTGGTTTTGGGATAGTAAAATACTATTTTTTTTGATAAAGGCTAAATTTTATTCTTTTCATAAAAAAGATGTGACAAAGAGTATATTTCCTATTTTTGCACCAGTTTTCAGGACAGCTTAAATAAATCGCTTTTAACCTGTTAACCTTAAATTGAGATTATGAGTAATATAGTAGCCATTGTAGGTAGACCAAATGTTGGAAAATCAACGTTTTTTAATAGATTGATTCAAAGACGTGAAGCCATTGTTGATGCCGTAAGTGGAGTGACACGCGACCGTCATTACGGAAAATGTGATTGGAATGGTAAAGAGTTTTCTTTAATCGATACAGGAGGTTATGTTTTAGGAAGTGATGACATCTTTGAAGAAGAAATTGACAAACAAGTTGAGTTAGCTATTGATGAAGCTGATGCCATTATTTTTATGGTTGATGTTGAAGCAGGGGTAACCGGAATGGACGAAGATGTGGCCAAACTGTTAAGACGTATTAATAAGCCTGTTTTTTTAGTTGTTAATAAAGTAGATAATGCCAAACGTGCCGAAGATGCTGTAGAGTTTTATGCGCTAGGTCTAGGTGAATACTATACCGTTGCCAGTATTAATGGTAGTGGTACAGGTGATTTGCTCGACGCTTTGGTAAAAGTATTGCCAGAAAAAGAAGATGTGGTTGAAGACGAACTACCTCGTTTCGCCGTAGTAGGGCGTCCAAATGCGGGAAAATCCTCTTTTATCAATGCCTTAATTGGTGAAGATCGTTATATCGTAACCGATATTGCAGGAACAACTAGAGATTCTATAGATACCAAATATAACCGCTTCGGATTTGAATTCAACCTCGTGGATACTGCTGGTATTAGAAGAAAGTCTAAAGTAAAAGAAGATTTAGAATTCTATTCGGTGATGCGAAGTGTTAGAGCCATCGAGCATGCCGATGTTTGTATTCTGGTTTTAGATGCTAATCGCGGATTCGACGGTCAGGTGCAAAATATTTTTTGGTTGGCCGAGCGCAATAGAAAAGGTATTGTTGTTTTAGTGAACAAATGGGATTTGGTTGAAAAAGATCATAAATCGGTTAAAGAATACGAAAAAGCCATCCGATTGCAAATGCAACCTTTTACCGATGTGCCTATCGTGTTTATTTCAGCATTAACCAAACAACGTATCTATAAAGCTATTGAAACGGCTGTTGAGGTGTACCAAAACCGTAGTAAGAAGATAAAAACAAGTCAGCTTAACGAAGTTTTACTACCCATTATTGAAAACTACCCACCACCAGCATATAAAGGGAAATTTGTGAAAATTAAGTATATTATGCAGTTGCCTACTCCGCAACCTCAATTTGCTTTCTTCTGTAATTTACCACAGTATATTAAAGACCCGTACAAACGCTTTTTAGAAAATAAATTACGCGAACATTTTGGATTTAACGGGGTGCCAATAAGTGTTTATATGCGTAAAAAATAGAATTTATCAATCCCATATTTACTGTTGATTAAAAATATTTTATTCAGATTTTGGATAATGGAGTTTTAGAGTATTTGATATAAATTTTGAAACTTTCATTTTTATAAAATTTCCCTAAAACATATATTTTTATGGCAGATATTGGTTACTTTTAGCCCTTCAAAATAATATTTATGAGTCAGATTATTACCTTCGGTGAAGTTTTAATGCGTTTATCGCCATTCGGAAATAAAAAATTTATTCAAGCCAATACATTAGAGTTCTATTTTGGAGGTACCGAATTAAATGTGGGACTTTCTATCGCTAATTTTGGGGGTAATGTTAAGCATATTACCTGTATTTCGGACGATTTTATTGGAGATACCGCTATTTCTTATTTAAATAAATTCGATTTAGATACCACTGCTATTGTTCGTTCTGGTCGCCCTTTAGGCGTTTACTTTTTGGAAGTTGGTGCTGTAATGCGCCCAAGTTCCATTTCCTATAACCGATCGCACTCGGCATTTTCAAGTATTCAACCAGAAATGGTCGATTGGGAGTCGGCTTTAGCCGATGGTTCTTGGTTTCACTGGACTGGAATTACGCCAGGATTAACACAAGGGAGCTTCGATACCTTAAAAGAAGGCTTAAAATTAGCAAAGAAAAAAGGGATGCAAGTTTCTGCCGATCCAACCTATAGAAGTGGGTTATGGAAATACGGTGTGAACGCCAAAGATGCCTTAGTAGAATTATTGCATTGTTCTACCATTTTTATTGGTGGTATTAATGAAATGAATGAAGTTTTAGGTACCGAATACGGTTATACTAACGAAGAATTTATTGAAGCTAGTAAATTACTTATGGAAACCTTTCCTTCCATTGAAAAAGTATTTGATAAAATAAGAACTTCTATTAATGCTTCTTGGCATAAAATTAGAGCTAGAATGTGGAACGGCGAAGAGTTTAGAGAAACTCAAGATTTCGATATCACGCATATTGTAGACCGTATTGGTACTGGAGATGCTTTTGCAGCAGGACTCATTTATGGCTTACAACATTTTGATGATTATAAGTCTATGGATTACGCAAGTGCAGCCTGTGCTTTAAAGCATACGTACGAAGGTGATGTGAATTATGCCACCATCGATGAGGTTACAAGAATTTTAGACGGAAACGTTTCTGGACGTTTTAATAGATAAGAGGCGTTGTGCTTTTAAAGATAAAAGGAAGTTATTCGGTTTAGAATAGCTTCTTTTTTTTGTACTATTTTTATTTCAAGATAATTTTGTGCTGCAAGTGGTTAATTTTGTGTTACTTATCTCTTTGTGCCTCCTGTAGTTTTGTTTAGAACTTAAACTAAACAAGATGAAAAATTCAAATTTTTACCAAAAGCACCGGAAATTTTTTCTGAGTGCAACGAGCTTTTTATTGCTTACAATTGTGGCATATGCTCAAAAACCAACCAAAACTGAGAATCCTTCCGATCAATGGGCAATTAAGTGGAATGCCTCCGATGAGTTTAATAATAGCACGCCAGATTGGGCTAAATGGATCAAAACAGGGAACCTTCCTAACACCACAGCATGGAAGTGGGACAACCAGCAAAATGTTAAAATATCAGACGATGGAGTTGCCGCTCTAACCATGCGTCAAAACCCGAATAATGCTTCAGATAGTGGTACCTATTTCAAATCGGGAATTCTTAAATCCTATAATACCTTTACTTATGGCTATTTTGAAGCTAAAATTAAAGGTGCACATATTGGAGAGGGCGTTTGTCCTTCGTTCTGGCTATACAGTAATTTTGATTACACTGTAGGTGAAGGCCAAACTGTTTACAGCGAAATAGATATTGTTGAATTACAACAATTCGATTGGTATGAAGGCCACCAAGACGATGTTAGAGATATCGATTTAAATCTTCATGCTGTAGTTAAACAAAATGGACAAGGTGTTTGGAGGCGACCAAAAATGCACCCAGACGAACAATTAAATAAATGGAGAGCGCCTTGGGACCCAACTCAAGACTTTCATATTTATGGTTGTGAGGTAAACGAGCAAGAAATTATATGGTACATAGATGGCGTTGAAGTAGCTAGAAAACCTAATACTTATTGGCACCGCCCAATGAATGTTACTTTGTCACTCGGACTAAGAAAACCATTTGTGGAATTCTATAATAACCGCAATAATGCCGTGAACCCTGAATCTAGTGCCGCAACTAGAGAGAAACTAAAGGACATTCCAACAACCATGTACGTGGATTATGTTCGTGTTTGGGAAAAGAGTGACACCTCGGTTACACCGCCAAGTTCATCGATTGGAGTGATAGAAAATAACGGGTTTGAATCCGGCGATTTAACCCATTGGGATGCTAGTAGCGGGGCTTCAGAAGTTTTAAGAAACAATGCGAGTAGTGGGCAGCATGCTGGGTATGTAAATAATTCGAGCATCGCACAATTAGTGACTTTAAAAGCGAATACAACTTACAAGGTTACAGCTAAAGGTAAAGCGGCTAACTCAGGAGTTTCAACCTTTTTGGGTATTAGCGAATCTTCAAGCAATACGCTTATTGGAAATTATGAGTTTTATAGTACATCATATAGTACAGGTGAAGTTTCTTTAACTACAGGTAATAGTGATACCGTTTACCGTATTTGGTATTGGTCATCAGGACAAGGTTATTGTGATGATTTTACCCTTGAAGAAGTTGACGGAGACGCTAGTCAGCCGGTAGCTGTTACTGGAGTAAGTTTAAATAAAACGACGGCGACTATAGAGAAGGGAAATTCAACAACGTTATCTGCTAACGTGTCCCCGCAAAATGCGACCAATAAAAATGTAACTTGGCAGGTTAGTAATAGCCAGGTGTTGTCGGTGAGCAACGGACAAATAACAGCATTAAAGGCAGGGAATGCCTCGGTAACAGTAACGACACAAGATGGTAATCACGTAGCCAGTTGTAATATCACGGTTACAGAAGTAACCGGTGATGGAAGTGGAGATGATGGATCTAGCAATACAGAGGTACCTCAATCAGGCCAAACTATTTCATTGAAATCTTCAGAAGGACTGTTTCTAACGGTAAATACGGGTGCTCAAACCGCTATACAGGCTACACAAAATAATGTTAATAGTAAAGAGCAGTTTGTTGTTGTTACTGAAGGAAATTTTATAGGTCTGCAATCTGTTAGTACAAACAAATATGTAACCACGGCATCAGATAATACCATAAAATGTGGTGCTTCAGGGGTGTTTAATAGACAGCAGTTTGCTTTTGAGTCTAATGGTTCAGGAGGCTTTTATATTAAATCAAAAATTAATGGTTTGTATTGGAAGTTAGATCAAAACAGTTCGGCTAAAGGAATTTCAGCAACAGCTTCTAAAAATCAAGCGTCTATTTTTAACTGGGATGTTGTAGGAGCAACCAATAAGCAACAAACCTTAAAAACATCGAATGATGAAAGTTTAGCTGCCGATAAAATTAATGTGTATCCTAACCCTTATTCGAGTGGTGAATTAACTATTAAATTGGCAAAGGCGTATACAGGATCTATAGAGTTCAAAAATATTAATGGTCAAGATGTACTAAGATTAAATGTGAATAATCAGAACCACATTAATATAAGTAATTCAGAACTTCGTTTACCAAGAGGCTTGTATTTTATAAGTTTAAATATTGAAGGAAAAACCATGGTGAAAAAATGGCTTGTGAATTAGTATTTTAGTCATTTCTATATTGAAGTAAGAGCATTAAAAAGTCCGTCCAAAAAACTTGTTTGGACGGACTTTAATTATAAGACACATGTGTAATGTGTCGAAGTTATGATGTTTTATTTAATGATTACCAGCCCCCAGAAGCACCGCCGCCGCCGAAGCCACCGCCACCAAAACCGCCTCCGAAACCACCTCCAAAGCCACCACCAGAACTTCCGCCCCAGCCGCTAGAACCTCGATTGTAGTTACCACGCCCCATATTGCTTAAAATAATAGCGTCCCAGATATCAAAACCTCCAGAGTTATTACCGCCATGACGTCCACCGCCACCGCCGCGTTTGTTTTTAATATAGGACAGAATAAACATTAAAGCAATAAATCCGAAAACAAGAAATGGGATTACCGAATTTTCTGGGTTGCCCGAAGTAGGGCGAGATTCTTTATATTCGCCCTGCATGACTTCAAAAATCGCATCAGCACCTCTGTTTAATCCGCCAGGAAAATCACCTTTTCTAAAATATGGAAGGATGTCGTTTTCAATAATACGCCTGGACATGGCATCGGTTAAAAGATGCTCTACGCCATAGCCTGTGTTTATAGCAATTCGGCGGTCATCATTCGCTAGAAGAATTAATATGCCATTGTCTTCTTCGGCTTGACCAATTCCCCAAGCTTCACCCCATTGGGCGCCTAAAAAGTTAATGTTTTCGCCTTCGGTAGAACGAATAATAGCGACAACAATTTGCGTTGAGGTCGTGTCGGAATACCTAACCAGTTTTTGTTCTAAATTTTGTTTTTCGCCACTAGAAAGTAAGTTCACATAATCGTAAACACTAGTTTGGAATTTGGGCTTTTCAGGAATTTTAAATTGAGCAAAAGAAATACTCATGCTAAAAAGCATCAAAACAACGCCTAAGCCTAAACTTTTAAAGTTAAATATAGATGTTGTTTTGTGTTTTAAATAGGTCATAAAGTTTTAGCCTTTTGAGATGTCGTTAGGAAGCTCGTTGATGTCATCAGTTTTATAAGGAAAGTACTTTTGTAGCCTGTCGCCAGACCTTAAAACACCATCAATCAAACCTTGTTTAAAATGGCCTTTCTTAAAGTGGGCCTGCATAATGTCTTTGGTGCAATCCCAAAAATCGGGTTCAACCACTTTATTGATGCCTTCATCACCATAAATAACAAAAGATTTATCTGCAACGGCTACATAGATTAATACGGCATTTTGAAGCTTTGTGTTATCCATTTTTAAATGATGGAAAACTTCTAAAGCGCGATTTGTGGGGTCGCTATTTGCCGATTTTTCAATATGCACACGTATTTCTCCAGAGGTATTTAATTCGGCCCTTTGGATGGCGTCAACAATTTCTTGTTCTTCTTTAGCGGTTAAAAAATCTTCTTTATTAGACATGTTTTAGAACTCTACTGTTGGTGCGTTTTCACTGCCTGGAGCACTTTTAAAGCGTGCCATTTCTTCAAAACCAAAAAGACTGGCTAAGAGTTTAGCAGGGAATTTTTTTATGAATTTATCGTAAATGTTAACCTTTTCGTTATAGCGATCTCTGGTTACATTAATGCGGTTTTCGGTGCCTTCTAACTGCGATTGTAGCTCTAAGAAATTTTTATCGGCTTTCAAATCTGGGTAGCGTTCTACGGTTACTAAAAGTTTAGAAAGCGCTCCGCTTAACCCTTGTTGAGCTTGTTGAAATTGTGCCATTTTTTCTGGTGTCAGGTTGTTGGCATCAATAGTTGTTTTTGTAGCTTCAGAACGAGCCTTAATAACGCCTTCTAAAGTTTCTCTTTCATGCGCGGCATAACCTTTTACTGTCGATACTAAATTCGGAATTAAATCGGCACGTCGCTGGTACGAGCTTTCAACATTAGACCAAGCTGTTTTGGCATCAGCTTCATATTCAACTGCGGTGTTGTTAAAGTTTTTAGCCCAAGAGTAAATTCCAATGACAACAATAGCGACGATAATCCATGGTAAAAATTTCTTCATGATGTTCTAGTTTAAAGGTGTTGTTTTATTTTAATGAGTTGATTTTTTATGCTTTCTAACTTGCTAACAATTTCAAAAGTATTTAGAGCTTGTTTTTTTTCTTCTTTCAAGTGCGTTTTAGCTCCATCAAGGGTAAAACCACGCTCTTTTACCAAATGATAAATAAACTTTAAGTTTTTAATGTCTTCGGGGGTAAACTTTCTATTGCCTTTAGCGTTTTTCTTAGGTTTAAGAACATCAAATTCTTTTTCCCAAAAACGTATTAAAGAGGTATTCACATCAAATGCTTTGGCGACTTCACCAATACTATAATAGCGTTTTTCTGGGAGGTCTATATGCATTAATCTAATGATTGATTTTCTAATGAAGCATGCTCCAATAGTTTATTAAATTCTTCTGCGGTTAAACTACCGTAATAGAAGTTGATAGGGTTAATGCGTTCTCTATCTTTAAAAATCTCGTAGTGTAAATGTGGTCCTTGAGATCGCCCTGTACTGCCCACAAATCCGATTAGGTCACCACGTTTTACTTTTTGGTTTTTTCTAACATTGTATTTGTATAAATGCGCATATAAACTTACGTACCCATAGCCATGATCTATTCTAATATGGTTACCATAACCTGTCGATTTTGAATCGGCACGAGTAACAATACCATCACCTGTGGCGTAAACTGGCGTACCTCTAGGGGCCGTAAAATCCATACCCCGGTGCATTTTTCTAACCTTTGTAAAAGGGTCGCTACGCATACCGTAACCTGAAGCCATTCGGGTTAAATCTTTATTGCTTACAGGCTGAATAGCAGGAATGGCAGCAAGTAGTTTTTCTTTGTCTTCGGCAAGTTTTGTAATTTCATCTAACGATTTGGATTGTACTACAATTTGCTTCTGTAAAATATCCAGACGTTTATTGCTTTCAATAATCAATTTAGAGTTATCAAAACCTTCTAAATTTTTGTAGCGATTTATTCCACCAAAACCAGCACGACGTTGTTCTTCAGGAATGGGGTTGGCTTCAAAATACACTCGGTAAATGTTATTGTCACGCTCGGCAACATTCGCCAAAACAGTTTCGGCGTGTTCCATTTTTTTATTCAGTAATTCAAATTGTAATTGCGCGTTTTGAAGCTCTCTTTTTAAGGCGCGCTCTTTTGGCGATTCAACATACTGACTTCCAATAAAAACGAATATAAAAGCGAAAAAAGCCGTTCCTAAAATAAAGAAAAAGGCATACTTAAAAGTAGTGCGTTTTTTACGCTGTATTTTTCTATAGGAAAGCGTATCAGGATCGTAATAATATTTTACCTTACTCATTTCTTAAATTATGCTATTTTTGCAGCGCATTGAAGGTGTTTTTTCATCTTCGGTTATGCCGTTAACCGACAAACCTACAAAAAATTATTATAAACAATTTTAATAATAGTAGCTTTGAAGTTTAATGCTGAACCAAATTTAAAATAAATTTGTAGCATAAATATAAAAATTGTTTCGCATAATCGCTAATAGATTCGAAATAAGGTGTTTAAAAATATTACATGAAATCACAAGACGTCCGCGCTAAGTTTTTAAGTTTTTTTGAAGAAAAACAACATAGTATTGTGCCATCGGCACCCATGGTTTTAAAAGATGACCCAACCTTAATGTTCGTTAATGCAGGTATGGCGCCTTTTAAAGAATACTTTTTAGGGAATGCCGAGCCTAAAAATAAACGTATTACAGATACTCAAAAATGTTTACGTGTTTCTGGAAAACATAATGACCTTGAAGAAGTAGGGTATGATACTTATCACCATACCTTGTTCGAAATGTTAGGGAACTGGAGTTTTGGCGATTACTTTAAAGAAGAAGCCATCGCTTGGGCTTGGGAACTGTTAACCGATGTTTTTGGTATCGATAAAGATATGCTTTACGTTTCCGTTTTTGAAGGCAATAAAGAGGATGGCCTTGATATGGATACCGAAGCTTTTGATATTTGGAAAAAATACATTTCAGAAGATCGTATTCTAACGGGTGATAAAAAAGATAACTTCTGGGAAATGGGCGATCAAGGACCTTGTGGACCTTGTAGTGAAATACATGTAGATATCCGTTCGGCGGAAGAAAAAGCTAAAGTGCCAGGAAAAGATCTTGTAAACCAAGATCATCCGCAGGTGGTTGAAATTTGGAACTTGGTTTTCATGCAGTACAACCGTAAGGCAAACGGTTCTTTAGAGTCCTTACCGAATAAACACATTGATACCGGAATGGGCTTTGAGCGTTTATGTATGGTTTTACAAGGCGTACAGTCTAATTACGATACCGATGTTTTTACGCCTATAATTAAGGAAATTGAAACCATTACCAATAAAACATATAGAAAAGACGAAAAAGTAGACGTTGCTATACGGGTGATTGCCGATCATGTGCGTGCTGTGGCCTTTTCCATTGCCGATGGACAGCTGCCAAGTAATACAGGAGCAGGTTATGTAATTCGCAGAATTTTACGTCGTGCCGTGCGTTACGGATTTACGTTTTTAGATAAAAAAGAACCTTTTATTTACAGACTTGTCGACGTTCTAGATAAAAAAATGGGCAAGGCCTTTCCAGAGCTAAAAGCCCAAAAACAATTGGTCGAGAACGTGATTAAAGAGGAAGAACAGTCTTTTTTAAGAACCCTAGATCAAGGTTTGGTGCTTTTAAACCGAATTGTTGAAGAGACTAAAGGCGATACCGTTTCTGGAGCAAAAGCTTTTGAGTTATACGATACTTACGGCTTCCCAATCGATTTAACGGCTTTAATACTTTCTGAAAAAGATTTAAAATTAGATGAAGCTGGTTTTAATGAAGAGCTTCAAAAACAAAAAAACCGTTCGCGAGCAGCTAGTGAAACCTCTACAGAAGATTGGACTATTTTAATTGAGGATGAAGATGAAGAATTTATTGGTTACGATGCGCTTCAGGTTAATGTGAAACTAACACGATACCGAAAAGTGAGTTCTAAAAAGGACGGCGATATGTATCAGTTGGTATTTAATTTAACACCGTTTTATCCTGAAGGTGGTGGCCAAGTTGGTGATAAAGGTTATCTGGAAGATGCTTATGGCGATGTGGTTTATGTTTTAAATACGAAGAAGGAAAATAATGTCATCATTCACTTTACAGAAACCTTACCAAAGCATTTAAACGAGCCATTTAAGGCGGTAGTCGATGAAAAACAACGTCACAGAACCGAATGTAACCATACTGCAACACACTTGTTACATCAGGCCTTGCGTTCTATTTTAGGAACTCATGTGGAGCAAAAGGGGAGTGCGGTACATTCAAAATATTTAAGATTTGATTTCTCGCATTTTTCTAAATTAACTGAAGATGAAATTCGAGATGTGGAAAGTTTTGTAAATGCAAGAATTAATGGAAAAATTCCTTTAGTTGAAAAACGCAATATTCCTAAAGAAGAAGCTATCGCTGCTGGAGCTATGAGTTTGTTTGGTGAGAAATATGGCGATACGGTTCGTTCTATTCAGTTCGGACAATCTATCGAACTTTGTGGAGGGACACACGTAAAAAATACAGCCGATATCTGGCATTTTAAAATTGTTTCTGAAGGCGCTGTAGCGGCAGGAATTAGGCGTATTGAAGCCATAACCGGCGATGCGGTTAAAGATTTCTATTCGGAAAATAACCGTTTGTTTATTGAAATGAAAGGCTTGCTTAATAATGTCAAAGAACCTGTAAAAGCACTTCAAAATTTACAAGAAGAAAATACAAGCCTTAAAAAGCAAATTGAAGCTTTGTTGAAGGATAAAGCAAAAAATATAAAGGGCGAACTTAAAAGTGAACTCACCGAAATTAACGGCATTCAGTTTTTAGCAAAGAAACTCGATTTAGACGCGGCAGGATTAAAAGATGTGGCTTTTGAATTAGGAGGCGAAGTAGAGCATTTATTCTTGTTATTCGCTACCGAAAATGAAGGTAAAGCCTTGTTGTCTTGCTATATTTCTAAAGATTTAGTTGCTAGTAAAGGCTTAAATGCTGGACAGGTCGTTCGTGAATTGGGTAAATTTATTCAAGGCGGCGGCGGCGGACAACCATTTTTTGCAACTGCTGGCGGGAAAAACCCAGAAGGGATCGCCCAAGCGTTGGCGGAAGCTAAGAAGTATGTGAGTTAAATAATAGTTGCAAAGTAACAAAGTAACAAAGCTGCAAAGTTTCAAAAGTAGATTAGTATCTCTGAAGCTTTGCAGCTTTGAAATTTATAAGCTCCGAGTATTTGTAACTTTGTGTTTCTGAAACTTTGTAATTCTGAATCAAAAATATGAACCTTCAAACTAAAATACCTTTAAAAAAAAGCTCTAGTCATTTAATAGATTATAGCTCTAAAGTGTTTTTAATGGGCTCTTGTTTTTCTGAAAATATAGGGGATAAACTCACTTATTTTAAATTTCAAACCAAACAAAATCCGTTTGGGATTTTTTTTCATCCTCTAGCCATTCATAAGCTTATTAGCCGCGCGATTTCCAGTGCACATTATAATGATGCCGATGTGCTATTTCACAACGAACAATGGCATGGTTTTGATGCGCATTCTAAATTAAGTAACGTCTCAAAAGAGCAACTTCTAAAAACTTTAAATACCCGTTTACAAGAAACATATAACGATTTAAAATCGGCTTCACACCTGGTTATTACTTTAGGAACGGCTTGGGTGTATCGTTATAAGGAAACGAATCAGGTTGTGGCAAACTGTCATAAAATTCCGCAGAAGCAATTTTCGAAATCGTTGTTGTCGGTTCACGAGATTGTTGAGGTATTAAAGTCTATGGAAGCCCAGGTAAGACGAGTTAATGAGCAAGTATCCATTATTTATACCGTTTCACCAGTTAGGCATTTAAAGGATGGCTTTGTGGAAAACAATCGAAGTAAAGCGCATTTAACCTCGGCTATTCATCAGTTTTTAGATGAAAATGAGGCTAACATGACATCCAATTCATTTTACTTTCCTTCTTATGAAATCATGATGGACGAGCTTAGGGATTACCGTTTTTATGCTGAAGATATGGTGCATCCCAATGCCTTGGCCATTCAATATATTTGGAATGCTTTTGTTGACACTTGGATTTCAAAGAACGCTTTAAAAACTATGGATGTTATTGATGGTATTCAAAAAAGCCTTCAGCATCGTCCCTTCAACGAAAAATCTGAAGCTCACCAAAAGTTTCTTCAAAAATTAGAATCTAAAATAGTAGATGTAAAAAACTGTTACCCGTATATGTCCTTTTAATAAAGTTGTAATTTTTAAGCGACGTTAAAGAATGCATTAAGCTATTGTTTCATCTTATTTTAATTGCATTTTATCGAAAAACATATTTGTCCTTCTATGAATAGTTGTATCTTTAAAGCTGCTATTAATCAGTTTATCCAAAAAGCATCATGAGCCAAGTTTAAAAGGGGGTTTTTGGTGCTTTTTTTGTGGAACTTTGTCGGATGCTTTCTTTAATGTCAAATTTGTATTGAAATAATATACTAAAAAGGGTGATTTATTACCGTCATTTCAATTTAGTATTGGTATATCATCTTATAAGATTTGTTTAACATTATGGTAATACAAAGCGCCTAAATCTCTAGTATCTTTGATACTGTTTAGTTTAGACAACTTAATTAACATTGGTAGACTTCATCTGTCGAAGGAACTGATGTTTTTTTGTTTTAAGAATGAAAATTTTTCTAACTTAGTACATGCGAAAAATTTTAATTGGTGTTGTTATTACTTTGGTTGCGCTTTACGCTGTCAAGTCTTGTGAAAGACAAAAAGCTGAAAAAACCAAGCTTGTAGAAAACTCAGCGCTCATAAAACAGCAAATTAATAATGTAGGGAAACTAGTGGTTACCGAAGGCCACTTTAGTCAGGTTTTTAATTATCAAAACTCAAAAGATCTTTTAGGGAATTATCTAACGCTTGAAAAGAAAGCTTTAGTGGTTGTAAATGCTAATGTTACCGTGGCCTACGATTTAAGTAAAATTGAATTCAAAGTTGATGAAGCCTCAAAAACATTGTCGATTTTGAAGATTCCTGAAGAAGAAATTACCATAAGTCCCGATTTTGAATATTATGATGTTCAGGCCGATTTTTTAAATCCCTTTGAGGCTCAAGATTATAATAAGATTAAAAACATTGTTAATGCGTCTTTAAAGAAAAAGATAAATCAATCACAATTAAAAACAAATGCCAAAAACCGGTTGATTAGTGAGTTGTCTAAATTTTATATTCTAACCAATTCTTTAGGTTGGACTTTAGAATACAACCAAACGCCCATTAATCAAGTCGATGATTTTAAAGGTTTAAAGCTCTAGTTTTTTATATAAGGACATCCAGCCGCCTCCATTGATGGCTTCAATATCATTAGATTTTAAAATAGCGGCAGCACTTGCCGATCGTATACCGCTAGCACAACAAGTTATAACAGGTTTTTGAAGTTTCTTAATACTTTCAATTTTAGAGCTAAGTGTTTGTAATGGTATATTTTGTGAACCCGGTATAGCACCTTGCTGGTATTCTGAAACCGATCTAACATCTAAAACAATAGCATTTCGCGATTTAAAATCCTTGATTTTTTCGTTTTTGTTACCGAAAATAAAACTAAATATGCCCATAAGTTATGAATGTTTTTCTGTAAATATATTTCTCTTTAATTAAAACGAAGGTAACAAGTGTTACTGTTTTTTTTATGTATATTCATCCCAAATTATTCTAAATTTATGGAAGCCTACGTAAGCTTAAATATAGAAAATAAAGTGGGACACATTGAGTTTTTTCATCCTAATAGAAATTCGATGCCTAGTGATGTTTTGCAAAAACTCTCTGAAACCATATCCGCAGCAGGAAATCATCCAGACATTAAAGTAATTGTTTTAAAAAGTGAGGGAGACCGCACGTTTTGTGCTGGCGCTAGTTTCAATGAGTTGGTAGAGATTGATGATGCAGAAACCGGACAGCAATTTTTTTCTGGCTTTGCTAAGGTTATCAATGCCATGCGTACTTGTCCTAAACTTATTATTGGACGTGTACAAGGTAAGGCCGTTGGAGGAGGTGTTGGTATTGCTGCGGCTGCCGATTATTGCCTGGCTACACAATATGCCTCTGTGAAGTTAAGTGAGTTAAGTATAGGAATTGGTCCCTTTGTTATTGAGCCTGCGGTTACTAGAAAAATAGGTAAAACAGCCATGTCGCAAATGACGATTAATGCCGAGGCGTTTTTCTCAGCCGGGTTTGCGAAAGAAAAAGGCTTATACGGAGAAGTTTTTAATACCGTAGAAGAATTGGATTTAGCTGTTTCAAGTCTTACAGAAAAATTAGCAAGCTATAACCCTGAAGCGTTAAAAGAAATGAAAGCTGTTTTTTGGGAAGCAACCGATCACTGGGATGCCCTTTTAGCCGAACGCGCCCAAATTAGTGGTCGATTAGTTTTAAGTAAGTTTACAAAAAAGACGTTGAAACGATTTAGGTAGAAAGAGAAAAGCTGTTTAAAAAGTACGAATGAAACTGTTTGTCGGGACTGTAAACTATTTTGTGTTTTTGCTGTTAGTTAGTTTAAAAATGATTTTGAAATTCATAGGCAAAAAATTTACTTTTAAATTTTTATTTTATGAACTCAGACTTAGAAAAACAATTAGACGCCTTGATCGGCAAAATCAGCAACAAGGAGGACTTTGACCAGGTCAAGGAACAGTTGCTTAAACGTGGTATTGAATCACTTTTAAAAGCAGAAATGACTGCCCACTTAGGGTTTCAAAAAGGAGGTTCTGTAATTGAGAACAACCAGCGCAATGGTTTCTCAGAGAAAACTATCAAGACTCATAACGGCGAACAACGCATCAAAATCCCCAGAGATCGTCAAGCGAGCTTTGAGCCTGTTATTGTCCCCAAACATCAATCGATTAGTCAAGAATTAGAAGATTGTATTCAACTGCTTTACGCCAAAGGTATGAGCAATAGCGATATTATTGATTTTATTGAAAGTACCTATGGAGTGCAGTATTCCACATCACAGGTATCCATTATCACCAATCAATTATTGGAAGACATCAAACAATGGCAGAATAGACCTTTAGAAGACGTATATCCCATTGTCTGGATAGATGCTATTCATTATAAAATACGTCAAGAAGGCAAGGTAATATCTAAAGCCTGTATGATAGTTTTAGGGGTGAATACCGAAGGGCAACAAGATATTTTGAGCATGAGTATTGTGGAGACAGAAAAGGCAGCTGCTTGGATGTCCATTTTAGACGATCTGCGCTCTAGAGGCGTAAAAGATATCTTCTTTCTGTGTTCGGATAACCTCTCTGGATTAGATAAAGCTGTAGAAGCTATTTTTCCAGGTAGTATACGTCAAATATGTATCGTACATCAAATTAGAAACTCTTTAAAATATGTGAGCTATAAGGACCGCAAATCAATAATGGTCGATATTAAAGCTATTTATCAAGCCGATAATGAGAAATTCGCTTTAGAGGCTTTCGAAGTCTTTAAACAAAATTGGGAAGATAAATACCTCTCTGCCGTACAGTCTTGGGAAAACAATTGGGATAATTTGACCGCGTTTTTAAACTACCCAAAAGAGATTAGAAAACTTATATATACTACCAATATCATTGAGAGTTTTAATGCCAGTTTAAGAAAATATACACGCAACAAAAAAGTCTTTCCTCATGATGATGCAGCACTGAAATCCATATATTTAGCAGCTCAAAGCATCAGCAAAAAATGGAAGAAAACACGATTTAAATGGGGCCAAATTTACAATCAATTGTATATTTGTTTTCCAAACAGGTTATAATCTATATTATTTTAACCTATGAATTTTGAAATTATTTTTCAAAAACACAAAATTTTGGATAAACTCTGTTGTTTGTCTGTCTGATTTCTATGGCAATACCAAAGTAAGACGTTAAATATTAGATATTAGAAGTAAAAAGTTTAAAGTTAGGCTTAATAACAACATTTCGCCCTTGCATACATAAAGCTTAAAGCATTTAGCATATAGCCCTCCTATGTCAGTCTGAGCATTCTAAGTTAAAAACAAACTTTTAAGCAAATAATTTTACAAAAGGTTCCTCTCTTTTGGCTACTGCAAATATTCTTAATACAAGTTTATTAGCTACAGCATTAATTACGCTCATATGATGTTTTCCATCTTTTATTTTACGGTTATAATATGCTTTCAATTGAGGGTCGTGTTGGACAGCGGTAACAGCTCCTTTTGTCAAGATAGCTTTTAATGATCTATCTCTTAAAAAATGAGTTCTAGTCTTACCCTTTATGCTACTTCCGGATTGATATGGAAAGGGAGCTAAGCCACAGTGGCAGCTAAATTTTCGTGGGTTATGAAATTTTGTGAAATTAGCTGTTTCCGTGATACACTTTATTGCAATTACTGGTCCTACTCCGATTATAGCTGTCACTTTTTCATAGCTGCTTTTTAACTTCAAATCAGCTTTGATAATATTTTGCATCTCATTTTCAATATTTTTTATACTCTTTTATAGCGATTGATATTGTTTTTTCTCTTCTTTAATCAACATCTTCACATCTATGGTTCGATTTAATATCTCATTGGCCTTTAAGCTATTTTGGACTTGAACGGACATTTTAACGTAACGTTCCCTTGCGGTAATGAGTGCTTTGAGCCTACCTAAGTTTTCAGCAGGTAATTGGTATGGCTCTAATTTGTGCTTATTTGTAACGGCATATTCTGCTATACGATAAGCATCCTTTGTATCACTTTTACCTCTTTGAATGCCTAGAGACTTTTTAAGTTCTAAAAGATTGATAAGGTAGAAAACGAACTTTTTTTGACTCAAACAGTCTACTAAAGCAGCTCCATAATGTCCTGTGTGTTCTAAAGCAAAAACAGTATTAGTGTTATCAAAACACTTCAGCCATTTATTGATAGCTTTATGTTGATTTTCTAAAACTCCTCTGCTTTTCACCTGTACATCACTGTTTCCTAAGGTGCAGTAATCTAGAGTGTCCTTAGAAATGTCAATTCCTATTACTAAATTTTTCATAACTTTGAATTAGCTATTAAAAACCTGAAAAACCAATAGGTCTGTGTACTAACGCTATTATTAAGCCTTTAAGCTTTACATTCTAAATGGTACTAAACCTAAAAGAGGACAAGGACTAATGCTCAAGATGAATCTTAAATTTCAACAGTCGAAATAGTTCACCTTGTCCTCTTGTTTTTCAGAAATTTAATAAGGTTAAACTTCTTGTAAATATAAAATGTAAAACTAATAGCCTGTCGAAGACTAATTTATACAAAATATCAATTAAAGAGATATTTCGACAAGCTCAATACGACACTAAAGGATATCTTTTAATTAATCCTTTAAGTTATAATTATTTCTTTGGTTCCATTCCTGGAGGATATTCTGCCATAATTTGAGCAACAAACTCCTTAATAAGGGTTTCTTTTTTCTCTCTATTTTGGGTGAGGAATCCCGTACCTAAACCTTGCCATACCAATTCATGACTTTTGGCATCAATAAGGTCTATGTACAACTGGCCTTCGGTGCTTGTTGAAACACTAGGCTGATCCCAGCCCCAACCCCAACCAGGTCCCATGCCCCAGCCAGGACCCCAACCGCCCCAACCCCAGGCGCCATAACCCCAAGTGTTGTTGTAAACGTCTACGCGTTGGTTGGATTTTGTAAATAAACTAATGAGGATATCGGGATTTTCAGATTTAGTCATTCCTTTGTTTATAAGTTCGGCTTCAATGGCTCTAAGAATTCGGCGCTTATCTAAATCGCTAATTTCGGCTTTATCAATGCCGTTTTTAAAGAACGCAAAGGTTTTGTATGTGCTGAAATCTTTGTTCTGGTCGTAATCTGTAGCGACTTTAATCGAGTTGCATGAAGTCAATATAACAGCTATTAGGACTACGGATAATATTTTAAAAAGATGTTTCATAGGACAATTGTTTTAAAATGATCATATTTCTTTCTTATGCATCAATAATTGTACCAGTTAAGTGTTTTTTTAAACGGTAACCTATAATTTAGGGGTTTGTGGTTTGTCGTTTTTTATCGTAACCGTAAGGACAATGACGACAACCACTTTGGCAACAATAACCGCGTCTTAAATGGTATTTTTCTGTAAAACAGCGATAACCTTCTGGTGTAAGGTAATAATCGCCTTCTTCAAGAGGTATTATTTTTTTCATTAGCAACAAAGATAGTGTAATACGGTTTATGGAGGAAAAAATATTCCTTTTGTATCTTATCTCAAATTCATGAATAAATGATTTTTATCTCTAAATATTTGATTCCTAAAGGGTATTTGGGACTAATCCTTTATCCTTTTATCATTTTAAAACAGAAACCACTTTTGGAAGATAAGGTGTTAATTAATCATGAGCGTATGCATCTAAAACAACAGCTCGAAATGTTGGTGTTGCCGTTTTTTTGTATTTTATGTATTGGAGTTTTTATGGCGTTGGTTGTGCTATTTCAATTGGAAAAAGGCTTATCGGAATATTTCTTTTGAACGCGAAGCTTATTCTCATCAAACGGACTTAGAATATTTAAAAATTCGTCAATTTTGGGCATTTTTAAAGTATCTTCGCAACTATGATATTTAAGCTTGAAAATAGCGTTAACCAGCAAGTTGATCTTCATCATAAAAACGTTGAATTGTACGTAAAACGAGAGGATGCCATTCATCCGTTTGTATCTGGAAATAAATACCGGAAATTAAAATATAACGTATTAGAGGCACAAAAAAAGGGGATTAAAACGCTTGTGACTTTTGGCGGAGCTTATTCCAACCATATTGCAGCCGTTGCAGCGGCAGGACAATTATTCGGATTTAAGACCGTTGGCATAATTCGCGGTGAAGAATTGTGGACTGAAATAGATAAAAACCCAACCTTAAGTTTTGCCAAGCAACAAGGCATGCGTTTTAAATTCGTGACACGAGAGGCATACAGGCGAAAAACTTCAGCAGATTTTATTGCAGCTTTAAAAGCTGAATTTGGAGATTATTACCATGTTCCCGAAGGTGGTACCAATGCTTTAGCCGTTAAGGGTTGTGAAGAAATATTAACTGAATCCGACCAAGTTTTCGATTATGTTTGTTCGGCTGTAGGGACTGGCGGAACCATTTCGGGCCTTATAAATTGTTCAAAACCTGGTCAGCAAGTATTAGGTTTTCCTGCTCTAAAAGGGGACTTTTTAAAATCAGATATCAGTAAATTTGCAAAACAATCTAATTGGGAATTGATTACCAACTATCATTTTGGAGGCTATGCCAAAATAAATGAAGAATTGGTAGCGTTTATCAATCAGTTTAAAACCGATTATCAGATTCCCTTAGATCCCGTTTATACCGGTAAAATGCTATTTGGAATTTTCGATTTAATCGAAAAAGGATTTTTCCCTAAAGGATCGAAAATTTTAGCCATTCATACTGGAGGCTTACAAGGTATTGAAGGAATGAACGCCCTATTAAAAAAGAAGAACTTACCATTAATTATGTCGTGAAATGAGAAAAATAGTACTAGTGTTTTGTTTGGCCGCTGTGGTTTTTAGTTGTAAATCTAAAAAACAGGTGGTTACAAAAAAGCCTCACAAACGTACCGAACATGTTGCAAGAAAACAAAAACCTGCTGAGGTTGAAAAACACCAAGAGCCAGAAGAAGTTAAGCCAGCGCCTAAAGTTTTTGCTAGTAGTACCGAAGCTTATATCTATAACTATCATGAAACGGCTCAGCAGGAAATGGCACTTTATGGCATACCTGCAAGTATTACCTTAGCTCAAGGGATTTTAGAATCGGGATCGGGAAAAGGCCGACTTTCCGTAGAGGCCAATAACCATTTCGGAATTAAATGCCACGGATGGAAAGGTGCTAAAATTTATCATGACGACGATGCGGATCAAGAATGTTTTAGAAAATATAAAGACGCTAAATACTCGTTTAGAGACCATTCTTTGTTTTTAAGCGAAAGAAAACGCTATTCTAAACTTTTCGATTTAAAAAAGGAAGACTACAAGGGGTGGGCAAAAGGATTAAAAGCCGCAGGGTATGCCACCGATAGAAAATATCCAGACAAATTAATTAGTCTTATAGAACGCTATAAACTGTATTTGTATGATGAGGCCGTTTTGGGAGACAAGTATGTGACATACGACATGCCTACGGTTCAGTCAGGTCAGACCTATACTGTTGAAAAAGGCGATACCCTTTATGGTATTTCTAAGCGCTTTAATTTGACTGTAGAACAACTTCAAAAAATAAATGGTTTACGAGGGACCGCTTTAAGTATAGGGCAGGTTCTAGTGGTTGAACCATAATAAAATAAGACTTATGATTTATAAAAGAAGCAGCGCATTATTTGCTGAAGCAGAAAAAGTAATTCCAGGTGGTGTAAATTCACCAGTAAGAGCTTTTAAAGGTGTTGGAGGAACACCAATTTTTGTAAAAGAAGCCAAAGGCGCTTATTTGTACGACGAGGATGGTAACCGATTAATTGATTATATCAATTCTTGGGGACCTATGATTTTAGGGCACGCTTTTCAACCTGTTGTTGATGCAGTAGTTGAGAAAGCTAAAAAAGGAACCTCCTTTGGGATGCCTACAGAAATTGAAACAGAAATTGCGCAATTAGCCGTTTCTATGGTGCCTAATATTGATAAAATTAGATTCGTAAATTCGGGGACCGAAGCTTGTATGAGCGCCGTACGTTTGGCTCGTGGTTATACAGGAAAAGATAAAATTATCAAGTTTGCAGGTTGTTACCACGGGCATTCCGATTCCTTTTTAATACAAGCGGGGAGTGGTTTAAGTACTTTTGGTACGCCCAATAGTCCTGGGGTAACCCAAGGAACAGCTAAAGATACTTTGTTAGCAAACTACAACGATATTGATAATGTAAAAGCCTTAATGGAGGCTAATAAAAATGAAATTGCTTGTGTTATTGTTGAGCCGGTTCCTGGAAATATGGGCTGTATTCCTCCCATAAATAATTTTCTTGAAAATTTAAGAATACTTTGCGACGAACATCATATACTATTGATTTTCGATGAGGTCATGTCTGGTTTTAGACTCGCAAAAGGAGGGGCGCAAGAGCTTTATGGCGTAAATGCAGATATTGCTTGCTTCGGAAAAGTGATAGGTGGCGGATTACCAGTTGGTGCTTTTGCAGCTAGAGCAGAAATTATGAATCATTTGGCGCCATTAGGTCCGGTGTATCAAGCGGGAACCTTAAGTGGAAATCCTTTAGCGATGGCTGCAGGTTTAGCCATGTTGAAAACATTAAATGAAGATGCTGAAATATTTGAAAGATTAGAAGCCAAAACAAAATATTTACACGAAGGCATTGCCAGAGTGTTAACCGAAAACAAGGTGACGCATACTATAAATAGAGTAGGCTCGATGATTTCGGTGCATTTTGATGAAGCCGCAGTAGTCGATTTTGAAACCGCAGCAAAAGGAAATAACGAATCGTTTAAAAAGTTTTTTCACGGATTATTAAACGAAGGGGTGTACATCGCACCAAGTGCTTTTGAAACTTGGTTTATTACGGATGCTTTGAGTTATGAAGATTTAGATTTTACTATTGAAGCGGTAAATAAAGTTTCAAAAAGTATGTAGAAACTTGTTCTTTTAATAAAATGAAGGAGACTGCCCATAAAGTATATACCATGTCATATGGGGTTTGTTGAGTTGTTTTTAACTAACTGTTAATCATTGTGTTTTTGGTGAGTTTAGCCTGATGAATAAAGTTTAATAGTCTTTTTAGGTAGTCATTGTACAAATTTTAAAGCGAGGTTAAGGTAGATTGATGATATGTTCTAAAAATGCGTAGAAAGTGAAAAGAAAACGTTTAATGTTTAGGAAATTGATAACATAAATTGCAGCTTTCACTTATTAAGCTTATTTTTAATGTAATAGAGACTTAAACGATTATTAAAATTAAAAAATATGAAACGCATTATTACATTACTTTGTTTAACCATATTATTTATTTCTTGTGAAGGGGAACGAGGCCCCGTAGGTCCTGAAGGCCCTCCAGGAGTAGATGGTTTGTTAGGGCTTGCTTTTGAAATTGAAATCACTTTTAATCAATCTAATAATTTTGAACATATAGAAGATTATGGTTTCGATGTGTATCCTTCCGATGTGGTTTTAACCTACATCTCTTGGGAAACCGATAACGGGACTGAAATCTGGCGCTTATTACCTCAAACGACATTTTTACAAAATAGCGCTGTTTTAACTTATAACTTCGATTTTACTCAAAATGATGTTCGGATTTTCTTAGATTCTAATGGCACTTTTAATTTGGTAGATTTAACTCCCGAATGGACCGATAATCAGGTGTTTCGAGTTGTTGTTGTGCCTGCCGATTTTGTTTCTGATATCGATACGAGTAATTTGGATGCGGTTATGAAAGCGACTAACATTGAGCATTTTAAAAGTTTATAATCCGGCACATAGGATTACTGGTAAAACTGTTTACAGCAGAATTTAGCCCAGTAGAATATAAAACCAGCCGCTTTTCTCCAATGAGAAAAGCGGCTGGTTTTATTAAGCTAATCCATATAAATGAGCTTCAGCTATTTAATTGTTTTGGTATTTCCCTTTACGGTCACCATTTTTATGTTTTCTATTAGCTCGTTGCTTCTGTTTTTTCATGTTTTCAAACTTTTCAAACTGCTCTTTGCTCAAAATTTTCTGCAATTTTGCTTTTTCTGCAATTTTAGCGTCTAACATGGCAATTTGTTTGTTATAGCGTTCTTCGCTAGTCAATTTTTTAGGCGCTCCCTTGTCTTTATTCGCTTGGCGTTCGGCCATCATGGCTTTGCGTTTCGTCGCTTTTTCTAAGTTTAAGGCTTGTATGTCTTCTTGTTGAGAAGCATTTAAGTCTAAAGCTAATGTCATTCTTTTAGTCTGTAGCGTTGCCATTTGCTCTGCCGTCAAATCCATTTGTGCATGATCGCCTCTGTGGTGTTTTCTGCCTTCTCTACCTTGTTCTTGTGCAAATCCTTGTAAACCTATAAGCGCTATTGCAATTAATATTATTTTTTTCATCATTAATATTTTTAAAATTATACCCTTAGGACTTCCGTACTTTTAAAAGGTTTAATGACTTTTTGGTTTTTTAACTAAAGGTTAACGCTTTTTCCTTAATGGCGGTTTTAAAAATAGATTAGGAGAATTAGTCTACATCCAAGGTGGTTACGTAATAAATAGGGATCCCTGTTTCTGTAATTCCTTCTATTCTTATCCCGTATTTACTTCTAGTGTCGCTTGTAAAAAAAGATATTTCTTTGGTATTTATTGGGGCATCTGTAAAGGTTATTGTTGGCTCCCAGTGTAACGTTGTTCTTAGATCTTGTTTAGCAAGATTGGTAAAGTCATCCTCATAATTTGGAGCATAATATTCTCTTGCCGTATAAAACCCCTTTGTAGTAAAGTTGATAATGCCTGGTTCGTTTTTAATGTTAATGTTTCTTTCAAACTCTCCTGTTTTGGTGTATATAGCAATAACGCCTACACCAACATTACTATAGGAAGCTGCTTGTGCCCCTGTTAAAACATCAATAAAATCAACTTCGTCTCCGGTCATATTGAAAACATCTAGAACGTCTACCGGAAAATCATCCACTAGAATTCTAGTAACCGGTTTGTTTCTCATGTAAATGGAATCTCCGTAAGTAATAATGCCTGGAATGTTTCTTAATAATTGAAAAACGGTTAAATGACTTTGGTTTTTGTAGTTGGCCATGTCAAGGCGTCGTGTTGCAGAACCATAATTTGTTCTACTATTAAGTTCGGCTGTTCTTTTCGCTTCTTCAGATTCCTTTTTTGCTGTGATAACAATCTCATCTAGTCTCGTGGCATTTTCTAAGTAAATTGAATCTAAAGTAGAAATCGTTTGAGCTTGTTTAATAAAGTTGGAGATTTTTGTTGTGTCCTTTAATATCAGCTTTAAAACGTCTTCTTTAACGACTTTAGGGCTGTCGTAAAAAGGTTCATCAAGGTAAATGGACACCTTTTTGTTTTTAAGGTCTTCAGATTTAAAATCATGAACTCTGGCTTCTAATAAAACCTTTATAGAGTCATTAAAAACAAAAGGGCCGTATTTAAATGCTCCCAGTGATGTTGCTTTTTGATTTTCCTGATAGGGTATTCTACCCATGAAAGTCATTCTGGTATGTGACGCTAGTCTTGATTTTGTGCCTTCAAGTGCTGTGGTATATCCTGAAATATAGATGCCTTTTTCTTCGCTAAATTTTGGTTTAAGAGATTTTTCGTAAAGTAAATCGGTCCACTTAAATCGTCGCCATCCATGAGTTAACATGATTAGGTCTAACTCGTAACGGCGTCTCGGGTCGTTTTCTTTTTCAAAAAAATACCCAGGGTTTTCTATGGAACCTCGAATGTCTGAATTCAGTAAAAGATACGTTTTAATATTCTCGTCGGTTGTTTTTTGATCGATGGCGTCTAAGTCGGTAATAGACATCGAAATTTGACCTTTTAACGAAGCACCATTTTTATCCTTTAAACTTAGTTGCATGGCAACTTTTTCTCTTGTTTTAGGATTGTTATTACTTAGGTCTAGTTGTAAGTTTACATCGTTTTTTGAGGTGTCAATAAAAACTAATCGTTCACAAACGGGATTGCCATTATTGTCGAAAAGTGTAAAGCTAGTTACGCCATCTAATAAAAGTTCGGTGTTTAGGGTAACTATGTACTCATTTGTAGGTGTCGTTTCATATTTTTCGTACACCAATTTGCCGCGTTGGTGACCTACTAGAAATGTGTTTTTTAAACCAATTGAATGGTTTGAAGCAGCTTTAATGGTTATTTTATCTCCCGAATTAACTAAACTAAGGGTATGGCCAGAGGGGAGTGCATCAGGCAGTGGGTATTTAAATTCTTCATTATTAATCATGATGCTGGCATAAAAAGAGGTGTTTTCTTTAGGGGTTAGGGTGGTGATGCCTATGCCATATTGAGAAGTTTTAAAACTAGAGATGATATTATTTTCAGAATCTTTTATATGCCCTTGCAGGTTCGTATTATTGTAATTCTTTACTTGTATGGCTATTTTAGACGACAAGTTGTTTACAAGGTTGCCACCTTCTGGGTAAAAGTTAATTTCAGGTTTATTAGGTCTAGTCCCTTGTAAATTTTGAGCTGGGTTTGCTTCCTTTAAATGTAAAGGTATACGATTTGAATTGTAGTCAATAATTGAAATTTCCTTTTGAAAGAGGTCATTTTCTTCCCCGTTTCTCATGTAATTGGTATAGGCGCGAAGTAGGTATTTACCAGGCTTAATATTTTTTCTAATATTAAAATCGCCTGCTACACTTAGGGTGTTTGTGAAAAGTTGTTTCTTTGAAATGATAGAATCTTGTTCGTTAATGAGTTCGACGTAAATGATGTTGCTTTTTTCAGATTTTTTGTGCGTTATACCATTTACTAAATAGGCGGTAAACCAAATATCGTCACCTAAAGCATAGTATGGCTTATCGGTTTGTACATATATTTTTTCGGGATAGCTGTTTGAAGCATATTGGCCTATTTTCTGCAAGACTAATACACGAAAATGGTTTGTAACAGTAAAAGAAAGGCATGTTAGCAAAGTAAGTCCAACGATTATTTTTTTAATCATCTTCAGTTTAGTTTATTGGGGTGGTTAGTTTTGCTAAATATAGGAAGAAATTGTATTCGAAATCACATGATAATAGTGGCTTTTTTTATTCGTAATAAATTTTTCAAAAACGAATAAAATTTGAGGTTTCCTAGATTGTTTAAAAAGCTTTTTTTACCAAACGTTTAGGGGCTTCATTTGAATCCATAATGATTTCAAATTCTATAATTCCAAGAACCAGTTCTTCTTGCGTGATTACTTGAACGCGCCAAAGCCCGGCTTTTACATTGTTTTTGTAGGTGTAACCGCGATAACCTTCATTTCGGCCTCCCGTAATGTTGAAGCTAATATTGTCGTAAGTGATCCAGGATTTTTTAACATCATCATACCATTGCCAACGATGAATAATAGATTTTTTTAATGCCGTTGGAGCAAAAATAGATGAGAAAATATAAACCGGTTTATTATCAGATCGTACAAATTTAGAACGGTGGTCTCTCCAAAAAATGTAAGGCTTCTTTTCTTCGTAGGTAACCATGTATGTATTGTTTTTTACACTAACATTATGGGCTACAATACCTGTTTGAAGGGCTAGGGGGACAGGTGGAATAAGTTTAAAATGATAAAATAAATTGATACAAAGGTATATGGAAATGATGAGGGTGATTAATTTACCTAAGTGGATTTCCGCTCGGGTACTCGGACTCTTTTTATAAATTGTTATGATAAGTGTTAAGGTTATACCCAGGCTTACTAGCCCAGAACAAATAAAAATAAAGTGGCCCATTTCCCTTAATAAAACAGGAATCATAAAGGCAAAAAAGGTAAAACTTATAAAAAAATAAATGCTAAATTGTAAATACTTATTGGAGATTCGTTTTTTTAAAAATTCATTTGCAAATAAAAGGGCAACTAAAATAACAAAGAAAGATGCGGTTTTTGATATGGAAACACTTCTTGAAAAGTATATCACGTAAGCACTCGAAAGTCCTCCGAAAAAAAACTGAATGGCTAGAGGGAAATAGGATTCAATGCGTTCAAGTAGGGTGTTTTTCCATTTGCCATCGTCGGCTAGATTAAAAAGGTACAGAGTAATCGTTAAGGTGGTCATATGGGAACATAAAACAACTAAATCGTAGGTTCTGTCCATGCGACCAAGGGTTAACGTATCAAAGATGAAACCGCCAATAAAGAAAAGTAGCGGAGCGTATTTTTTATGTTTTCGAAGAAATTGCAACAAAGGGCTGTTTTTTAGCCTCACTAATTTTCCTTTCATAATTTCGTATCGGGAAAACAAATATAACGGAATATTAGATTGGGTTACCCATTAGGAATAACTATTCAGTTAATTTCGATGGTTCTAATTAACATTTGTTTCTTATGAATCATGAAATTTAGAGCCGCGCTATGAGTAAAATTAGAAGTAACGCCATTAAAAAGCATTTCCAGACAAACAGGATTTAAAGTGAAAAAGACTTCAAAACTATGATTTTGAAGCCCTCTTTCAAACAAAAAAAACTAAACTAAATCTATTGTTTTATCAACTTCACTGTTTGATAATTACCCGAAAGGCTAATAATCTTAACTAAGTAGATATTTGAAGGGAGATTTAAAATGTCAAATTCCTGATTTTTATTAGGGTTGCCCTTAAACTGTTTTACCAATTGACCAGTAATATTGTAGATAAGAACTTCTGAAGCAGTCTTATTAATTTTAAAACCATGACTTGTCGGATTTGGGAAAATCATAAACGTGTTTTCAAAAGGGTCTTGATCGTCGCTTAATGTTTTAGCAGGTTGATTACCATATATTTTGAAGGTGCCTGGTTGAAGTGTAATAGCATCGGTAGCTTGAATACTGGTGTTTCCAGTTTCGTCCATTAAGTCGTACCACGTGCCGCCAGTGGCAAAATTTGGGTTTACTGTTTTATCGGCCGTATCAAAATTCGAAATGATAACTACATCATTTAATTGTGAAGTAGGTAGGCTGGTATTCCAAACACGAATTCTTGGTGTTAAAGTTCCCGAAGTAATGCTGTAGTCGCCTTCAAAAACATCTTCGTTAATTTTTAAGTCGTTCAATCGGGCCCAAGTATCATAAATAGATTTTCTGTCTGGGTTTTCTACCCATTTAGCAATCCATTGCGGTTGTGGCTTAGTGTCTAATTTACAAGTTTCTCCATTAATCGTTCCGTTTGAACAAGTGAAAATAGAGTTTTGCATGCCTAATTCTCCAAAATGCCAAATCATTTTTGGTCCTGGAATAGTAAGGGTTACTGCGCCTAAAGCTTCCATTCTTTTAAGAGCAGTACTTAATGTTTTGATATTATAAGAACCGTTCGAATCGCCAAATTGTAAGTTTTTATACATTAAGCGTTCCTCATCATGACTTTCGGCATAACCAACTAAACGTTTGCCTGTAAACCCTCGAGATTTGTTCCCCATACGATCAATGTTTGAGTTTGAAGCATAACCCATAGTCAGTTGGTTGTAAGGACTGGTCATTTTTCCCCACATCATAATACCTTTACCTTCTCCAATACGGTAATTTGCCCATTGTTGTTCTTCAGTATCAGTGCCTAAATGTTCAAAAATAACGTAGTGTGTGTTATCTAAACTCCAAGAATAATCGGCGTATTGTTTTAAAATAGCAACACGGTCAGAACGATATCCGTTGGTACAAGACTCATCGGTTGCTGTACATTGCTGCGTAAAACCTTTGGTTAAATCCCAACGAAACCCATCAATTTTAAATTCGTTAATCCAGTGGTTAACAACACGCTCTACATAGTATTGTGTTTTTGCTTGTTGGTGGTTAAAATCCATGCCAACGCTGTAGCTGTGTTTGGCTTCCGTATTGAAATAAGGGCTTTCAGTACTTGGTTCGCCCCAGCCATCGCCATCGGGATCATTCATCCACATGCGTACCATCGGGTTTCTTCCGTAGGCATGATTTAATGCAATATCTAAAATAACGGCAATACCATTTTGGTGACATACATCGATAAATTCTTTAACCTTATCTTCCGTACCATAAAACTTATCTAAAGCCATGTGGAAGGAAGTATTGTAACCCCAACTTTCATTGTCTTCATACTCCATAATAGGCATCAGTTGAATGGCATTAATATTTAGATTTTTGAAATAATCCATACGATCAATTAAATCTTGAATATTTCTATCGGCATCAAAGTCACGAATTAAAACCTCGTAAATAATTAGGTCTTCTTTTTTAGGCTTATTGAAATTTGTAACCGTCCAGTTGTAGGCGCTTTTTCCTGTTTGAAGCACTGTAACTTCGCGTTCTTGTCCGGCCGGATAAGCTGGTAAATTCGGATAAGTTTCTGAAGGAATTCCAGGGTCGTCAAAAGGAGATAAGACTAAAGTTGAAAACGGATCGGCGGTTTTTACCATAACAGGTGAATTGGCAATAGGCGTTTCATCGACCACCCAATATTGATAAGTTTCTATCTTTTGCGCGGTTAAGCCAGTTAATTCTAACCAAAATTTCCCAGAAGCCGGATCTTTTTTCATGGCGTAAGCCGAAGTAGGGGTCCAATTATTGAAGCTTCCAGCTACATACACAAAATCTTTTAAAGGGGCATCAAGAACCAAAGTCGCTTTTGTAGCATCACCTGAGTTATAGTTTATGCCGTTTTCTAATCCGCTAGGCATGGTTTGAGATATGGTTCCAGGATTTACGACAACCGAAAATGATTTTTGAATCGTTTCTGCACCTTGTGTCACTGTTAAGGTGTAATTTTGATTGCTTGTAATGTTTGGATGTGTGTAAGAATAACTAGTTGCATTTGTTTTTACATTGATGGTAGTGCCATGACTAGCCAAAGCATAGTTTGCATTGCCGTTGCTATTTGAAGCTGTAATCGTAAAATTTCCACCTGCCGAAATTATGGTTGTACTATTTTCTGTAGGGTTACCTAACGTAACTTGAAAGTATCCTACATTTACAATGAAATCTTTACATCCTGAAGCTTTCATTTCTTGATTGCCAGAGGCATTTCTAAAAACCATTCCCATTTTAGTTGCCGAATTGGCTTGAGAGTCGGTTAAATTATAATAGGTTTTTGGAGTTATGGTTATGCTCCAAATACCATTGCCTTGGTTAGTCATTTCTCCTACGCCGTTATTGGTTCCCCAGTCTCCAACAACACTATATTCCCAGGGGTTTGAGTCGTTTCCAATTCCGGAATGCATATATACTTTTGAAGGATTGTTTAGGGAATTACAAGCCGTATTAGAATTTATATCTATGGTTATGGTAACTGGTTCAGTAGTTTTAAATGTACTAGGGTTTGTAGTTAATTGTGAATAACTAAAATGAGATACCACTATAAGTAGTATACTGAGTAATATTTTTTTCATGTGGGTTTAAATTAAAGACAAAAAGGGCTGTAATGTTAGTTACAGCCCTTTTCGTGTGATTAGTTTTTTGTAATTGAATATTTAGGGTTGCTGGTGTCTGAAAGGTTTAAAACAATATTGTAATTACCTGCTGTAATCGCAATATTAGCACCACCATCTTCAAGTGTTCCATCGGCACCATCGTCTCCGTAATTAATGCCCCAATCGTTGTTTGCCCTAAACTTCATCGCACCGTTTGTAAGTGTTACATTGTTTAAATACCAAACACCTTCTTCAGCATAATTTAAATTCATTACAGTATCTGGACCATCCCATCCGTTAGGTGTCGCATCTCCAACAAGCCCCCAAAGTTTTTCAATAGGCTCTAATGAATAGTTTAAATCGTTTAAATTTAATGTCACTAGATAATTACCAGCTTCAACTAGAATGTTATCACCACCATCGTCTAAAGATCCATCGGCACCAGTATCACCGTAATTAAAGCTCCAATCGTTATTTCTTCTAAATTTCATTTCACCTTCCGTAAGCCTAACAATGGCACGCCATTGATCTGAAGTAGGGTCGTAGCTAAGAGGCATGTCTGGACCGTCCCAGCCGTTTGTTGTTGCACTGCCTACTAAGCCCCAAGTGTAGGGTTCTATGCTATAAGTTAATGTGCCGTAATTGAAAGTAACCTTGTAAGTTCCTGCAGTAACAATAATATTGTCTCCACCAGGTTCTAAAGTACCATCTGCACCCGTATCGCCATAGTTTACATCCCAACTATTATCTTGTCTAATTTTAATTTCACCATCCATTAATGTAACATAGGCCGCAAAAATATCTTGATCACTTGTTTTGTAGAATGGCATATCTGGTCCATCCCAACCATTAACGGTTGCACTACCAACAAGCCCCCAATCTGATGATAAGTCTAATATATTGGCATAACCTGTAACATCTATAGCGTTAGTGTTAGATACAGCAGCAATTTCAAAAGTTCCTATAATACCTTCAACTTTTACATCTAGGGTTGTTTTTGTTTCAGGTTCAACTTCCAGCGTTTGTAATATCGTATTAAGTTGTTCGGTTAATAGCGAATATTCTAGGTTGTCACCAACTTCTCTTTTAACGGCGTTTTTAAAATAATTTCCAGCAATATCGAAGTATACGATGTATTCAGGCGTTGCATTATAGCCATAATCTGGTTTCGTCCAATTAAGCGATAAGGCATCACTACCTTCGTTTTCTTTAAGTAGAACAAGTTCGCTTTCGGAAGCAGAGAGCTCTGTTGTTGCAGTAGGATTTAGCACTGTGTTTGTGTCGTCCATACTGCAGCTATATAATGCTAAACTTACTAACATTATACTAAATAACTTTGAAATTATATTTTTCATATTAGTGTGTTTTTTATGTTAGTATCCTGGGTTTTGTGTTAAGTTCGGGTTGATTAAAATGGTGTTGTTAGGAATAGGGAAAAGGTTTCTAAACGAATCTGTTCCTGTGCCATCTGCTTGATTCCCTTTAAAAGGCCACACATAACTATCGGATGTAAAATAGTTGTAGCGAATTAAATCTGTACGTCTTTGACCTTCCCAGTATAATTCTCTAGAGCGTTCGTCTAAAACAAAATTTAAATCCAAGTTAGCTGCAGAAATATTACCAGAGGTATTACCATATGCACGCGTTCTAAGTTGATTGATTAAATCTACTGCTGTAGTTAAATTACCGCTACCTCCACGTAAAGTGGCTTCTGCGTAATTCAGGTAAATTTCTGGAAGACGCATAATGGCTAAATCTGGATCTGTAAATTCACCACGTTTGTCGTTTCCTTGAACACCGTTAGAATCGATGTTTTTAAATTTTACACAAGCGTACCCATCTGTGAAAGTTGGGATACTTGAAATTTCTAGAGACTGCCCATCTGTATACCACATAGCACGCATATCGTTTGCTTGGAATTTTTGAACTAATGCTGATGTAATACGGTTACCACCCCAACCTCCATTAATACCATAGGCTGCAGGATCCATAGAACCACCTACTGCAGCGTGTATTAAAAATGTTGTTCCGCCGTAGGTAGTAGAAGAAATCCCATCAAAATTAATAGTGAAAATGAATTCGTTTTGTGCACCGTTAGAATGGTTGTCGGCTAAGAATAATTCATCATACGCCGTACCATTTCCATTAGCATCATTTGTGTTTAAGCTGTAAGATGAGTTTATCACTTCATTAGAAAATGTAATACATTCGTCGAATCGAGAAGTTCCAGTCCAAACTTCAGCATTTAAATATAATCTTGATAATAAAGCCCATGCCGCAACGCGATCTACGCGACCATATTCGTTGGCTTGACTTTCAGGTAGTAGATTTTGAATATCTAATAATTCAGACTCTACAAAATCAAAAATTTCGGTTCTACTACTTTGAGTTGGTAGCTCTGTTGAAATTTGAGTTAGTAATGGTACATCCCCAAAGAAATCAATTAAGTTGTAATACGCAAAAGCTCTTAAGAATCTAGCTTCAGCAATAAAGGTTTGAGCTTCGGTATCTTGCAAGGCTGAGGCGTTTGAGATAAAAGAATTACAAAATGAAACTTCTTGGGCTAAACGTAAGTACATAGCACCTGTAAAATCGTTATTTGCAGTCCAAAACATACCGTGTAAATCAGGCAATCCTGGATCGCCCCAACCTACAACAGCGTGATCTGTTGTAATTTCGTTAAGGTTAAACAGCATACGTGTGTATTGTGAAAACCCTTGGTTTATGTCACTAATATCTGGAGAACCATCGTCGCCACCATTTTGACCGGTTAAGGCTAAACTGGCATATAATTTTGCTAAGGCGCCTTTGGCTTCAGTAGTATTAGCAAATACATCTTGTTCTGTAAAGCTATCTGGGTCTATTGGGTCTTGATCTAAATCAGCATGGCATGATACCAATGCAATCGAGATCGTTAAAATAGGAATGAATTTTTTTATAATATTTTTCATAAGTCAATGTTTAAAAGCTAACGTTAAGTCCTAATACGAATGTTCTTGGTCTTGGGTAGAAATTATTATCAATACCGCCATTAATTTCTGGGTCTAAACCATCATAGTCTGTAACTATTAGCAAGTTTTGAACTGAGCCATATAATCTGAAACTACTGTTTTTAATAGCATCATCAATTGTGTATCCTAAAGTTATGTTGTCAATTTTAAAGAAAGAGGCATCTTGAACAAAGTGATCACTTCTAAAATTTTCATCGGTAGGAAATACAAAGCCATTATCTAAATAACTTGAATGAACATTAGTTAGATAGTTGTTTGTTGTAGGAATGATATTATTGGAATAAGAACTAGCCGAAGCGATATTGTTGTAAGCATAATTTCCTAAGTTCGCTCTCGTAATTACGGATAGATCCCATTTTTTATAATTCAAATTGGTGTTTAATCCCATAATCACATCAGCATAAGGGTTTTTGTAGATGTACTTATCTTCGTCGTTAATTACATTGTCTCCGTTTCGGTCTACATAAGCGCCTTCAATAGGCTTTCCGTTAGCATCGTAAACTTGTTCAAATACAAAAAAACTATATGGAGCTTCTCCTTCGGTATGAATTTGAACTTGATTCCCAGTTCCTCCACTTATATTACCAGTTTGTTGATCGAAAGGTAAATTGGTGATTTTGTTATCGTTTACTGCAATGTTGTAGTTAATAGACCATTCAAAATCTTCTGTTCTAATTGGAACAACATTTACAGCGAATTCAACCCCTTTGTTTTCCATATCTCCAATGTTTTTTTCAATTCTGCTGCCAAAATTGGTAAAAGGATCAATAGTTGCTGAAGCGATTAAGTCTTTTGTTTGTTTTATGTATCCATTTAATGAGCCTGAAATTCTTCGGTCTAAGAAGCTGTAATCTATACCAACGTTAAGTGTATTACCGACCTCCCAACGTAAATCCGGGTTAATAGGATCTGGTCTATAGGTTTGGTAAAAAATATTACCAAATTGGTAGTTGGCACTAGATTGACTGCCTGTATATCGCGTTAAAAATAAGTAATCGGGTAAACCGTTAACGTTTCCAACTTCACCATATCCCACTCTTAATTTCAGTTCGTTAAAATTCAAATCTTCTAAAAAAGATTCATTATGAATATTCCAAGCTAAGGCTATCGAAGGAAAGTACCCCCAACGATCATCTGGGTTTAATTTTGAAGAGGCATCAGCTCTTAAGGTTGCTGTAACTAAATAGCGCCCATCATAATCGTAATTCAATCGCCCGAAATAAGAAAGCAATACGTTTTTCGATTTGTCTATAAATTCGTAGGTTACCTTGTTCGCTTCATCTATGCTATCGTAGCTATAGTTGTCGTACTCAAAAGATTGATAAGAATACCCTGCAACGGCTGTTATATCATGAACCTCGTTAAAGGTGTTGTTGTAGGTAAGATACGCGTCAAAAAGTTGGTTTGTTGTTTCGTTTTCGAATTTAGTATTCGCCCCGTCCCAAGTAGGATCTGTGGTTGGCATAAATTCTGAGGTGTTAGTACGCCCATGACTGTTTGATTTGTCAAGTCCCACATTTACCGTCGCTGTAAGATCTTCGAAAAAATGCAATTTATAATCTAATTTAGCATTCATGATAAGGCGTCTTACTTCCGATTCGTCATCTTTTAAGTTTAATAAAGCAACTGGGTTAGTACCTGCTAAGCTAGGTTTAAGTCCGTTGGCTTCAGTCCAAGACGAATATCCTGCAAACGGAGAATTAGTATCGTAAACTGGTTCGGTAGGCGCATACGAACTGGCAGAACCGATGGCATCTCTATTGGCAAAAAAGTTTTCGGTATAATTACCTCTTGCGTTTAATTCTATCTTTAAATGATCGTCAAATAGTTTTGGTGTCAAGCTAATAGAACCCGTAGTTCTTTTGAAACTATCACGTTTTAAAATACCACCATAATCGGTATATGATACCGAAGCTCTCATGGGTACGCCCCAAGCAGCGCCTAAAGCACTAAACGAGTGGTCTTGCCCATAGGCATTGCCGTAAATTTCATCTTGCCAATCGGTGTCGTAATTTTTTAAAAGGCTTAAAGTTGTTGCGTCTGCTCTTGGAAGGGTTGGTACTACTTGTCTAAACTCTTCTGCATTTAAAACATCTAGTTTAGCAATAGGAGTTCCTACAGAAGTTAAGGTGTTAAAGTTGAATTTAAAATCTGATGATTTCCCTTTTTTAGTGGTTACGATAATCACCCCATTGGCAGCACGAGACCCGTAAATTGAAGTTGCAGAGGCATCTTTTAAAACGGTCATGCTTTCAATGTCATTAGGATTCACCAAGTTTAACGGATTTCTAGAACCACCAATACCACCTTGGTCTAATGGAATACCATCCAATACAATTAAAGGGTTGTTGTTAAGTGAAAGCGAGCTGTTTCCACGAATTCTAATTTCTTGTCCGTCGCCAGGCGCTCCACTACTAGAGGTTACCGATACCCCTGCAACTTTACCTTGAATTAATTGAGGCGCGTTAACAATAGGGCCTTGGTTAAAGTCTTTTGTTGTTACTAAATCGGCAGCGCCAGTAACATCTTCTTTTTTAGCGGTACCATATCCAATAACAACGACTTCATCTAACATGGCGGTGTCTTCTTTCATCTCTATATTAAGGATTGCTTGGCCGTTATAAGTGATTTCTTGGGAAACAAAGCCTATAAAAGAAAACTCTAAAATGTTGCCTTTGTTAACTTGTAGGGAGAAATTTCCATCAAAATCGGTTACTGTACCCGTGGTGGTGCCTTTAACGATTATGTTTACACCGGCTATGGGAATATTAGTTCCGGCCTCCGTTACCATTCCGCTAACGGTATTTTGCGCCAATACGAAGGCTGGGGCAAAAAACAGTGTGAGTAATAAACTATTAATAAGTGTCTTCATACGATTAATTTAAGTGTGTATTTAGTTAAGTTGGTTGCTTATATTTTTACTTCTCGAGGTTAAAATTATGTAAACAGAATGTTAAAAAAGAATTATTGTTTACGAAATTCTTAACGAAAACGTTTGCGTGTTAGTAAGTTTTTTAATTTATAGTAATTTTAGGCTTAAAAATTAAGAATGTGTTAATATTACATTTTTTTGTGTTTAAACTAATATCTTTACTTGAATAAAAAGCGAAACATGAAACGTAAAATAACTTTAAAGCAAATCGCCAAGGAATTGGGTGTGTCTATAGGTACCGTATCTAAAGCTTTAAAAGGTAGTCACGAAATTAGTGAAGAAACTAAAGAGAAAATCCAGGCTTTTGCCAAGTATTATAACTACAAACCCAACAATATTGCTTTAAGTTTAAAAAACAGAAAGACAAAAACCATAGGTATAATTATTCCTGAAATTGTACATCATTTTTTCACAAGGGTGATTCAAGGCATAGAACATCTAGCTAACAAAAAAGGCTACAATGTAATTGTGGGCTTGTCTAACGAGTCTTTTGATAAAGAAGTGATTAATATGGAAATGTTAGCTAGTGGCAGTATTGATGGTTTTATCATGTCCATTTCTAAAGAAACCCTATTAAAACAGGATTATCATCATTTAAATGAGACGATTAACCAAGGTATGCCCATTGTGATGTTCGATAGGGTGGTAAGCGAAATTCGTTGTGATAAAGTGATTATAGATGATGTGGAAGCTGCAAAAAAAGCCGTAAATAAACTGATTGCCAATAACTGTAAACATATTGCTTTGATAACCACTATGGACTATATAAGTGTTGGAAGGTTAAGAACTCAAGGTTATATTGAAGCTTTAAATAAGCATGAAATTACTACCGAGGCCAATCTCATTTTAAAAGTAGACGACAAATTAGTTTCCGAAGATTATATTGATGTTTTAGAAAAGGAAATCAAAGCCTTGTTTTTAATGAACCCAAATATAGACGGCGTTTTTGCTGTTAATGAACTGTATGCGGTTACCGCTATGAAGGCGGCCAGAAATTTAGGGAAACGTATTCCAGAAGATCTTCAAGTTATAGGTTTTACCGATGGTGTATTATCTAGACATGCCACCCCAAGTTTAAGTACCGTAACCCAATACGGACATAAAATAGGTGAAGTTGCAGCCTCGTTAATTATTGAAAAGATTGAAAGTGAATCTTCCGAAGACCCTGTAAGAACGGTAGTTATAGAGACCGAATTGATTGAACGTGAGTCAACAAAATAAATTTTAACATGGTCGAATAAAAAACTTTTGTATATTTGCCGCATATCAAGACTTATATTTTTACTTCTCACTAATAAGTTTTGATAAGTATTTTTTTCGCTTATCAAATAGTATTCAACTAAATATACTATTAATGAAAAAGCGCACCCTTAGTTTCTGGGAAATTTGGAACATGAGTTTCGGTTTTCTAGGAATACAATTCGGATTTGCATTACAAGGAGGCTTTATGTCTCGAATTTTCCAAACCCTTGGAGCCGATAAAGACGCCATCCCTTTGTTGTGGATTGCAGCACCTTTAACCGGTTTACTGGTTCAACCCATCATTGGTTATTTAAGCGACCGCACGTGGAGTACACGTTGGGGCCGCCGAAGACCCTATTTCCTTATAGGAGCCGTTTTGAGTTCCTTTGCTTTAATTCTCGTGCCACATTCACCTACACTTTGGATAGCAGCTGGTTTTCTTTGGATTTTAGATGCTTCAATTAATGTATCCATGGAGCCTTTTCGTGCATTGGTAGCCGACAAATTACCCGATTCTCAGCGGTCTTATGGCTTTGTGGTACAAACCTTAATTATTGGCATTGGAACCTGGGTAGCTAGTAATTTACCTTGGATGGTATCTAAGCTTGGCGTTAGTGATGCAGCCCCAATGGGTGTTGTGCCTATGTCGGTTAAAGTAGCCTTTGGTATTGGAGCGGTAGTGTTTCTGCTTAGTATATTGTATACCGTTTTTACAACTACAGAATATCCTCCCGAGGATATGGAAGCTTTTGAAAAGGAGAAAGCTCAAAAAAACAGATTTGTTTCAGACATTCTAAACAATATTAGTAACATGCCTTCCACTATGAAAAAATTGGGGCTTATTCAATTTTTCAGCTGGTTTGCTTTTTTTACTATGTGGAGTTTGGCAAACCCGGCTTTAACAGAGCATGTATTTCATACACCTGCTCCAATCGAATCGGCTTACGATATTTCAATTCCTGAACAAGCCGCCGCTTTTGATGCCGAAAATACAGCCTTTCAAAAAGCATCCAATCTTGTAGGATCATCTATGGGTGTTTATGGCTTATCTTCAATGGCTTTTGCATTGGTTTTAGCTTTTTATACCTCTAAAAAACGCATTAATCGAAAATATGTACACATGTTTTCACTCATCCTAGGTGGTATTGGGTTTTTAACTATGTATTATGTGCCATCACCAAGTTTTTTGAAATACTCATTTATTCTTGTAGGTATTGCCTGGGGTAGCATTTTGTCTATGCCATATGCCATGCTCTCTAGTTCGGTAGACCCGAATAAAATGGGAGTGATAATGGGCATTTTTAACATGTTTATCGTGATTCCGCAAATTATTGCAGCTATTGGAGGAATCAATTTTATTTCCAATTTGTTAGGAGAAGAAGCTATTAATGCCATGCTAGTGGCTGGGCTAAGTTTAATTATTGCAGGACTTTGTAATTTATTTATTACAGATAAAAATGCCATTTCGTATCAACCAGAATTAGAACAGTAATGAAAAGAAAAGGATTTATTTTCGATTTAGACGGTGTTATTGTAGACACTGCAAAATATCACTTTTTGGCATGGAAAAACCTTGCCCATAGTATGGGATTCGATTTTACCGAAACTCAAAATGAACAACTTAAAGGCGTGAGTCGGGTAGACTCCCTAAACAAAATATTGGCTTGGGGAAACACAACGGTTTCCGAAGACAAATTTCAAGCCTTAATGACCTTAAAAAATGACGAATATTTAGGCTATATCGATAAGATGAACGACTCTGAAATCTTAATCGATGTGCCTAAAGTTCTAGACTTTTTAAAACAAAACAATCAAGGTATTGCCTTAGGTTCTGCCAGTAAAAATGCTAGACGCATCCTTGAAAAGGTAAAGCTAATTTCAAAATTTGATGCGATTGTTGATGGTAATGATGTGAGTAAAGCTAAGCCAGATCCAGAGGTGTTTTTAAATGCGGCTTCAGCTATAACATGTGATCCAAAAGATTGTGTTGTTTTTGAAGACTCTGTTGCAGGTGTACAAGCCGCAAACCGTGCTAATATGATTTCTATTGGCATAGGAAGCAGAGCGGTATTACATGAAGCCGATTATGTTTTTAACGACTTCAGTGAAATTTCAGAAGGCTTCATTAAGGAGTTAATTAATCAATAAAAAACACAGAATAAAGTAGGTGTGTTATTGCTAAATCAGTTTAAAACACCTTTTTAGTTCATAGTTATCGAAAAAAATGAATCAAGATTATATAAAACCAGACCATTGGTCGATTATTGAAGAAGGATTTGATGTAGAACGCGTTAAATCGTCAGAAAGTTTATTTAGTATTGGTAATGGAGCCATGGGGCAACGTGCTAATTTTGAAGAACATTACTCCGGACCAACATTTCAAGGAAGTTATATTGCAGGCGTGTATTATCCAGATAAAACCCGTGTAGGTTGGTGGAAAAACGGTTATCCTGAATATTTTGCAAAGGTCCTTAATGCACCGAGTTGGATTGGGATTAATGTGTTTGTGAACGCCAATACATTAGATTTATTCACTTGTAAAAAAGTGAGTGAATTTAAGCGTGAATTAAACATGAAAGAAGGCTGGTTGTCTAGAACCTTTAAAGCCATCATGCCAAATGATATCGAAGTTTTAGTAGAAACCAAACGATTTTTAAGTGTCGATTTGGATGAGGTTGGAGCCATCGCTTACAACATCACGCCTTTAAATGCTGATGTAGATATTACTTTCGAACCCTATATAGATTCTGGAGTCACCAATGAAGACACCAATTGGGATGATAAATTTTGGGAAACTACGGCTGTAACTCAAAACGGAACTCAAGCTTTTATTGAAGCACATACCTTAAAAACGCAGTTTCATACCTGTACTTTTATGGACTCTCGATGTGCTTTAAATGGAAAACCTCTGGATGTAAATCCTAAGGTTTCGCACCTAGATACCCGTATCGGCTTTGAGTACAGTGCGAAAGTAAAGGCCAACGAAACTTTTTCGATCCATAAATTTGGGGGTTATGTTGTTGATAGAAATCATGATAAAAAACAACTGTTAAAGGCAGCAAAAAATGTACTCACGCTTTCTGTAGATTTAGGCTTCGAAACTTTATTAAAGCAACAGAAAGAATCATGGGCTAAAATTTGGGATATGGCCGATATCACCATCGCTGGTGATGTAAAAGCGCAGCAGGGTATTCGTTTTAATATCATGCAATTAAATCATACCTACCTAGGGAAAGATGCCCGCTTAAATATTGGGCCCAAAGGGTTTACAGGTGAAAAATACGGTGGTAGCACCTATTGGGATACCGAAGCTTATTGCATTCCGTTCTATATGGCAACGAAAGACCAAAAAGTAGCCCGTAATCTGTTGGAATACCGTTACAATCATTTGGATCGTGCTATTGAAAATGCCGAAAAATTAGGTTTCACAAATGGAGCAGCCCTTTACCCGATGGTAACCATGAATGGAGAAGAATGTCATAACGAGTGGGAAATTACTTTTGAAGAAATTCACCGAAATGGGGCTATAGCATTTGCAATATTTAATTACCATCGTTATACCGACGATTACAGTTATATCCCAGAAAAAGGATTAGAGGTGTTAATCGGAATTGCCCGTTTTTGGCAACAGCGTGCTACGCTTTCTTCGGCGCATAACAAATACGTGATTTTGGGCGTAACAGGGCCAAATGAATACGAAAACAATGTCAATAATAACTTTTACACCAATTATATCGCTAAATGGTGTATTGATTATGCTCTAGAAAATATTAAAATTGTTTCTGAAGATTATAAATCAGATTATAAGAGAATCGAATCTAAGGTTCAAATCACCGAAGCTGAATTAGACCAATGGAGGGCTGTTGCCGAGAACATGTATTTTCCATATTCTGAAGAACATCAAGTTTATTTACAACAAGATGGTTTTTTAGATAAAGAATTAATAACAGTGGCCGATTTAGACCAAACTTCTCGACCAATCAATCAAAAGTGGTCTTGGGATCGCATTTTAAGATCGCCATACATCAAGCAGGCCGATACCTTGCAAGGCTTCTACTTTTTTGAGGAAGACTTCACGGTAGATGAATTAGAGCGCCATTTCGATTTTTATGAGCCTTATACCGTTCATGAAAGTTCCTTGTCACCTTGTGTTCATAGTATTCAGGCAGCAAAATTAGGTCGTATGGATCAAGCTTACGAGTTTTATTTACGTACCTCCCGCTTAGATTTAGACGATTACAATAAAGAAGTTGAAGAAGGGTTGCACATCACATCTATGGCCGGTACTTGGATGAGTATTGTTGAAGGTTTTGGAGGTATGCGTGTTAAAAATAACAGCCTCACCTTCGAGCCTAAAATTCCAAAGCAATGGGAAGGCTATTCGTTTAAAGTGAATTTTAGAAATCATATCATCAAAGTAAATGTCACTCAAAAGGGTACGACATTCACTTTAGAAAAGGGAGAGCACTTAAATATTTTGTGCCACGGAAAACCTGTAACCCTAAAAGTTGAAACACCTGAAGTTTCTGTAAGTTAAATTATTAAGATTAGGAATTATGAAAAGAGGAATTAGGTTGTTAGGCGTTTTACTTATAATGATTCAAGCTGTTCAAGCTCAGGAGTTAAAATCTCCCAATGGTCAATTAAAAATGAGTTTTGAACTTAAAAAAGATGGCACACCTACCTATCAGTTGTTTTACAAAAATAAATTGGTGGTTAAAACTAGTAAATTAGGTCTTGAATTAAAGGATGATAAAACGTCTTTATTAAATAATTTCAGCTTAAGCGATACAAAAACTTCAACTTTCGATGAAACTTGGAAACCGGTTTGGGGCGAGGAAGCCCAAATTAGAAATCATTATAACGAATTGGCAGTCACCTTAACGCAAAAGGAAACCGAGCGTATTATAATGGTTCGTTTTAGAATGTTTAATGAAGGATTGGGCTTTCGATATGAATTTCCAACGCAAAAAAACTTAGTGTATTTCACCATAAAGGAAGAACGTACACAGTTTGCCATGGCTGGCGACCATACCGCATTTTGGATTCCAGGTGATTACGATACCCAAGAATATGATTATACAGAATCGAAATTATCTGAAATCCGTAGTTTTTCTGAAGGTGCTGTAACCGAGAATTTATCGCAAACCTCTTTCTCGCCAACAGGCGTACAAACCTCGTTAATTATGAAAACGAATGATGGTTTGTATTTAAACTTACACGAAGCAGCACTTATTAATTATTCTTGCATGCATCTTAATTTAGATGATAAAAATATGGTGTTCGAATCTTGGTTAACGCCTGATGCAAATGGCGATAAAGGCTATATGCAAGCACCTGCAAATTCACCTTGGCGAACCATTATGGTGAGCGATGATGCCCGTGATATTTTAGCATCTAAAATGACTTTAAACTTAAACGAGCCTTGTGCGATTGAAGATACGTCATGGATTAAGCCTGTAAAATACATTGGTGTTTGGTGGGAAATGATTACAGGAAAAGGCTCTTGGCAATATACCGATGATTTACCAGCGGTTCAATTAGGGGTAACCGATTATTCAAAAGTGACACCAAATAAAACGCATTCAGCAAATAACACAAAAGTAAAACGCTACATTGATTTTGCCTCAAAACATGGCTTTGACGCGGTTTTAGTTGAAGGTTGGAATGTAGGTTGGGAAGATTGGTATGGCCATTCTAAAGATTATGTATTCGACTTTGTAACCCCTTATCCCGATTTTAATGTTGAAGAAATTCATGCCTACGCCAAATCTAAAGGCGTAGAAATGATGATGCATCACGAAACATCGGCATCGGTTAGAAATTACGAACGCCACATGGATGCAGCGTATCAGTTTATGAACGATCACGGTTACAAATCGGTTAAAAGTGGTTATGTTGGCGATATTTTACCGCGTGGTGAAAACCATTATAATCAATGGATTGTGAATCATTATCAATATGCTATTGAAAAGGCGGCCGATTATAAAATTATGGTGAATGCGCACGAAGCTGTTCGTCCAACGGGAATCGCAAGAACCTATCCGAATTTAATAGGAAACGAATCGGCTAGAGGTACCGAGTATCAATCTTTTGGAGGTTCAAAACCAAATCATGTTACGGTGTTACCATTTACACGTTTAATTGGCGGACCTATGGATTATACGCCTGGAATTTTTGAAATGGACATTTCTAAATTAAATCCAGAAAACCATTCGCATGTAAACAGTACTATGGCTAACCAATTAGCCTTGTATGTTACCATGTATAGTCCGTTGCAAATGGCGGCCGATTTACCAGAGCATTACGAGCAATTTATGGATGCTTTTCAGTTTATAAAACACGTGGCTATCGATTGGGATCAAAGCATTTATTTAGAAGCCGAACCCGGACATTACATTACCGTAGCCCGTAAAGAAAAAGGAAGCAGTAATTGGTTTGTTGGTAATGTAAACGGAAACGACGCTAGAACGTCAAAAATAAGTTTAGACTTTTTAGATAAAGATAAAAAGTATGAAGCTACCATTTATGCCGATGCTAAAGATGCGCACTATAAAACCAATCCGCAAGCTTATGTTATTTCTAAAAAGAAAGTGACTCACAAAACCAAATTGTCGCAATTATCTGTACCAGGAGGTGGTTATGCTATTAGCATCATGGAAGTGAAATAATTTTTTTATGAAGATTTTTTAGAAACAAAAACAGGTGTAATATGAGTAGGACAATAAAAGGATTAGGTAAAAAAATACAAATCACTTTGTTCATGGTTGCGTTGGTTTTGGGTATGACCTTAAATGCTCAAATTACACGTGTTGAACCATCAAATTGGTGGGTGGGTTTTAAAAATTCAGAACTTCAATTGTTAGTGTATGGTTCCAAAATAGGGGAGGCTGTGCCCGAAATTAATTATGACGGCGTAAGCATTACCAAAGTGCATCACGCTAAAAGTCCGAATTATTTATTCATCGATTTAAATATTTCTGCTTTAGCTAAACCCGGAAGTTTTGATATTGTTTTCAAATCTAAAAAAGGTAAAAAAGCAGCTTATAAATATGAATTGAAAGCCAGAGAAAAATCCGCGGAAGCGTATATCGGATTTAACAGTAGTGATGCCATTTATTTAATTACGCCCGATCGTTTTGCGAATGGCGATACATCCAACGATGTGGTTAAAAGCATGCAAGAAAAAGTGCTTAACCGTAAAGATGATTATGGCAGACACGGTGGGGATATTCGTGGTATAATTAATAATTTAGATTATATCCACGGATTGGGATTTACAGTCATTTGGCCAACGCCAATGTTAACTAACGATATGCCAACATCGTCGTATCATGGTTATGCTATGACCGATTTTTATGAGGTCGATCGGCGTTTTGGAACTTTAGATGAGTACATCGAATTGTCTCAAGAAATGAACGAGCGAGGTTTAAAATTAATTATGGATATGGTGGCCAACCACTGCGGAAGTAACCATTGGTGGATGACCGATTTGCCTTTTGAAGACTGGGTAAATCAGCAAAAAACTTTTGAATCTAACGGCAAACTGAAAAATTCAAACCACAGGCGTACAGCCAATCAGGATGTTTATGCTTCAAAAATTGATAAGCAAGACATGACTGAAGGATGGTTTGTGCCCTCTATGCCCGATTTAAATCAGAAGAATCCGTTTATGGCGAAATACATCATTCAAAATAATATTTGGTGGATAGAAACTTTAGGCTTAGGCGGTATTCGTCAAGACACCTACCCATATCCAGACAAAGCGTTTATGAGCGATTGGGCAGGCGCCATTATGAGCGAATATCCCAATTTTAGTATTGTTGGCGAAGAGTGGAGCACCAATCTGTTATTAGTTAGGTATTGGCAAACAGGCACGCCAAATAAGGAAGGTTACGAGTCGCATTTAACATCGACAATGGATTTCCCAATGCAAGAAAACATTGTAAATGCTCTAAATGAAGACGAAGCTTGGAGCACAGGATTCGTAAAAATGTACGAGGGTTTAGCGATGGATTTTGTCTATACCAACCCTGAAGCGATTTTAGTGTTTCCAGACAATCATGATATGGATCGCGTGTTTACACAGTTAAAAGAAAATGTAGTAAATACTAAAATGGCTTTGAGTTATATATTCCTCATGCCACGCATTGTACAAATGTATTACGGCACAGAAATATTAATGCAAAACACGGCAAAACCTCATGATCATGGTTTAATTAGAACCGATTTCCCTGGAGGTTGGCAAGGCGATGCTGTTAATGCCTTTTCAAGAAAAGGCTTAACAAAAGAACAAGCTAGTATGCAGGATTTTGTTGTTAAAATATTAAATTACAGAAAGAAAAGTGACGCCATTCATAAAGGGAAAACCATTCATTTTGCTCCAGAAAATGGTGTTTACGTGTTAAGTAGAACCGAAGGCACAGAAACCGTGGTGTTAATTTTGAATAAAAATGAAAGTCTTATAGATTTAGATCTGTCGCATTTTAAAGAGTTGGACTTGGAAGGAAAAATACTTAAAAACGTAATTTCAGGTGAAGCGGTCAAGTGGGGTGCTACATTGAAACTTTCAAAAAAAGGACCACTTTTATTAACAACTAAATAATATCCTGCTGGTGGATACCATAAATTAGGTATGATAATTAGAACAATAACGTTTTGAAGTTAATCAGGGTATGGCCTATCGAAAATTTATCGTAAAATTTGAAGTGAAAACACCGTAAAATTTCAGACTGTTTGAGCTAAACGAGTTTTTGAAGCTAGCAATAATTTTCAAAGCGAGTTTCTGAAATTTAGGTGTCGAGCGATAAATTTAGATAAAGATTCGTAAGCCTAGATTTTTTTGGTTCGTTTTTTCATCAATGGAAAAAATGAACAAGACTATGGCTTATTACGAGAATGATAGAAAAATAATATTCAGAAAAAATAAATTTTAAGTTAGAATTAAAATAAAAACAACATGTTAAAGCTTCGCGTAGTATCCATTGTAACGGTTTTAGTTGTATTAGTAAGTTGTGGCTCTAAAGAGAAAGAAGTAATGTCTGAAAATAACTTGATGGCGAACGATAAAAAGTCAAGAAAAGAAGTGGTTTATCAAGTGTTTACCCGCTTGTTCGGTAACACAAACACGACCAATAAACCTTGGGGAACCATTGAAGAAAATGGCGTTGGTAAGTTTAACGATTTTACAGATAAGGCTTTAGCAGAAATAAAGGATTTAGGCGTAACGCACATTTGGTATACTGGCGTTCCGCATCATGATGTCATTACCGATTATACAAAATATGGCATTTCTAACGACGATCCCGATGTGGTAAAAGGGAGAGCAGGCTCGCCTTATGCGGTTAAAGATTATTACAATGTAAATCCAGATTTAGCCGAAAACCCAGCAGCGCGTTTACAAGAATTTGAAGCTTTAATAAAACGTACGCATAAAGCCGGTTTAAAACTGATTATCGATATCGTTCCTAATCATGTGGCACGAAATTATAAAAGCATTTCCAAGCCAGAAGGGATTACCGATTTCGGAGAAACCGACGATAAAGCAGTCGTTTATAGTGTAAATAATAATTTTTATTACAATCCGGGAGAGGCTTTTAAAGTGCCCAATTGGCAAAATGGTTATTTGCCTTTAGGCGGAGAGAAGAACCCGTTGTCGGATGGTAAGTTTGAAGAAAATCCATCGAAATGGACTGGAAACGGTTCGCGTTTATCGCAACCAGAGCCTAACGATTGGTACGAAACGGTTAAGATTAATTATGGGGTATCGCCTGATGGAAAACATGATTTTGATCCTTTGCCCGAAGGTTTCGATATGAAGGATTATAAAGCGCATTTCGATTTTTGGAAAGACAAAACCGTACCAGATTCTTGGGATAAGTTTAAAGATATTGCCTTGTTTTGGACCGAAAAAAGCGTTGATGGTTTCCGTTATGATATGGCTGAAATGGTTCCTGTTGAGTTTTGGAGCTACATGAATTCTGCCATAAAAATGAATAACCCAGACGCATTTTTGCTTGCCGAAGTTTATAACCCGAGTTTGTATCGTGATTATATCCGTAAAGGAAAAATGGATTACTTATACGATAAAGTACAATTGTACGACACCCTAAAACATGTGATTCAAGGTTATGGAAAAACCGATAATATTCCACCCATTCAAGAGGATTTAAAAGATATTGAACACCACATGCTGCACTTTTTAGAGAATCATGACGAGCAGCGTATTGCAAGCCCAGAATTTGCAGGAAATGCTCAAAAAGCTAAACCAGCCATGGTGGTTTCGGCAACCATAAGTACATCACCGACTTTAATTTATTTCGGACAAGAATTAGGGGAGCCAGGGGCCGAAGATTTAGGTTTTGGAGATCCGTCAAGAACTTCAATTTTCGATTACGGTAGTGTACAAACCATAAACCGTTGGGTGAATAATAAACAATTTGATGGCGGCCAATCCACTGCTGAAGAATTAAACCTGCGCGATTTTTATAAGCGTTTGTTAAACGTGACTATTTCTAGCGAAGCCTTAATGGGAGCTTATAAAGATTTACACGAATACAATAAAGCGCATACAAAGTTTTACACGGCAAAACAATTGGCTTATGCCCGTTGGAATACCAATGAAAAACTTATTGTTATAAGTAATTTCGATGCAGATTACGGTGCCGAAATTAATCTGAAGTTGCCAGTAACACTAATTAAAACATGGCAGTTGGAGCCCGGAGACTATCAGGTAGAAGATTTGTTGTATAAAGAATTTAGATCGCTGTTGAAAGTTTCAGAAAATCAAGGGGTAGTAAAAATTACTTTAAAACCTTTAGAGTCTTTCATCTTAAAATTACAATAAGAAATGTTTAAACTAGGATCACTTTTTATTTTAGGAATGCTATTCGTAGGATGTCAAAATCAACAAGAAAAGTTAAAGGAATCTGAGACTGTGCCTTTTGATTGGGATGCAGCTACCATATATTTCATGCTTACCGATAGGTTTAATAATGCTGATACTACAAACGATGTTAATTTTAACCGTAATAAAGAAACCGGCGTTTTACGTGGTTTTGAAGGTGGCGATATTAAAGGTGTTATCGAAAAAATTGAAGCGGGCTATTTTACAAAACTGGGGGTGAATGCCATTTGGATGACGCCCATTGTAGAACAAATTCATGGCGGCACCGATGAAGGGACTGGGGTAACTTACGGTTATCATGGCTACTGGACTAAAGATTGGACCAACCTAGACCCTAATTTTGGAACCAAAGCCGATTTAAAACATCTTGTTGAGGTGGCGCATAAAAACGGCATCCGTATTATTTTAGATGCCGTAATAAATCATACAGGGCCAGTAACCGAAGATGATTCTGTTTGGCCAGACGATTGGGTGCGTACAGGGCCGGCTTGCGATTATCATAATTTCGAAAGTACCGTAACTTGTACGCTGGTTGAAAACTTACCCGATATTAGAACCGAAAGCAACGAAAATGTAGAACTTCCGTTGCCATTGGTGGAAAAATGGAAAGCTGAAAGACGTTACAAGCAAGAAATTGCCGAATTAGATGCCTTTTTTGAGAAAACAGGTTACCCCAGAGCGCCCCGTTTTTATATCATGAAATGGTTGGCCGATTATGTTACCGAATTTGGCATTGACGGTTACCGTGTAGATACCGTAAAACATACCGAAGCTTATGTGTGGAAAGAATTTAGAAAAGTTTTGGATGCCGCTTTCGCTGATTTTAAAACCAATAACCCAGAGAAAGTTTTAGATGCGAACGGTTTTTATTTAGTTGGCGAAGTTTATAACTACGGAATTAGCGCTACCAAAGCATTCGATTTTGGCGATAAAAAAGTAAATTATTTCGATAAGGCTTTCAATCAATTAATCAATTTTGAGTTTAAGTGGGATGCGCAACAATTGGATTATGAAACCATGTTTTCAAAATACGATGCATTGCTTCATAACGATTTAAAAGGTTATAGCGTATTAAACTATTTAACGTCACATGACGATGGGCAGCCATTCGATCCTAAACGAGAAAAATCTTTTGAAACGGCTACAAAACTATTATTATCACAAGGGGCGGCTCAAATATATTACGGCGACGAATCGGCTAGGGTTTTACATGCCGAAGGGGCAGTAGGCGATGCCAATTTACGAACGTTTATGAATTGGGAGGCTGTCAAATCAAATCCAGAAACACAAGCTGTTTTAGCGCATTGGCAAAAACTTGGGCGGTTTAGAGCAAAGCACCCGTCAGTAGGTGCAGGAAAGCATCATATGATTTCTCAAACACCTTATGTGTTTTCTAGAAAGTATGCCAAAGAAGGGGTTCGTGATGCGGTGGTAGTTGGTTTAAATCTAGATAAAGGACATAAAACTATGGCTGTTTCAGAGGTGTTTTTAGAAGGTGACCTGGTTCGCGATTTTTACTCAGGAAAGACATCAAAAGTGATAAATGGCATAGTTACTATAAATTCTAAGTTTGATATGATTCTGCTAGAATCTATAGGAAGGCATTAAGTTCATCACGGTAAAGTTGTGTGGTAAGTGGAGCTTGTTAAAACTCACAGCTAATTACATAATTATTAAAAAAATTAACAAAATACTTAAGCAATCTTAAGGAAAGTATAAAGTTAACTAGCAATGCTGTTAAATATTTCTAAAACTCTTAAACATATCACAGATATTCCTTCTCTTTGTAGTGTATAATTAGTTTGAAACAAATACTATTAAAAAGTTCCTCCTAAAATAACTTTTTAATTTACAATATATTGGTTTAAGAATTATGTTTAGTTGTTAGTTAGTTAAAAAAAAAGCCGGGGTGGTTCCCGGCTTTTTTATTTTATATGTTGTTTTAGAACTTAAAGTAGTTCCACAAACAAGCCGTCATTGGTATTTTCAACCTTAGCCAATTTGTTTTTTGTTAATTCCTTAATGGTTTTATCCCATTTCTTATTCGATAAACCAGACTGTGTTTTTAAATCTGTTAACGCTATTTTTTCAGCTTTCTTTAAAAGATCTAAAACAGCTTTGCCTTCATCACTTAAAGCAACCGCTTTTTTCTCTGGTCGCATTTGTGGGAAGAATAAAACTTCTTGAATGGATTGGTTGTTTGTTAAAAACATAATTAGTCGATCCATACCAATTCCCATACCCGATGTAGGCGGCATACCGTACTCTAAAGCACGTAAAAAGTCGTGGTCTATAAATTCGGTAGCTTCATCATCACCCTTTTCAGCAAGTTTTAATTGGTGTTCAAAACGTTCGCGTTGGTCTATTGGGTCGTTAAGTTCAGAATATGCATTTGCAATTTCTTTACCACAAACCATAAGTTCAAAACGCTCGGTTAATTCAGGATTTTCTCTATGTTCTTTACATAACGGACTCATTTCTTTTGGATAGTCTGTAATATAAGTCGGTTGAATGTAATTGCCTTCACATTTCTCTCCAAAAATTTCATCAATCAGTTTGCCTTTACCCATGGTTTCGTCAACTTCAACACCTAGATCTTTGGCAGCTTGCCTTATTTCTTCTTCAGTTTTTCCAGTAATATCAAACCCTGTAAAGTGTTTAATAGAATCGGCCATAGTCACTCTAGCGTATGGTGCTTTAAAATCGATTTCATGCTCACCAAATTTCACTTTTGTCTTCCCGTTAACGGCTATTGCACAGTATTCAAGTAGGCGTTCACAGAAACTCATCATCCAGTTGTAGTCTTTATAAGCTACATAAATTTCCATAGCGGTAAATTCAGGATTATGCGTACGGTCCATTCCTTCGTTTCTAAAGTTTTTAGAAAACTCGTAAACCCCTTCAAACCCCCCAACAATCAATCTTTTTAAATAAAGTTCGTTAGCAATTCGCATGTATAAAGGTACATCCAAGGCGTTATGATGCGTCATAAATGGGCGTGCAGCAGCACCACCAGGAATAGGTTGTAAAACTGGTGTTTCAACTTCAAAATAACCAGCAGAATTAAAAAATTCACGCATCGCATTAAAAAGTTTAGTACGTTTAATAAATACGTCTTTAACGTGTGGGTTTACAACTAAATCGGCATAACGTTGTCTGTAACGTTGTTCTGGATCGGTAAAAGCATCATATACAACTCCGTCTTTTTCTTTTGGCAACGGAAGCGGTTTTAAGGCTTTACTTAATAAGGTGAAATCTTTAACACGAACCGATTTTTCGCCAACTTTCGTAGTAAATAATTTACCTTCAACACCTATAAAATCGCCAAAATCTAAAAGCTTTTTAAAAACTTCGTTGTATTTAGTTTTGTCTTCCCCAGGACAAATTTCATCACGGTTAAAATAGACTTGTATTTTACCCTCAGAATCTTGTAACTGTGCAAAACTAGCCTTTCCTTGCACCTTTATCATCATTAAACGCCCTGCAATGGTAACAGATTTGCCTACTTCAAAATCGTTTTTAACTTCTCTAGAAGTATGATTTACAGGATATAAATCTGCTGGATAAGGATTAATTCCTAACTCACGCAGTTTTACTAATTTCTCTCTTCTTACAAGCTCTTGTTCAGATAATTGTGCCATACTTTAAATATGATGTGAAAATTTTTAAGGCACAAATATAATCATTTGATTTCCGATTTACACTTTATGATTTATGAATTTTAAGGGCGTTACACTCCCGATCCCAATCGGGAGGTCGGGCTATACGCTGCAATCTTTTTATTCGTACCTCACAAAAAGGATTTCCGCTGCTATCCCTAACGCAGCGCCGTCGTTTTTTAGGAAATTTAATGTAACGTTTAAACGTTTTAAGCGTCATAAAGGTAATCGTCAATCAAAAGAATAACAACACATGAGTTTTTGGAGAGTTTTACTGGCAATTATATGTCCGCCATTAGCCGTTATGGGCAAAGGTTGTGGCTCTGTATTAATCGTATTTTTATTATGGCTGTGCGGTTGGGTACCTGGTGTTATTGCTGCTTTGGTTATTTTAAACAATCCGAAGTACGCAAATTAATGGTATAAAAAAGTCTGATATTTGTTTTACGCATATTTCAGAATTATTTGAAGTAAGTTGTACAGAATTCCAGTCAGGCTGTGATTAAAAATAGTCACTTTAAAACACCAAATTCTTCAATCTACATTTATTGGCTTTTAATAATTACCTTTGCGCAACGTATTGGTGGGGTATCCCATAGAGTCGTCAAACTTTTATCATAAAAAGCTAGTGAATAAAGAAGTTAAAGTTCAAGAATTAGGTGTTAAAGATTACAAGGAAACTTGGGATTATCAAGAAGCTATTTTTAAGGAGATTGTCGATTTAAAAATTAAAAATAGAAGAGAAGATACCGCCTTAGCTACGCCCAATTATTTACTGTTTGTAGAACATCCTCATGTGTACACTCTAGGAAAGAGCGGCGTCATGTCTAACTTACTTTTAAGTGAAGCACAACTTACCGAAAAAGGCGCTGCTTTTTATAAAATAAATAGAGGTGGCGATATTACTTATCATGGTCCCGGACAAATTGTAGGCTATCCCATTTTAGATTTAGAAAACTTTTTTACCGATATCCATAAGTATCTACGTTTGTTAGAGGAAATGATTATTCTAACGCTGGCCGATTACGGACTTAAATCTGAACGTAGTCCAGGGGAAACGGGTGTGTGGCTAGATGTAGGCACACCATTTGCACGTAAAATATGTGCCATGGGTGTGCGTGCCAGTCGTTGGGTTACCATGCATGGTTTTGCTTTAAACGTTAATGCCGATTTAGGGTATTTTGATAATATCATTCCCTGTGGAATTAGAGGAAAAGCCGTAACCTCTTTAAACGTAGAGTTAGGAATATCTAAAGTAGACGAAGCCGAAGTAAAGGAAAAACTACTTAAACATTTTAAAACCCTATTCGAGGCCAAGCTAATAACACTCTAATTACGTAACTTCTTAACTTCTCACCTCCTTCACCTCCTCACCTCCTTAACTTCTCGCAACTCCTCATAACTCCTCATAACCCCTCCCCAACCGCGAAGCCACAACACTTATAATAAAAATCTGCAAAGCATGGAAAAGCATCAGTGGTAATAAAATCAAGCCTACGGGAAAAGTTGCTGGGAATAATATCTCTGCGAAAACAGTACCATGAACTAGCGATTTTTTTGTGCCGCAAAACTGTGCTGTAATTTGATCTTCTCTATTAAATTTTAAAACTTTAGATATTAATCCAATAAAGAAATATACGGCATAAAAAAGTAAAATAAGCAGCCCAGCCATAATTAACAAATCAATGAAGCTCATACTGCTAAAAATGTGGTCTTCAAAAGAGTGTACAAAGCTCTTATAAATAATTAAAAGTATAACAAGCTTATCGAAGGAGGTTAATTGGTTCTTGTATTTTGCTGCAAAATGTCTTCCAAAACGCTGTAAAAGGATGCCCAAAAAAACAGGGGCAATGATGGTGATAATTAATTTGGTGTAAATTTCTGTTAAATCGAAATCTGCCGTACTTGGAGGAATAAAAAGCTCCATCCATAGCGGTGTAATCATAATACCTATAAGTCCCGAAATACTGGCGTTAAAAATAGCTGCTGGCACATTGCCTTTAGCAATAGAAACCATAACGACCGACGATGATACCGTAGAGGGTAAAGCCCCTAGAAAAAGAAACGAGAGCCATAAGCTTTCTGCTTCATCAGAATAAATAAATGGTTTTGCCGCGAGAATAATTAAGGGAAATAGTAAAAATGTAGAAGCTTGTACTACCAGGTGAAGCTTCCAATTTTTTAAACCAGATTTAATTTTATCCGGACTTAATTTCAATCCGTAAAAAAAGAAAATTAGAGAAACACCAATAGTTCCTATGGTGTCCAAGGGCACAGGGCTTGAAGAACTTCCTAATTGTGGAAAAAAATAAGCGGCTATAATTGTAGTTATTATAGCCAATACAAAACGATCAATTTTCATTAAAGGCAAGGGTTTATCATAAAAAAACCATTTTTTAAAAAGGATTAAAAAATGGTTTTTGTAAAGCTAAAATAATACTTGTTTTCTAACCGATAGGCCCAATAGGTAGTATCACTTTTTTATATAATTCATTTATAACTTGCGCCATGCCAGTATAAATTGCCGAAAATCCACAGATGATACCAACAGAACCGGCAATAAAACCAATAGTGTCGTTATGCGTATAATCGCCTAAAGCTAGTAAAAAGAATAAAATGGTTAAAGAGGCAAATACAAACTGTAGCGCTTTACTTATTTTTAAAGTCCCTACAAATAAAGCTCCTGTGAAAATCCCCCACATGACTAAATAAGATACTAACGAGGCATTTTCTGGAGCTGTTGTTAGTCCCGTTTTAGGTAAAAGCACTAAAGCAGCAAAACTTAGCCAGAAAAAACCGTAAGACGTAAAGGCGGTAGTCGCGAAAGTATTTCCTTTTTTCCATTCCATAATCCCCGCAATCACTTGGGCTAAACCACCATAAAAAATACCCATACCTAATATTATGGCATCTATTTTAAACAGACCAATATTATGTAAATTTAATAATACTGTAGTCATGCCAAATGCTAACAATCCCAATGGAGCAGGGTTTGCAGTAGCGTCGATTAATTGTGTTTTATTATTTTCCATTAAAGATAAATTTTTAGGGCGCGAAATTAAATTATTAAATCGCCAAAAAACATGAGTATTGTTAGGAGATAAAATTATTTTTTAAAAATTTATCAATCCTGTCCTAAACATTTTTGATCTAATCAAAAGTCAACGATTTTACTGGTAATTAGCCATGTTTTTTATCTTTTTCAAAAAAGAACCCCTTGTGTATAATTTTGTTTGGGGGGAGGCTGCTCGTTAAAAGGGCTATCAATCCATTTTTGCAAATCCACTTTGACAAAAAGGTTAAGTCTTATAAAAGCTACTAAATTGGACAAGTACCAATTATATTTTGCATTTGCTTTTAAGGCTTTTAGGATGAGTATAGTAATAAGAGCCGTCCATATTTGTATCATTACGGCATTTTCAGAAGTTCCTATAAACGATTTAGTATGTAGCTGTTGTTTGATGTCTCTAAAGAATATCTCAATATCCCATCTAGCTTTGTAGAGTTGGCTAATTGTGTTTGCTGTCCAAGACATTTGGTTGGTAATAAGTTCTATTTCCTGGTTATTTTTATCGTCCCATACAGCTATTCTACGTAGCTTCTTTGGGTATTTTGTTTTTGATTTAGCCCCTGTTAGCTCAATGATTTCATCTTTTAAAACATGATGATGTCTATTTTCTGGCAATTCTTTTTCTTTAATACTCTTAAATTGGATGTTTTCTTTGTGCCTAATTACAAAAAACACTTGGTTGCTGTCTCAAACGTTAAGTAACGAAAAATCATTATAAAATCGATCTGCGACAATAACCGAACGGCTAATCAAAGGAATATCGTAAGCTCCTTTATTATCTGCTGTTTTACCATCATAATCAAGCAAGGTGTGCATTTTTACAGCTCCTTTGTGGGTTTTGTATTTTGCCCAATCAAAGAGACTTAAACATAGACTTATCGTTGTAGAATCTAATAGAAATATCTTGGATTTAATTTTGAATTTAACACGTTTTAAGTGAGGGTGCTGTCCAAAACTTTTTAAAAGAACATAGTAGTAATCTCGATAAAGCGTCCAGTCTCGATGTTTGTTTTGATAGCTTATCGTTGATTTGGAAGGTGCTTTCTGTATGCCTAAATGATTAAGGTTTCCTGTGGCAGAGCGAAGTCCATTACTTATATCTCGGACGGATTGACTTTTTGCAAATTGACAAAACAACATGGAGACTAAATGTGTCCAACTATTAAATCCTTTTTGATGTTTATCTATTCCCTTGGCTTTTACAAGTTTAGAAAAACTAGAACGGTCTAATTTGGAGATTATCTGAGAGAACAATGTTATATTTGTCATGGAGAAAGGTTGTTTTTTGTTGTGCAACTCAAAAATAATATTTTGAGATACAAAATCCCTTTCTCTTTTTAAGCGTTTTGGACGCTATTGAAAATTTATATTAAAAAAGTAATGTTTATATAAACGGTCCAGTAGGTGTTACTCATTGTTTTACGAAGGTAAAAGTTTATATATTATGGTTTTTTTTCGTACATTGAACAGGAATACTTAAAACCGTTAAAATGAAAAAAACATTAGCTTTCTTACTATGTATTCTTTTTCTGCTCTTGGCTTGGTTTAGCTGGGGTTGGTATAAAGATACAGTCGTGTGTTGTGCCGAACCCGAACCGGTAGTCGAATACGGGCCTTTAATTTTTGATTGTAATACAGGTGCTGTTATTACCAATGAAAAATGGCCAGCAAAAAAACAAGAAATTTTGGATGCTCAAGTTGCAGGTAAAAAATTACTTTTAGTAGGTCCTTATTTTACAGGTGAAGAAGAGCAAGCAGGATTTGATCGTGCAGAAAAAGTAAAAGCCTTATTTACCGAATTACCGGCAGAGGATATTGAAATAGACGTACGAGCAGCTAGCGATTGTGAAGCTACTAAAGTGAAAATGCTGCACGAACTTAAATACAAATGGGTAACTCGAAATGATAACGTAATGGAGCATTTAGAAAAAACCTTAGTGTTTTATAAATACGATTCGGCCGAGGAAGTTTCTAACGAAAGTATTTTAGCTTATTTCCAAGAATTGGCAACTTTCTTAAAAGATTCTGGAGATCATATTAAATTAGTAGGACATACCGATAGTGATGGCCCTCTACAGTATAATGAGGATTTAGGACTTAAGCGCGCTAACGAATATAAATCACACTTAGTGAGTTTAGGTGTTGAAGCAGATAAAATTACCGTAGAGTCTAAAGGCGAAACCATGCCGCTAAAGCCTAACGATTCTCCAGAAAATAAACGACTTAATCGACGTGTAGAAGTGCACATCACCAAATAACAATTAACCAAAAAAATAAAATTATGAGATTATTACAAATAAGTACGACCGCTTGCGATGGGTCTGATGTATTTTGGCCATGGTTTTTATGGCTTTTAGCAGCGTTTATTTTAGGCTTTCTTTTAGGCTGGCTTCTAAAATCGATTTTTGGATGTGGAAATAGTAAAGAAGAAGAAACTTATGTGAAACAAGATTTGAAAAAAGTTGAAGGTATAGGGCCTAAAATTGAAGGTTTACTCAACGATAAAGGTATTATAAGCTATAAGCAACTTTCTAATACTTCAATAGATTTTCTTGAAAGCATGCTCGTTGATGCGGGTCCTGCTTTTATTACCCATAGAGGAATGACTAGAACTTGGCCAGCACAAGCAAACTTAGCCGATTTAGGCGAGTGGGAAGAACTCGAAAATTGGCAAAAAGTCCTCAAAGGAGGCGTTTAATATTTAGATTACCACTTTATCAACTAAACCAAAAAAAAGAGGCTGTTTGAAAAGTTAGTAAAACTTGATTTTTAAGATTTAACTTATCCCAACCGATGGTGTTATCATTAATAGGACAAGTTCATTATAATATCAGGTATACTTTTCAAACGCCTCTTTTATTTATTTCTACAGCCGAGACGAGTTGCTTTCTTTTCGGTAAATTAGTCCTCGGCATTAAAAAACACTTTGTAGTAATGCATTTTTTTCTCCTCGTCGTAGCCACGTTCTAAATATTCTGCCGAAGAATCAGGTGCATCAATATCCAGTTTTATTTGAATATTGGTATCCAACTTAATATCGGTTTTAATCTTGCGCTTTGCTTTGGTTACAACGGCTTCAGCGACATCAAACTGATTTCTAATGATGAGGTTTTGGGCACCTTCAAACTCTTTTTTGTAATCATCAAACTGTTGTTTGTGTTTGTCTTCTTCAAAAAGCTCTTCTTTAAAACGTTCTACATTCACCACTTCATTCTCTTTAAAGAAATCGATAGTTTTAGCTAAAAAGCTGTTTTTTTCTTGAGCACCATAACTGGTTTGAATAATTTCTGTCGAAAATTCTTTGCAAAGCTCAATATATTGCTGGGTGTGGTTGTTGGCATCGTCGGCGTATTTAATATTAAGGAAGTGGTTAATCCAGTACTGTGCATCATAACTGTTATTGTCCACACTTAGAATGATATTGCCTTCACCATCACTTTGGTTTAAAATCAAGCAACCTTTATCAACCTTTCTAGAACTGATACCTTTTTGTACTAATACATCGTAGCTGTTGTCTTCTAAATAGGTTTGAAAGAAATTCACTTTACTTTCAATTTTAAATATACCTACAGCATTGGTCGTGATATCTTGAAATTCGATGCCTTCAAACATCACCACTAAAACATCACCCGTTTTAATTTGTGAAGAATTTGATTGTTCATACAAATGCGTAACAATATGTTTTGAAACATCAATAAAGGCTTCTTCATCATTAAATAATTGTGCCGCATAACTGTTAATTTCATTTAATGAAATATTAGAATGATGATTAAAACGGTAACTCTGCACCACGCTGCCAAATGGTTTTAACAAAAAAGGGAGCATGAGTTCGTAGCTAGCTTCATCGAAATCTACGGTTTTCTCGGAAAAAGCATTTTTAGTATCGTTGAATTTGTTACCAACTTTATGAATTATAAATTGAGAAATTGAAGCGTTTTTTCTAGAAATCATGGCTGTGTTTTTAGGAATGCAATAGTATTAATTAATTTGATACATAATGATGGAATTTTCATCACCTTTAGTTACAAATTCCAGTTTGTTGTCTTTGTCGATTTGCTCTAATGCTATGGGGCCATTACCGTAAACTGGGAAATTAGGTAAAAGCTGGGATTGACTATCAAAAAGATATACTTTATGAGCCTGTATATCGGTAGTCGATACATATATTTTATTGTTTATGTAAAACAAACTTGGCTTGGTGTATTGTCCGAAATCTAACTCGGTAGTTTTGTCTTTTATGGTAAGTTTGTTTTCACTTTGAGCGACTAATGTTTTACTTGTGGTTTGTAAACCATGATTTTCAGAAAGGTTTAAGTTTTGTGTGGACATACCGCCTTTGGTATCTGTAGAAATCAAATGACCATCGACCGAAGTACTTGTAAAGTTGCCGTTATATAAAAACACAGGTTCATCTGAAAAACTATGGAAATCTTGTGTTTTTACGCGGGTTTTACCGGTTCGGTTTAAAATATGTAGGTTGGTTTTTGTTTTGAAAACAATATAATCCTTACTAGAAATTCTAAAGTGTTCTGGTTTGCATATAATGTCGCTTTTGGCCGAATTAAAAGAAAAACCTTTCACAAACTTCCCTTTGCTATCATACATAATCAGGTTTTTGCCTTGTGTAACTAATAGGCGGTAGTTTTTGCGTTTATCATAATCGAAAACAGCCAAGGGCTGGGTGATTTTATCTTTAAATTTTAAAGCAAACGGTTTAACTTCTTTTCCGTTACGGTCTAAAACATATACCCGATGAGGTGTGGCGAAAGCAAGTTGTAGTCTGCCGTTTTTATACATGTCAATTTGTTCGATACGACCTAGAACAGGACCTTGAAGTTGTTTTTTCCAGAGTATTTTTCCGCCATTAGATATTAAATACAAGTTGTTGTTAATGTCCTGAACTACAATTTCCTGTTGATTGGTAATGTGGTTTTTTACAAACTGTGGGGCATTTAATAAAGGGGCATCAAGCTTAATATTAAGTTCTTCTGAAATGGATTGATCGGATACCTTCGTTTTATTTTTCTGAATAATGCCATTAACATGAGCAAAATTATTGTCGTAAATAAATTGAATCATAGTAGCATTATACTGAGAAATATCAAAATTTTCGCTACCTCCAAAATTACGATCTATAATAGATTTTAAAGTCGCTCCATTATTAAATAGCAGTATGGAAGCCGCATCACTTATAGCTATCTGGCTGTTTTTGTAAAAGTCTTTTTCGGCAAGCGTGGTTTTATTTTGATAATTCGATATGATATTTTGAAGCAACTCGGTATCGTTAGCAAACACAAAAAACTGATCTAAAACACAATACTTCGTCGCTTGGCTAAAAGTAATTATTGGAGAAAACATCTGTTTGAATAATTCTGGTCGACTAAAATCGTAAATGTTTATTTCTCTATACTGGTCTGTAATAGTTTGCTCTCCTAAAAGCGCATCATTGGTGGCAATAACATCTATAGAGTTTAAAACAATAGCACGCTTGTCGTCTTCATAAATTGAGCCTATTTCAATAACATCATTAAATAAAGCAGACTCGTTAATTATAGAATCTCGACGTTTAAATACTGCCATGTTTTTTTCAAAAGTTTTGAAATTATCAAAGGTCGTACTTAAAAACCCATCACAATTTGATGGCGCTATATGTTGAATTTGATTTATTTGCGGTACGGTTCCTTTAAATATATTGATTAAACTTTGAGTCGAATCGTTGGCTTTTGAAATGCCGTTAAATAAAATGTTATTCTGATTAAGATCGATATCCAGGGCTAAATACTCTGAGAAATCATTAAAAGGAATCGAGTCCTGTATAAATAGGGATTTAAGAAAAGTGCTTTCGGGCTTAATAATAAGTGAGAGCGTTTTATCTTGGGCAGTTGTACGGTATATTTTTATTAGCCCTTCATCTTTTGGGGCGTTTTCAAAAACAGCTTCAACGAGTGCTTTTGAAGATGATGCGAAAAATGTACTGTCAATAACAGCACTGTAAAAAGTAGCATCATTAATAGTCGATTTTGTAATGGTTTTCTTTTTATAAGCAAGAGACTCTTCAAAATAACTAGGAATAGAATCTGTTGTAAATAAAGCTTTATGGTACTTGGTTATAACCGAATAGTGCAGGCTGTCAAGATTATCTTTAGAAAGACAAATTAAAGTTTCACCTTGAGGTTTTAAATAAGAAATATTTTCTAGTTGCTGTTCTAAACCGGTAAAAGCAGTAGTTTTAGAAATTTTATTAAGAAAATCATTGTTCGTAATACCACTTTTCACTCTGTTTAATTCTTGGGTTTTAATAATAACAGCCGTGTTTTCAGGGGCAAAATCTAGCAGTTCAGAACGTTTAGTATTAGCATTGGTACAGCTTAATAATATTGTAAAGAAAAGAGGAATGCAAAAAAATCTCATAGGTTGCAAATGTTTCTACAAACCTAATATATTTTTTAGTGCCTTTAAAACCTTATAACTTTAACTTTAACTGTTCTGGTAATAATCGGAAAGATTTTCGGTGGTATTTTGTAATGCCGTATTTTTTTATAGCCTCCCGATGCTCTTTGGTGGGGTATCCTTTATTTTTTTTCCAATTATACATGGGGTATTCTTCATGGATGCTATCCATATAAAGGTCTCTATAAGTTTTTGCTAAAACAGAAGCCGCAGCAATACTTAAATATTTACCGTCGCCCTTAATAATGGTTTCATGAGGAATATTGGGGTAGTCTTTAAATTTGTTGCCATCTACAATAATAAACTCTGGGAGGGTTGTTAGTTGGGCAATCGATTCATGCATAGCAAGAATAGAGGCATTTAAAATATTGATGTCGTCTATTTTTTCTTGAAATACATGAGAAACGGCGAAGCATATAGCTTGCTCTTCAATAATAGGTTTTAAAAATAAGCGCTTTTTTTCGCTAATTTGCTTCGAATCGTTTAATATGTGATTGTTGAAATTTTCAGGAAGTATTACCGCAGCAGCTGTCACAGGACCCGCTAAACAGCCACGACCCGCTTCGTCGGTGCCACATTCTAAACTTAAACCGGAATGATTATTTAATAACATGGGGCTAAAATATTGAATATTTATTATTGCCTATTGATTAATTATTATTAATTCTACCGCTATAGTTACATGTTTTCAATAGTCGCTAGCCTAGCATATAGCGTACAGCCTAAAGCATTTATTATTGTCCTTTGATTATTTATTATAGCCTATTGAATATTAACCTTCCCTCTCTAGTTCCATGTTTTTTATAGTGGTCTGTCTAGCATATGGCTTACAGCATACAGCATAACGTCATCTCTGAAACTATGTGACTTTGCAACTCTGAAGCTTCCTTCGGCTATCAGCATACCACCTACAGCCTCCAGCTCATGACCTTTTTCAATATTTAAAATAATTTCGTGCTCTTTACGTTCAAATAATTACTTTTGCTTCAAGAAAAAAATGTTTGAGCGCTGCAGCATAATCGTTAGCGTTTACCTATAAGTTTAATATGATTGTAACGTTAAAAGTGCATACTAAAAAAAGGAATCTACAATTTACTACCCTAGTTTTAGTATCCATATTTCTTTTTTGTACCAACGTTATAGGGGCGCAAGCAAAACGTCTAGGCACGACGAGTCAAGATTCTGTTCGTACTTTTAAACCTAATGAAGGCCTAGGAAATAAAAAAACAAAAAAAATAAAGGGAGATATCGACCAATATCAAATCATATCGCATGAGAATGATACGACTTTTGTAGATACCACTCTCAGTATTCAAAAAGATTATAAGTTTAATTATCTTAGAAAAGATAATTTCGGATTGATTCCTTTTTCAAACCTAGGCCAAACCTACAATACCTTAAGTTATAATTTTGAAAGCACCCAGTTAATGCCATTATTTGGTGCGCGAGCAAGGCACTTTAACTATATGGAGGTAGAAGATATTAATTATTATCGCGTGCCTACACCGTTAACAGAGCTTTTCATGAAAACTGCTTTTGAACAAGGGCAGCTTGTCGATTCTTTTTTTACCGCAAACATGACCCCTGGCTTTAATTTTTCAATAGCCTATAAAGGGCTGCGTTCTTTAGGGAAATACCAGCATCTATTAACAAGTACAGGAAATTTTAGATTTACTTTTAATTATGCCACTAAAAATAACCGTTATAATGCCCGGGGTCATTGGGTTACGCAAGATTTAATGAATCAAGAAAATGGAGGGCTAGACGAAGCTAGTGTGCTTAATTTTGAAAGTGGAAACCCCGAGTATTCCGACCGTTCCATTTTAGAAGTTGGTTTTGAAGATGCCGAAAATATCATAGTAGGTAAACGTTATCATTTCGATCATAACTATAAAATTATTAAGCAAAACGATTCTGTTGCCAAAAACACCTTAACAGTTAATCATGTAATATCTGCCGAAAGCAAATATTACCAGTACGTACAAGCAACTGCAAATACCGAGTATTTTGGGAGTGCTTTCAATGCTAGTAATCTGTCGGATAAAGTCACTCTTAAAACCTTATATAATCAGTTACAGTTAAATTATAGTAACAATTTAATTGGCGATATTCAGTTTAATGCGAGTAATACTTATTATAATTATGGTTACGATCAGTTGGTGTTGGTTAACGGTGAAACCATTATTAATAGATTAAAAGGAAGTGTGACTGCTATAGGAGGGAAGTATCATAAACGTTATCGTAGATTTGATTTAGTTGGTGATATTGGAGTTAATGTTGCAGGAGACTTCGAAGGAAATTATTTAAAAGGAGTCGCGTCCTTTAAACTGAATAAAGATATTGAAGCAGTTGCTTCTATCAACCATAGTGCTAAAGCGCCAAATTTTAATACTTTATTATATCAAAGCAATTACTTAACCTACAATTGGCACAACGATTTTTCTAATATCGAAACCCAGCAATTGGCTTTTAAATTAAATTCCGATAAATGGGTTGATATTTCAGTCGATTTTACTTCTATAGGCAATTATATTTATTTTACAGAAAACCCAACTTCAGGGCAGATAGCTCCATTTCAAAACGACAAAACCATAAGTTATTTAAGACTGCGATTAGGAAAAGAATTTCGAGTAGGAAAGTTTGCGCTTAATAATACCATAGAATATCAAAAAGTAGACGATGAGAGTGGCGTTTTTAATGTCCCAGAATTCAATACTCGAAATACTTTGTATTTTTCTAGTCATTTGTTTAATAAAGCCTTGTTCTTGCAAACAGGATTAACCTTTAATTACTTTACAAAGTATTATATGAATGCCTATAATCCGGTTTTGGCAGAATTCTATGTTCAAAACATCAGAGAATTTGGAAACTTTCCAAGGTTCGACTACTTTATAAATGCTAAAATTCGGCAAACCCGCCTTTTCTTAAAGGCAGAACACTTCAATTCTTCATTTACAGGGAATAACTTTTATTCGGCACCAAATAATCCATACCGCGATTTTACTGTACGCTTCGGTGTGGTCTGGAATTTCTTCTTATAATTTTTTTTATGGTTATAAAGGTGTTCTTGGTCTGTTTGGTCAATTGAAATGCTTCGTTATAATGGATTAATAATTAAAATCATCATTTAAACAGGTTCGTGTGTGTTTTCTAGGATAGAATATAATTTTAAAAATATTATTGTCCGATAAAAAACAGAATTAGCTAAAAAAGCTTTGGTGTTGGCCTTTTTTATTGATCGCACTCTTTATTTTGAAAACAGAACCTCCTTATGGGTCAAAAAGGCTTAATTGCCCAATGTTTTTGGTTGTAATCTCTTCCCAATTAGCTTCTGGGTTTTTCAGGAATTTGAACAAATCGATATATGTCATCAAATGGTATCGTATGACGGACATCATATTGGAATAAGCCCAGTTTCTTTGGGTTTTTCTTTGGATCACAAGCATAATGAGCTGGATTATCAAACTGACCCAGATTTGTATTTCGATGGCATTTTGATTGTCTCCCAAAAAATACTTTAGCGGAAAGTTCTGTTTAAGCCGCTTGAACATCGTCTCAATCTGCCACCTATTTTTATAGATGTCGGCTATTTTGTCTGCATCAAGATCATAATTATTAGTGATGAACTCATAAACTTTTTGGTGCTTTTCGTGCCAAAAAGCGATTCTCCTCAGGGAAAAAGCGTGGTCGTGCGTGGCCGCGCTTGAAAACTTAATCAGACAAGGAACGTCTTCCATGGCGTTTATCATAGTATGCATCTTGATACCTCCTTTCTTTTTGCTGTTGAGCGGGTTCCTTCCTACACCTTTAAGAATGTCACTAAATAGGGGTATGGTCGAGGAATCAACGATTTTAAGGTTCTTCACTGCAGGTTCTAAGGGTCTGCTGTCCGATAAAAAGCGATGGTAACGTTTGTAGAGTAAATGATAAATATCGGCAAATACTTCAGAGCTTCTTCTCCTGTTAGCATCTGACAAGGTACTGCGTTTTGGAAAGTCCGTGAGTCCTAGATGGTTGATCTTTCCCTCGCAGGCAAGCATAATACTGGAAACCTCACGAAGTGAGCTACAGCCACTGATCACGGTAAATACCATAGTGGCCAAATGCTCATAGGTGGTAAACTTTTTGGTATAGCGATCGCTGTTGTGCTTTTTGGCTGTCCGATGAACATCTTTGGGCAAAATGAAATTTAATACCTGTTTGATTATGGGTTGTCCGCTAAAGTTTTTACTTTTATTCATATCTTGGATGTGTGATAACTTCAAGATACAAAATAAGCGGGAAATCCTATCTTGGAAATCCCGCTTTTAAAATCTTTTATTGGACACTAATGATAAAAAAACAAAAAACCAAGACTGATATTTAATCAATTCTTGGTTTTTAATATCTGAGTATTACTCAATTGAGCTAAATTCTGAATGTGCCTTTTTATGTTTTATAGAATAGCCTGTAATTTATCTTGTTTAATAAAAGCATCTAGTAGTGCAGATACGTGTCATATATTGCGATGAAAGCACTAATTTTAAAAGTTAATACCAGCGTTTCTTTTTCTTTTTTGAAGCCTCACTTTTTCGCCCTTTTTTGTGTTTACTTCCCGTTTTTTTGGATTTATGAACAATAGGCTTGGCCTTGGGGTCTAATGGATATGGGTGGTCTTCAATAACGTCTAATTGGATTTGAATGAGCTGTTGTATGGTTTGTACATAAGTCTTCTCATCAGCAGAACACAGCGAATATGCTACGCCTGTATTACCCGCTCTAGCCGTTCGTCCAATACGATGGACATAGGTTTCAGGGATATTTGGTAAATCAAAGTTAATAACAGCATCTAAATCATTGATGTCAATGCCACGCGCTGCAACATCGGTAGCTATTAAAATATTAGCATCCCTATTTTTGAATTTACTTAAAGCATCCTGTCTTGCAGTCTGACTTTTGTCACCGTGGATACTTTCTACTTTATAACCATTTTTAAGCAAGGTTTGTTCCAGTTTTTCAACGCCAAATTTGGTACGTCTGAAAATGATAATATGGCCTTTAATCGTATTTCTTAGTAAGTGTAAACACAACTCAATTTTATTGCGTTTAGGCACATAATAAAGCAATTGATTAACATTTTTTGAGGTTGAAGCGTTCTGAGCAACTTCAATACGTTCAGGGTTATTTAATATTAAATTTGCTAATTGTTCTACCTTGTATGGAATAGTTGCCGAAAAAAGTAAAATTTGTTTTTCTTTGGTGCAAAGGCGTTCAATTTTTTTAACATCATCAATAAAACCCATGTCTAACATCAAATCGGCTTCATCTAAAACAAGCGTTTCAACATAATCTAAATTGACAATATCTTGTTTGTGTAAATCTAATAATCGACCTGGAGTTGCTATTAAAATATCGACTCCTTTTTTTAAAACTTCCTTTTGAGGTTCAATTGAAATACCACCGTAAACAACCGCTGTTCTTAAATTAGTATAGGTGCTATATTTATTAAAGTTGTCGCTAATTTGTGATGCCAATTCTCTGGTAGGGCTTACAATGAGGGCTTTTACTTGTTTACCTTTTTTTGGGGCATCTTGTCGGTCAAATAAAGATTGAAGTATAGGCAGAGCAAAGGAAGCTGTTTTCCCTGTTCCGGTTTGAGCCGAAACAATCATATCCTTTTTTTCTAATATTAAAGGGATGGTTTTTTCTTGAACTAAAGTCGGATTATCATATCCAGCTTCAGCTACAGCTCTTAAAATTGGCCTGTTGAGTTTTAAATCTTTAAATGACATGTAGAAAGTTTCCGCAAAGATAGTGGAAATTGTGTTGGCTTTCCTTTAGCGGAAAAAATAAGAATATGATTCTTTTTTATCTGAAAGTGATTTCATTTTTATAAAACCAAAAGTCCGTTTTCCCTTAAAGTCATAATAGGTTTTGAAAACCAGAACAATTCAAAATTGTCAAAATGGCTTTCAAAATCTTTTTTCAATTCGGAAAGCGTTAGTAATTGCTCATTATTTGGTGTGAGTTTACCAAAGATATCTGTAAACCAATCGCCATGATTTTTGTTGAGCGTTATATCGATCGTATCCGTTTTTAAATGAAATGAGAGTTTTAAATAGGCATAAGTATTTCCTTTTTTAGTTTTTGAAAATTCACTAACTAAAGGGTGTGATCCTAACCAAAGGACTTTTCCTCGTGGTTTTAATTTGAAATCTACAGGTGTTTCTAGGCTATCATAAATGAAATCACGATGAATAGTGGTGTGTGGAATTTTAAAATCAAACCAATCTTGTAGAGGTAAATCGAATCCAATACCGTGCATGAAATTAAACAAGGATTTTTTTAATCCGAAACTAAACATGTGGTGGTCTATGCCTGTATTGTCTGAAAAATCGATATCGTTGTTTGCAAAGCTGATGTTCTTATAGTGCGGAGTAATGTTATAAGCGTCTGGATTTTGACCAATGGGACTGTGAGCTGTAAGAGCAAACTGATGCCAGAAGCCAGACTGAATAATGCCAAGTTCAAACAATTGGCGCACCATTTCTAAGCTATCAACCGTTTCTTGAATGGTTTGTGTTGGGTAACCGTACATGAGGTAACTGTGTACCATGATGTTTGCTTCGGTGAAATTGCGGGTCACTTGGGCAACTTGCTCCACGGTAACCCCTTTGTCTATCAATTTTAGTAAGCGATCGGAGGCTACTTCCAAACCTCCAGAAACGGCAATGCAGCCAGAAGCTTTTAAAAGCTGACATAAATCGTGGGTGAAATTTTTTTCAAAACGAATATTTGCCCACCAAGTCACCGTCATTTTTCGTTTTAAAATCTCTAGAGCTAGAGCTTTCATAAGGGAAGGAGGCGCGGCTTCATCTACAAAATGGAATCCGTTTTCTCTTGTTTGAGCTATGATTTGCGCCATACGATCCACCAATAATTTAGCGGTGATAGGTTCGTAGATTTTAATGTAATCTAATGATATGTCACAAAAAGTACATTTCCCCCAGTAGCAACCATGTGCCATGGTAAGTTTATTCCATCGGCCATCACTCCATAAACTGTGCATGGGATTTGCAATTTCAATTACCGAAATGTATTGGTCTAGGTGTAAATCGGAATAGTCGGGAGTCCCTATTTCAAGCTGTTTATAATCAGGTTTGGGGCTGTTATTTTTATATGAAACCTTACCGTTTTCTAGTAAAAAGGTGCGTTTGTAAAGTGGAGGAGAATCGTTTCCAACGAGGTTGTGGTATAATAATTCGATGGGTAATTCACCATCATCTAGAGTGATGAAATCGAAAAATTCAAAAACTCGAACATCGGTTAATGACCGTAATTCAGTGTTTGGAAATCCGCCACCCATGGCGATTTTAATTTCAGGAAAATGAGTTTTAATATATTGAGCACAACGAAAAGCACTGTACAAATTCCCTGGAAAGGGTACCGAAAAACAAATTAACTTGGGTTGTGTAGCTTTAATGCGATTATCAAGAATGTCAAGTGTTATTTGATCGATGTAAGTGGGCTGCTCTTCTAAATTCGAATAGAGTTCATTAAAACTATGAGCACTCTGACCTAAACGCTCAGCATATCGGCTAAATCCAAAATTATCATCGATGCATTCAATAATGAAATCGGATAAATCTTCGAGATACAAAGTGGCCAGATGCTTGGCCTTATCTTGAAATCCCATCGAGCCGAAGGCCCAGTCCATATCGTCCAACTGATTGAAACGCGAGGCACGAGGTAAATAATGATCGGTGCAAATTTGTCGAGCTAAACTCTGGTTTTTGCCCTGAAGAAATTGGATGATATCATCTAAAGGGGCTAAATAGGCCTCTCTTAGGGCGTAAATACGCTGACAATTATCTGATACAATGCGTTGGTTTTTGGCAGCTAAATGAAATAATTCCTCGAAGGTTTTTTTATTGAATAATTCTAAAATAACTTCAATACCCAAATCCATTTGAAAAGCACTAATGTTTTTCGTATTAAGGAAGCCTTTCAAGTATGCCGTAGCAGGGTAGGGCGTATTGAGTTGTGTAAAAGGCGGGGTAATAAGTAAGAGGTCTTTCAAAATTTATGCAATATATAGGCACAAAGATAATTGAAAAGGAATTAGGGATGTTGTTTTAAAATAACAATAGATAGTTTCAAAAAGGAACCTTAGTATTTTGAATAGGAGCTGAAAAGTAGTATTATTCCGAAAAGGATCTTTTAGACATGAATCTTTTTAATCTTCATGGCATTCCATGTGTTGTCTATGGCGATTAATTTAGTGGGTTTTAAACGGTAATCGCCTAAAAAATCCCAGTCTAGCTCGATATGTAATTTTGAAATTTCACTAATAGAAGTATCATTAGGATAAAATACCCAAACTACAGAATGGTCTAACAACCTTGGGAATAAGGTGAGCATTTGATTGATAAATTCATCTTTGGTTTGTGAGAACACCAAAGCACACTCCACACAGGAAGTGGTTACAATAGATTCTGAATATGAAATGTCTTTGAAAGTATCATCAAAAGATTCCGGTTTGTTCAGAATATAAATATCGCTATACTGCTGTAACTTTAATTTTTTTGTTGTCTTGCTCATAAACTAAAAGTACAAAAAAATGAGATACAACAAAACCTAATTTTTATAAAATAGTAAGTCTTTAATCTATTAGCTTTTTAACATCATTTCGAAGCTTTGGAGCTAAGGCTTCGTTATTTGTGGCTTTTAAAAGCAGGTCTTGGTTTTTAGTTTTGTCAAAAATTAAATGGAAGAGTTCTGAGGTGGTTAGGCTGTTTTCTGCTGGCTTAACCAAGGTAAATGTATCTCCGTTTTGCACATGGCCTTCTTCTATTACTCGGATATAGGTACCACAAAAACCATGATGTATGAACTGTTTTAAAACCTCTTGTGTTTTAAACTTAACGCCCAATTTAAAACAAGGCTCTCGGTGTTCGCTAATCTGTACTAAAGCAGTTCCCACACGGTAAATATCTCCAACCTGAATTTTAGTTTCATCTAAACCTTCTACAGTTAGGTTTTCACCAAACATGCCGTAATTCCAGTTTAAATTTGGATAAAGTCCTTTCCAGTACGGATAATGATCTTTTGAGAATAAATAACATGCCTTAAATTCACCTCCATGATACTTTCTGTCGGTTACGGTATCGTTTTCAACATCACTGTGTCCTAGAAAAATGGCTGAAGCTGTTGGGGTTTTAAAAATGCCCGTGGTTACTTCTTCATTGTTCCAGATAATCGTGGTTGGCTTGGCGGTATTGGTAGATGTTATTTTCAAAAGATATTTTTTAAAATAATTAAAATTGAACTGATGTCAAAATTAATAAAAAAAGCTACTTTCAGGGTAGAAGTAGCTTTTTTTAGATCAGAGGTGTCTGTTTCATTATAACAGCACTGAAATTTATATAGGTTGCAATTTTTTAATTTATTTTAACAAGTTCCACCTCAAAAATAAGAACGGCTCCAGGAGGAATACTTCCCTGTCCTGCATTTCCGTAAGCTAAATGGGCAGGGATGTACAAAGTAGCGCTACCACCTTCATTAAGCATGGATATCCCTTCAGAAAATCCTTTAATGACTCTAGATAAATCGAAACTCACTTCAGAAGTGCTTTTGTCAAACTCTTTTCCATCTAAAAATTCTCCCTTGTAAGTAACACTTACAACATCGGTTTCTTTGGGTTTATCACCTGTTCCTTGGTTATGAATCTTGTAGTGCAAGCCCGAGTAGGCCCTAGTAACGTTTTCAATATTGTTTTCTTCTAAATAAGCTTTAATGTCTTTCTCGTTTTCGGTAGCATAATTCACATAAATGAGTTCGATATCAAAAATAATGACTGAGCCTCTTGGGATATTTCCTTTATCTACATCGCCATAGGCCAAATGAGCAGGGATGATTAAAGTGCCTTTTCCACCCTCTTTCATATACCCAAGTCCTTCAACCCACCCTCTAATAAGGTAGTTTAGAGGAATAGATATGCCTTCTTCATTTTCTTCGAAAACCGTACCGTCGGTAAAATATCCTTTATAGGCAACCTTTACACGGTCGTCGGCTTTTGGTACTGCTCCTGTTCCTTGGTCTTCAATAATATAATATAAACCAGTACCACTTTTTTTAGCATCTAGGTTGTTTTCACTGAGGTAAGCTTGAATTTCTGCATCATTCTCAGCCGAATAATCTTTTGGTGCTTCGTCTTTTTCACAGGCAGTAAAAAGTACAAGGGCACAAATAAATAGGAATTGTTTCATGGGTATTATTTTGTGTTATTAATTAGGGGGTATCTTAATAGCGGAATTATTAAACGTTTTAGTCTGCTTTATTAAAACGTAGGGTTTCGTGACCTTCAGAATCATAAAAATAAAGCGTTAAACCATCTCTCTTATAGGTTGTAGAAAGGGTTAAAGATTTGCTAAAACGATCAGGAACTTCCATATTGGGGCACATTTTTCTAGTCATAGCAATAGGACCCAACGCTATGGTGTTCGTGTTAAGTTTTTTGATGCTTCCCGAGAAATTATTACAACCATCGGTACCTGAAATCATGAGTTTGGCGATGTTGATTTCTAAGTAGGGTGGCTCATTATTATTCGTGTCAAGGGCAACGCCTTCAACGTGGGTAGCGGCCCAAATATCGTTTAAGATCATTCTGGGGTCGTCCTTTTTTTCTAAAACTTTCACCAATTTGTACTTGATGGAAGAAGCGTCGGCAGGTACGTCATTTTCATTCAAATGAATTTCACACACTGCTATTTTTTGAAACAAACCGGGTTCAAAGTTAAAGTCTTCAATCGTACTGTAAAAGTAAGTCCATTCAGCATTTTCAATATCATCGCCTTTATAAATTTGTAGGCATTGGGCTTTCCCTGCTCCAGCATCGCATTCTGCCTTCATGCTGTTTATCCAAAAGCTGGTGTTTTTAGTGCTGATAGGGCTGCATGACATGTTTATAATAGTCAATAGAATGATAGCTGAAAAGGTTTTAATCAATTTCATAGACGGAATTTTGTTATTAGATGTGATATGTTGTAAAAGGTTGCGCAAAGGTTGAAAAAATATTCCTTAAAAAAATCATAAAAAAAACCACTTTGTAAAATCAAAGTGGTTTTTGGGTTTTATTTCCGCGAAAGCGTTAGGGTTTCGACAAGCTCATTTTGACGAGTACTTAAATAGGAACATTTACATAGCGATCCTAAGCTTCACAGCATTCTTATTTTATCATTTCGTAGCTACGTTTAATGAAGTTTGTAAGCTCTTTACCTTTTAGTAGACCTTGCGATAAACGAGCTAAATCTAAACTCTGATTAATTAAACGTTCTTGTTTGTCTTTAGCTTCTGTGTTTAATATTTCTCCAACTAAGTTTGAGTTTGTGTTAACCACCAAGTTGTACATTTCTGGCATATTGCCAAACATGTTCATGCCGCCTCCGCCTGTAGCTTGCATTTCTTTCATACGACGCATAAATTCTGGTTGCGTGATAGTAAATGGCGACTCCGAGCTGTCCATAGCTTCTAATTGTACGGTGAATTTTTCAGAAGGAATCACTTCTTTTAACAACTCATCTAAAGTTTTCGTTTGATCTTCATCTAATTTAGAGATGGTATTTTCATCTTTCTTAATTAGATTATTGATATGATCGCCATCAACGCGAGCAAACGTAATGTTCTCTTTTGTACCTTCTAATTTCTGAATTAAGTGTGAAATGATAGGTGAGTCTAACAATAATACTTCGTAATCTTTAGCTTTAGCCGATTCGATGTAACTGTGTTGTGCATCTTTATCTGAAGCGTAAAGAATGACTAACTTACCATCTTTATCAGTTTGATTGGCTTTAATTTTATTGAAAAGCTCTTCGTAAGTGTAGAATTTACCATCAACTGTTGGGTATAAAGCAAAGGCTTCAGCTTTTTCGAAGAATTTCTCTTCAGAAAGCATACCGTATTCAATGACGATTTTAATATCATTCCATTTCGCTTCAAAATCTTCACGATTAGCATTGAAAAGAGACTTTAACTTATCGGCAACTTTTCTCGTGATGTAAGATGAAATCTTTTTAACAGCACCATCGGCTTGTAAATATGAACGCGATACGTTTAACGGAATGTCTGGCGAATCGATAACACCACGTAACATAGTTAAAAATTCTGGAACAATACCTTCAACATTATCCGTCACAAAAACTTGGTTTTGGTACAGTTGAATTTTGTCCTTTTGCATTTGCATATCGTTCGATAATTTAGGGAAGTATAAAATCCCTGTTAAGTTGAACGGGTAATCAACATTTAAGTGAATGTTGAATAAAGGCTCCTCGAATTGCATCGGGTATAATTCACGGTAAAAACCAGTGTAATCTTCTTCTTTTAAATCTGCCGGCTGCTTTGTCCAAGCTGGATTCGGGTTGTTTATAATGTTGTCAACTGTAATTTTTCTGTGAGGTTCGGTAGTTTCTTTACCGTCTTCACCTTTTACAGTTTGTGGTTCGTGCTCAGGATCATTAATTTCCTTAGTTCCAAATTTAATTGGCACTGGCATGAACTTGTTATATTTTAAAAGTAACTCGCTAATTTTACTGTCTTCTAAAAACTCAGTTGAGTCTTCAGCGATATGAAGAATGATTTCAGTACCTCTATCTGTTTTATCCGCAGGTTCTAAAGTGAATTCTGGCGATCCGTCGCAAGACCAATGTGCTGCAGGCTCATCTTTGAAAGATTTGGTGATGATTTCAACTTTTTCAGCCACCATAAAAGCAGAGTAGAAACCTAATCCAAAATGACCAATAATTCCAGAATCTTTAGCTGAATCTTTGTATTTGTCTAGAAACTCTTCAGCTCCAGAAAAAGCCACTTGGTTAATGTATTTTTCTACTTCTTTAGCAGTCATACCTAAACCTTGGTCTATAATGTGAAGTTTTTTACCTTCTTTATCAATTTTAACTTCAATTTTTGGATTGCCATATTCAACCTTAGCCTCACCAATATTGGTTAAGTGCTTTAATTTTAAAGTGGCATCTGTAGCATTACTAATCAGCTCACGTAAAAAGATTTCGTGATCGCTGTACAAGAATTTTTTAATGAGAGGAAAGATATTCTCTACCGATACATTAATGTTTCCTTTTGTCATGATAAATAGTTTTAATTTTTATGCCCTCGAAGGAGGGAATCTTTTAGATTATTTTATGTTCCCTTGAAAAAGGGAATCTAATTCATTTATAGTTTTTATTACTGTAACAGCAACAGACAACAAAAATGCCAATTGAAGAAATATGACAAACTGACACAATTTGAAAGGAAATATTAGACTAACGCTGCTATTATATTCGAGAATCATGGTATTATTTTGTATTTTGCTTAACGATATTAAGATTTTCGCTTACGCGGAAATGAAAACTTTGCGCAATATGTATAATTCTAAAATAATTGGTTTAGGAAAATATTTACCTGAAAATGTGGTAACTAATAACGATTTGTCAAAACTCATGGATACCAATGACGAATGGATTCAAGAGCGAACAGGTATAAAAGAACGGCGTTGGATTCCTGAAGGCAGCGAAGACACCTCGGCCGTCATGGGAGCTAAGGCCGCTAAAATAGCTATTGAACGTGCAGGCTTAACCAAAGACGATATCGATTTTATTGTGTTTGCAACGCTAAGTCCCGACTATTATTTTCCGGGCTGTGGCGTGCAAATTCAAGATATGTTAGATATGCCAACGGTGGGTGCTCTAGATGTTAGAAATCAATGTTCCGGATTTGTATATGCCATATCGGTTGCCGATCAATTTATTAAAACGGGCATGTATAAAAATGTGCTGGTTATTGGCGCAGAATATCATAGTAATGGTTTGGATAAAACCACACGCGGACGCGGCGTTTCAGTAATTTTTGGTGATGGTGCTGGCGCATGTGTGTTATCTCGAGAAGAGGATAATTCAAAAGGTATATTATCAACACATCTGCATAGTGAAGGTAAATACGCCGATAAACTTATTGTAGAATCACCAAGTATTGCGCATTGGGTACCTGAGATTTTAGATTCTGATGGCGAAGATATTTCATACTTCCCTTATATGGATGGTACCTTTGTGTTTAAACATGCCGTGGTACGATTTAGTGAAGTGATTATGGAAGGCTTGATTAAAAACGGTATGAATAAAGAGGACATCGATTTGCTTATTCCGCACCAAGCGAATTTGCGTATTGCGCAATTTATTCAAGGTAAATTTGGATTACGAGATGATCAAGTTTTTAATAACATTATGAAATATGGTAATACTACAGCCGCTTCTGTAATTATAGCACTTACCGAAGCCTGGGAAACTGGAAAAATTAAAGCAGGCGATAATGTAGTACTTGCTGCTTTTGGTAGTGGTTTTACATGGGCGAGTGCCATTATTAAATGGACTTAGTCCTATGCAATATAAAAGCCCGAACGTTACATTCGGGCTTCTGTAACTATTAATCAACTTCAATTAACACTTAAAGTGAAAAATCTTATTACTTAGACGTAGAAATTGATTATATATTTCATAACACGCTGATATTTAACGAATTTTAACATAAGAGAAAAGCTCGAAACGTATTTCGAGCTTTATTATACAAATCTTTTTTGACGAATTTTAATATGTGTAGATGACTAACTCTAATAATTATATTTGACTCGCTAGTTTAGATTGTATGTTTTGGTAACGTTTAAACGTCTGATTTATTGTAAAAAAACCGAAAAAAATGCATTAAATTATAGTTTTTCTGATTAACTACGATTAAAACTGTTTAAACGTAACTTTTAATAGAAATGAATTTTAAATAATGGAACCCGTTGTGCATTATGATTTAAAAGAAAAAAGTTGTTCATCTTACTGAAAATCAGTAAATTGATTTAACTACAAATCATTAATAATGAACAACTTGAGTGCAAATTACGAAAAGAATATTGGAAGTATTAAGAAAAATATCGAAAGAACAACTTTTAAGTTATCAAAGACGACAACCAAAGCTTAGTGATTTAGAACTTATCAGCTTGAGTCTTACTGCCGAATTTATGGGAATAGATAGTGAAAATGACCTTTTTAGAAAACTTCCAGATTCCCTATTATCAAAAATAGAGAGAAGTGTCTGCAATAGAAGAAGACGAAAACTAGTTAATAAGCTCAACAGTATCAGGTTAAGCTTAGCTTCCCATTTTAATGAATTTGAAGATTATTTTGTAGTAGATAGTATGCCTTTAGAAGTTTGTAAATTATCACGCAGTTCTCGTTCAAAGATTTGTAAAGAAAACACTTATGCATTTCCAGATAAAGGTTATTGTGCAGCTCAAAGTTCTAATTATTACGGTTATAAACTGCACGCTGTTTGTTCTGTAAATGGTGTCTTTCAAAGTATCGATTTGAGTCCAGCATCTGTACACGATATTAATTATCTTAAAGATATTAAGATGCAAATAAGCGATTGTACATTAATTGGTGATAAAGGCTATTTATCAACAGAAATACAGCTTAACTTGTTTGAAACCTGTAATATAACGCTAAATACACCTATGAGAAGCAATCAAAAAAATTACAAAGTACAGCCTTATGTATTTAGAAAAAAGAGGAAAAGGATAGAAACATTATTTTCACAACTTTGTGACCAATTTATGATAAGACGCAATTATGCTAAAACTTTTGAAGGTTTTAAAACAAGAATCGTAGCTAAGATAACTGCTTTAACAACTATTCAGTATATCAATAAGTTTATTTTTGGGAGAAACATTAATAATATTAAAATTAACATTATTTAAAATGCACAACGGGTTAATGGATAAAAAAACACTTGTAATTGGGGCTTCCTTAAAATCGAACCGGTATTCATACTTGGCTTTGCAGCGTTTGTCAGCCAAGTCTGTTGAGGTTGTAGCTTTTGGATTAAAAAAAGGAGTGGTTTCGGGTGTAGAAATTGATACGCAGTTAGTTCCGTATAAAAATATACACACCGTGACTTTGTATTTAAATCCAAACAGACAAAAACCGTTTTACGATTACATCATGTCATTAAAACCAAAACGCGTCATTTTTAACCCCGGAACAGAAAATCTAGAGTTTTATACATTACTTCATGATGCGGGTATTTCATACGAAGTTGCCTGTACTTTGGTCTTGCTTTCTACGAATCAATATTAATCCTAAGAAAGTTAGCAAACCATTAACTATAAGAATCTCAAATCCAATTTGGTAACCGTTTAGAAGTTCCATAGAATAGGCATTTATAAAATAAGATACGATTGGTGCGATTAATGCCACTATCCAAACATAACGGTCTTTAAGTTGCGTTTTGGTAAAAATACCAAGTGCAAATAAACCTAATAAAGGTCCGTAAGTGTATCCTGCTGCTTTAAACAATTCCCAAATTACAGAAACGTCTTTAAAAATAGCATCAAATAAAACAATAACAAGCACCAAAATAAAACTGATTAGGATGTGTGTACGTTTTCTTATGCGTTTCTGAACTTTCTTTGGTTTTTTATCTAATTCAATAATGTCTATACAAAAGGAAGTTGTTAGCGAGGTTAAAGCAGAATCGGCGCTAGAGTAAGCTGCTGCTATTAAGCCTAAAAGGAAGAACGAGGAGGTAAGGATGCCTATTTCAGGAAGCATAGCAATGGTTGGGAACAAGTCATCCTTTTTGGCGGTTATACCATTTTGATTCGCATATTGGGTAAGTAGTAATCCTAAAACTAAAAAAAGGATATTCACAAAAATTAAAATGACACTAAAGGAAATCATGTTTTTTTGAGCCTCTTTTAGGTTTTTGCAGGTTAGATTTTTTTGCATCATGTCTTGGTCTAGCCCAGTCATAGTTATGGTGATAAACATGCCTGCTACAAAACTTTTAATAAAATATTGGGCGTCGTTAGGATTGTCTAAAAAGAGTGTTTTACTCATAGGACTTGTTGAAACTTGGCTATGGATTTCCGAAATGCTATTTAAATCCAAGGCATGGGCTAGAAATACGATAGTGACCACTACCGAAATAAGCATGAAAAGCGTTTGCAGGGTGTCTGTAAATATGATGGTTTTTATACCGCCTTTAAAGGTGTATAACCATATTAAAGCAATGGTAATCATGACGGTTATTGTAAAAGGGATGCCATACTGGTCAAACACCAATAACTGCAATACTTTAGCAACCAAAAACAAGCGAAAGGAAGCACCAACAACTCGAGAAATTAAAAAAGCTACAGCGCCCGTTTTATAGCTTATGCGTCCGAAACGATCTCTTAAATAGGTGTAAATGGAGGTTAAATTGAGTTTGTAATAAATAGGAAGCAAAACATAGGCGATAACTAAATAACCAAAAAAGTAGCCAAATACCACTTGTAAATAACCAAATTGTTTCGTTTCTACGGCTCCAGGAACCGATATAAAAGTAACACCCGAAAGTGAGGCGCCAATCATGCCAAAAGCAACCAAATACCAAGGGGCCGATTTATTGGCTTTAAAAAAAGCATCATTGCTATCTTCTTTTCCTGTGAAGTAAGATATTAATATCAAAACAACAAAATAAGCAAGTATAAGTAGAAGAATTTGAGTAGGCGTCATCACTATTTATTTTGAGCCAAAGTACAAAAAAGCATCAGATTTTATTCTTTTTTGAGTTTGCTTTCAATTGTTTTAAAAAATGCTAAATTCGCAAACATGGAATTTTCATCTAAAATATTAGAGCGTGCTGTTAACGAAATGTCGCAGTTGCCTGGAATTGGTAAACGAACAGCCTTACGCTTGGTTTTGCACATGTTAAAGCAGCCCAAGGAGCAAACCACTGCTCTCGTGGAAGCTTTAAAAACCATGCGTGATGATATTAAATTCTGTAAATCTTGTCATAATATTAGTGATGTGGAACTTTGTGAAATTTGTTCAAATCCCATTAGGGATACCAGTTTAATTTGTGTTGTTGAAGATGTTCGTGATGTCATGGCTATCGAGAATACAAGCTCTTTTAAGGGGGTGTATCATGTTTTGGGTGGTAAAATATCGCCTATGGATGGTGTAGGGCCTCACGATTTAAATATTGAATCTTTAGTAAACAAAGTTAAACAGGGTGAAATAAAGGAATTGCTTTTTGCGTTAAGTTCAACGATGGAAGGCGACACCACAAATTTCTATATTTACAAGCAAATTCAAGATTATAACGTTTTTACTTCAACCATTGCAAGAGGAATTTCAGTAGGAGATGAATTGGAATATGCCGATGAGATTACCTTAAGCCGAAGTATTATTAATCGTGTGCCTTTTGAAAACTCATTAAAATCATAAAAAGTCACGTCAAATAAACCGACCAACCAAAACTATTAAAACGATTAAATTTGGAGTCTATAAAAACATATCGTTAAATAAGATAAACCACTTGTGAAACTCTCTGTTGTTATTCTAAATTATAATGTGCGCCACTTTTTGGAACTTTGTTTAAAAAGTGTACAGGCTGCCACAGTTGCTATAGATTCAGAAATTATTGTAGTAGATAATAATTCTGAGGATGATAGTTGCCAAATGGTGAAGACTTTATTTCCAGATGTTATCCTTATAGAAGAAAAAACAAACGGCGGCTTTTCTAAAGGAAATAATATAGGAGTAGCTCGGGCAAAAGGAGAATATCTATGCATTCTAAATCCGGACACCGTCGTTGCTGAAGATACGTTTTTAGAATTATTAGAATTTTCAGAAACAAAAGTAGACTTAGGTATTGTAGGTTGTAAACTAATAAATGGTTCGGGGTTTTTTCTTCCAGAAAGCAAGCGAAATATCCCCTACGTAAATGTGGCTTTAAAAAAGATTTGTGGTCATTCCAAAACCTATTATGCGAACCAAATAAGTAAGGAAGAAATTGGTGAAGTCGAAATACTTGTCGGCGCATTTATGTTTTTAAAACGAGAGGTTTACAATAAAGTAGGAGGTTTTGATGAGGATTACTTTATGTATGGCGAAGATATCGACTTGTCCTATAAAGTGCTTCAGGCGGGGTATAAAAATTATTACTTTGGAAAAACCTCGGTGATTCATTATAAAGGAGAAAGTACTTTACGAGATAAAAATTATGCACGTCGTTTTTTTGGTGCTATGCAAATATTTTATAAAAAGCACTTTAAATCTAATGCTATTTTCGATTTTGTAGTTTGGATAGGGATTAAGTTTTTCTATTTATTAAGAAAGGTGCCCAATGTTAGCAAGAAACAGATTCAGACCTATTATTTTGTGTCTAAAACCAGAAATTTATCATTAGAAAAGATTCTAGATCGCCCTGTTCTTTTGAAAAGTGATTTAAAAACTGTTGAAACGGAGGTAGAGGTTATTTTTGATGGAAATTTTTTAAGTTTTAAAGAAATCATTCAATTCATAGAATCTTCATTTTCTCAAAATAAAGTCCTAACTTATAAGATACTGCCAAATAATTCAGAGTTTATTATAGGAAGTGATAACGGATTGGCAAGAGGAGAGATTATAAGTTTAAAGTAGTTTTTATTGCAAATAGTTTAAAGAAATTAATGTGTTTTCAGTAATTTTGCAACTGGAAATTAAAAATACACTATTACGTTATTGATATGGCAAAGTTCGAGCTTAAGTTACCAAAAATGGGGGAAAGTGTTGCAGAGGCAACAATAACATCTTGGTTGAAAGAGGTTGGAGACTCTATTGAAATGGACGATCCGGTTTTAGAAATCGCAACAGATAAAGTGGATAGTGAGGTGCCAAGTGAGGTTGATGGTGTTATTGTAGAGCGCTTTTTTGATGTGGATGATGTGGTACAAGTAGGTCAGGTTTTAGCGGTAATAGAAACGGAAGGCGATTCTGCTTCAGACCAAAATACAAAAGAAGACGATGCCCCTGTTGAAATTACAGAAGACCAAGAAAAAGCAGTTGAAGAAATCACACAACAGATTACTAATGTTCAGGAGTCTGTAAACCCTATAGTTTCTAGTGATAATAAATTCTATTCACCTTTAGTTAGAAATATTGCTAAGGCTGAAAATATTTCACAATCAGAGTTAGATGCTATTGTGGGTACTGGAAATGAAGGGCGCGTTACTAAAAATGATATTCTAGATTATATAAAAAATAGGACAAATAAACCAGTTGAAGAAAAACCTGTGGTTGATGCATCTGTAACCATCCAAACTAAGCCTGTTGCTAAAGCAACTCCTGTTGCAGTACCTGTTATTTCTAGCGGTGAAGATGAGATTATTGAAATGACTAGAATGGGGAAACTGATAGCTAACCACATGACCGACTCGCTTCAAACGTCTGCCCATGTGCAAAGTTTTATCGAGGCCGATGTGACTAATGTTTGGAATTGGAGAAAGAAAGTTAAAGATAATTTCATGAAGCAAGAAGGTGAAAATTTAACCTTTACACCAATTTTCATGGAAGTTATAGCTAAAGCACTTCGCGATTATCCCATGATGAATATTTCTGTAAAAGGAGATACCATAATAAAAAAGAAAAATATAAATTTAGGAATGGCAGCAGCCTTACCAGATGGGAATCTTATTGTGCCTGTTATAAAAAATGCCGATCAGCTTAACCTAGTGGGTATGACTAAACAGGTTAACGATTTGGCAAAGCGTGCTAGAGAAAACAAACTGAAGCCAGACGAAATTCAAGATGGCACCTATACAATTACTAATGTTGGATCTTTTGGAAGTATTATGGGAACGCCAATTATAAATCAACCACAAGTTGGAATTTTAGCTCTTGGTGCTATTCGAAAAGTACCGGCAGTTATAGAGACTCCAGAAGGCGATTTTATTGGGATTCGTTATAAAATGTTCTTGTCGCATTCTTACGATCATCGTGTCGTAAACGGAGCATTAGGAGGTATGTTTGTTAAAGCTGTTAAAGATTATCTTGAAGCTTGGGATGTTAATAGAGTAATCTAATCTTAATAAGAATTAGTAATTTAATAGATAAAAAACCAGGGAAGTGAATTCTCTGGTTTTTTTACAAACCACGGGTTTTGAACGTAAGTTCATTATATTTGCTGAAAATTTTAAAAATGCCACGGCCTAAGAAAAAGAGAAAAATTAATTATCCTCCTAAAATGTTAGGGTTTAAGCCATTTGGTATTCGGTTTTGTGATTCCGAGCCTGTACTAATACAGTATGAAGAATATGAGGCTGTTAAGTTGGTTGTTTACGATGGGTTATCACAAGATGTCGCGGCCGAAAAGATGGAAGTGTCAAGGCCTACACTTACTAGAATTTATAATAGTGCTTTAAAAAAAATCGGGCAAGCATTTGTTGAAGGGAAATCAATACTTATTAAAGGGGGGATTTTGAGTTTGAAGAAGCTTGGCATAAATGTAGCAAATGTTTTAAGGTAATTGCTAGTATGGACGATAATATTAAATGTGATGATTGTTTAACAGTTGATTCACAGGGGATAGTGAGTTTAAAATAAATGAATCAACTTATTCTATTGTTTAATAAATAAAATTAGGTTGCCATGAAAATAACTGTACCCATTACTAGTAATAATGAAGTTGTTGAGTGTTTTAGAGGCTCAAAGCTTTATGAAGTTTATGTTTTCTTAAAGACAAAAAGAGGTGTTAGATAAAAGTCGCGTTTACTTAGTCGCATTCCAAATGCTATAAAAAAACATAAGCCTAAATTTTTAACGCATGCTTCATGCTTCAGTTTTTTAGGGCCTTTAGTTGTGGGGTTAAAGGTTAGTTGGAGTTAAATTGAAAATCTTTATAAGGTAGAAATGTCAAATTTTTCTCCAAGGAGAAAAAGTTCTTAACGAACGTCTTAAATAAAATTTTATGACAAATAATGTAATTATTGAAAATCAATACAAAAGGACGAGTTTATTTAAAAAAGATAACGTGAATTATTTAGTTCATGTTTTAAAAAGGTTCAATACGGTACCAAAATTAAATAACATTAATATTATTACGTCCAATACTCAGCCAGATGTATTTAAGATTGTGCCAAATAAATCAATTATTATTGGGGCTTTATATTTAAAAAACCCTGTATTGGCCTTGGTTTATTTGAGATATGGTGTAGAGTGGCAGTTGTGGTATAAGGCTTTGGGTGAAAAAAAGGATAATATTGCGCTATGCGATACTGCAGCATTTGAGGTAACTCGTGTTTTTTATCAATTATTACCTGAATTAGATAAGGAAAAATTAAAGCCGCTTAGTAATGTTTTAATTGAATTAGTGAAAAAAGGAAGCGGGGTAGCTCCCGAAACCTTGCTAGCTAATACAGAGTTACAGGCTTTTCATGGTGTTGAAAATAACTCTAAATTGTTTAAGGAGTCATGGAAGCCTGTTGTTGAGAATTTGGCAAAACCTACAGAGTATTTACTTATGTCGGGTGGAGATCATAGATTGAATATTGATGAGGTGGCACTTTTAAATAAATATGGTTGCCGACCATTTCCAAGACCTGATGCCTTCACTTTCGCTTCCTCTACAGCAACAAGTGTGTCCAATTTCGCTTTTGATAAAACAGATAAGGTTAGAAGTATATTGATAAAAAATTGCTTGAAAAACGGATTTGAAAATACAACAATAGATTTTTCGGAATTATTAAAAACGAATCTTAAAAAGATATTTAAAATAAATGAAGCTTGTGAAATTATTTTTTCACCTTCAGGTACCGATTCCTCCCTTCAAATTGCAGCCATAGCTCAGATAGTCACCAATAAAGAAATAACTCATATTCTAGTAGCGTCTGATGAAACTGGTAGTGGCGTTTCAACAGCGCTAAATGGGTGTCATTTTGAGAATACTTCGGCTTTAAATTATACCGTTAAAAAAGGAGATAAAATTAAAGGCTTTCAGGATGTTGACGTAGTAAAAATTCCTTTTAGAGATGCTCATGGAAAATTAAAATCAACAGATCAATTGGATGATGAGGTTTTTAAGGCTATAACCAAAACTATCGAATTAGGAAGATTTGCGGTGCTTCACGTTATGGATCATTCAAAGTTAGGCTATCAGTCTCCTAGTGAGAGTATGATGTATGAACTAAATAAATTTGAAAGCTCCTCTTTACAAGTTATTGTAGATGCCGCTCAATTAAGATTGGATGCCGCTGATATTCAAGATTACTTGAAAAAGGGATATATCATATCTATTACAGGAAGTAAATATTTTACAGGACCTCCGTATTCAGGAGCATTGATTCTGCCCGAAACGGTCAATGCATTAATTCATGCTTCTGAAAAATCCTTGCCAGTAGGGTTGTCTCAATATTATAATCACTCCGATTTCCCTAAATCATGGTCTTGCTCTAAAGTTCTGTCAGACGGATTTAACTATGGTTCTTATATGCGTTGGAATGCCGCCATTGTAGAAATGGATAGGTACTACAAAACACCAATCTTGTATCGAAACATTGGGATTGAGATGTTCTGTAATTTTGTTGAAGAATCTATAAGTGAAGCTGCTTTTTTAGTACCGCTTTATGCTGAAGACATGAAAACAAATAATTTTAATGGTAATGAGTTTGGGATAAGAAGCATTCGAACTATTTTTCCTTTTTTTATTCTTAAAAATAATGAAGTTTTAACTGTAGATCAAGTTAAAAAGCTATACCTATTACTGAACTCAGATTTATCAAATGAATTTGAAGGAGCTCCTCTGGAAGTTGTCAGACTTGCAGCTTTAAAGTGTCATATCGGTCAAGCGGTTAATGTGAAGTATGAAAATAACCAACAAAGTGCCGTTCTGAGAATTAGTTTAGGAGCACGCGTAATATCTGAGAGTTGGGTAAATAGAGATATAAGTCTTTATTTTAGAAACATAGAGGCGCAAATGAATCAAATAACTGTAATTATTAAAAAAATCAAGTTAATTCTTAATACCCCAGATTTGTTAGGTTAAACAATAAAATCAATTTTATGTCCCTTTGATTTGTTTTAAAGGAAACCAAAAAAAGCTTTTTGGTTTCCTTTAAGGCTATTCTGTAGATTCTATTTATATTTGATTTTTTAAAACAACATGAATGGAACTCGACCTTAAAAAACCTATTTGTTTTTTCGACTTAGAAACTACCGGAATCAATATCACATCTGATCGTATTGTTGAAATTTCAATATTGAAAGTATTTCCAAACGGAAATAAGGAAAGTAAGACTTGGTTGGTAAATCCTGAAAGACCCATTCCGGCAGAAGTCACCGCTATTCATGGTATTTCGGATGAAAAAGTAGCTAATGAGCCTACTTTTAAAGCTTTATCAAAAGATATTTATAATATGATTAAGGATTCCGATTTAGGAGGCTTTAATTCTAATCGTTTCGATATTCCACTATTGGCGGAAGAAATGTTGCGTGCTGGTATCGATTTTGACATGAAAAACCGTTTAGCCATCGATGTGCAAACCATATTTCATAAAATGGAACAGCGTACATTAAGTGCTGCCTATAAGTTTTATTGCAATAAAGATTTAGAAGGAGCACATACCGCGGCAGCCGATACCAACGCGACTTACGAAGTGTTGAAAGCTCAGCTTTCTAAATATGACGAATTGGAAAATGACACTAAGTTTTTGGCAGAATTCAGTTCCAGAAAAAAGTTCGCCGATTTTGCAGGATTTATCGCTTTTAATAAAGATGGTGAAGAGTGTTTTTCTTTTGGAAAACATAAAGGTAAGTTGGTAACCGAAGTTTTAGAAAAGGAGCCAGGGTATTTTGGATGGTTATTAAATGCCGATTTTCCCTTGTATACCAAAAAAGTACTAACAGCCATAAAATTAAGGAGCTTTAACAATAAGTTGGGGTAGTGCCTAATTAACAATTTGCAATTATTAATAGATAACCAAGAATATTCAATAATCAATTAAAATAATCCGAGTGAAACTTATCTGCATCGGACGTAATTACGCCGAACACATTAAAGAGTTACATAATGAAAAGCCTAATGATCCGGTTATTTTTATAAAACCAGATACCGCAATTCTGCTTAAAAAACAGCCTTTTTTTATTCCAGACTTCTCTGATGACGTTCATTATGAGGTGGAGGTTTTGGTGAAAATAAACAGGGTAGGAAAGCATATCGATAAAAAATTTGCGCATAAATATTATAACGAAATAGGCTTGGGAATTGATTTTACAGCCCGGGATTTACAAAGTCAATTAAAAGAAAAAGGTTTGCCTTGGGAAAAGGCTAAATCTTTTGATGGGGCTGCAGTAGTAGGACGTTGGATTCCAAAATCGGAATTTCCAAATGTTAATGATATTGCGTTTTCTTTAAAAAAGAACGAAAATATTGTTCAAAATGGAAATACTAGCCGTATGCTTTGGGAAATCGATGAAATCATAGAATATGTCTCTAAATATTTTACATTAAAGATAGGAGATATTATATTTACGGGTACCCCAGCAGGCGTAGGTAAAGTTTACGCAAATGATAAGTTAATAGGATCCTTAGAAGACAACGAAATGTTTTCAATAACAGTAAAGTAAATGGAGCAATATTACAAATTATTTAGGGTACGAGAATTGGCAGACAATGATGAAGATTTTGTAGCTGATTTGGCAGGTGCCTTTTTAGGTGAAGTGCCAGAGGATGCCGAAAGATTGAAAATCGCTGTTTCTAATAAAGATTATTACAATGCCTATCAGGCAGCTCATAAAATGAAGCCTACAGTCGATTTATTTGAATTAGGTGTTTTAGAAACGCTTATCGAAGTTCAAGATTGGGGTAAGTTTGAGAAAAAAGATCAAGATATTACAGAACAATTAAATATTGTTTTAACTGCAGTCGATAACGCTGTAGCTGAAATAAAGGCAGATTTTAATTTATAAATTCATACATGATTGCAGAAATAATAACCATAGGTGACGAACTTCTTATAGGTCAGGTTATCGATACAAATTCTGCTTTTATTGCCAAGCAACTTAATAAAATAGGGGTTTCGGTATATCAAATTACTTCTATTCAAGATGATAAGAGTCATATATTAAAAGCTCTTGAGGATGCTGAAAACAGAGTCGATATTGTTATTCTTACAGGAGGATTAGGACCAACTAAAGACGATATCACAAAAAAAACCATAGCAGAATACTTTAATGATGCTTTGGTTTTAAACACGTCTGTGTTAGAAAATATAAAATCTATTTGGCAACAACATATTAAAACACGATTGCTTCAAGTTAATAAAGACCAGGCTTTAGTGCCATCAACTTCTAAGGTTTTAATGAACACATTGGGCACTGCGCCAGGGATGTTAATAGAAAAGGGAGACAAAGTTTTTATTTCCCTTCCTGGAGTTCCTTATGAAATGGAGTCCCTTATTGAGCATGAGGTGATTCCTTGTTTGAAACGTAAATACAATTGTCCTTATATACTTCATAAAACGTTACTAGTATATGGTTTAGGCGAAAGTGCTTTAGCCGAACGTATTGAGTCATGGGAAGATGCATTACCATCGCATATAAAGTTAGCTTACCTGCCCAGTTTGGGTTTAATGCGATTACGGTTATCCACCAAAGGTTTCGATGAAAAGGTGCTTATTAAAGATGTTCAAAGTCAAATAGATGCTGTAATACCGCTTATACAAGAAGAATATGCTGGCATAGAAGATGAAGAGGGCTCGGTAGAGATCATAATAGCGAAGCAGCTCACCAAACTAGGTGAAACCTTAGCAATAGCTGAAAGCTGTACTGGAGGAGCTGTTGCCGAGAGGTTTACAGTAAATCCTGGTGCTTCAGCTTACTTTAAAGGCGGGTTAGTTACCTACTCAACGCAATCAAAAATTAATGTGTTAAAGGTTTCTGAAGAAGAAGTTAATACACATTCTGTTGTAAGTAAACAGGTTGCAGAAAGTATGGCGAGAAATGCACGCGAATTATTTCAGTCGGATTACGCGATTGCAACAACGGGCAATGCAGGTCCTAAAAAAGGCGATTCAGAGGCAGAAGTTGGTACTGTTTTTATTGCTGTAGCGACTCAAAATGCCGTTTATTCTCAGGAATTTAACTTTGGAAATTTGCGAATTAAGGTCATAAATAAGGCGGTAAATAAGGCCTTAGAAATGCTTTTAAAAGAAATTTTTAAAAATTGATTAAGTTTCTGTTGTTAGAATATAAATTAGTTGTATATTTGCACCTCGATTTTAAGCAACAAAGAAATTAAAGTTATATAGAAATGTCAAGAGTTTGTGAACTAACAGGAAAGAAGGCGATGGTTGGAAACAACGTGTCTCATGCATTAAACAGAACTAAACGCAAGTTCAATGCGAATTTACTAAAGAAACGTTTTTACATTCCAGAAGAAGACAGCTGGATAACTTTAAAGGTTTCTGCGTCTGCTTTAAAAACCATTAATAAAGTTGGTATATCTGCAGCGATTAAAGATGCGAAATCTAAAGGATTTTTAAAATAATAGCTGTATTTAAAAGTAAAAAGACATGGCAAAGAAAGGCAACAGAATACAAGTAATTTTAGAGTGCACAGAGCACAAAGAGTCTGGACAACCAGGAACTTCTAGATATATTACTACGAAAAACAAAAAGAACACGCCAGATAGAATGCAGATTAAAAAATTTAATCCTATTCTTAAGCGTATGACAGTTCATAAAGAAATTAAATAATTAGACATTTTTACATTGTTAAAAATGCCAAATAAAACCAAATAGGTCATGGCAAAGAAATCAGTAGCATCATTACAAACAGGATCTAAAAGATTAACAAAAGCAATAAAAATGGTGAAGTCTCCAAAAACAGGAGCTTACATGTTTGTTGAATCTATTATGAGTCCAGAAGAAGTTAACGACTTTTTAGCTAAAAACTAAAACGTAGCGTTTCAAGATATTATAAGCTGCTTTCTTTACGAAAGCAGCTTTTTTATTTTTATATTTGAAATGATTTTCGATATTTTCTGACATATTAGCAGTTTGTTTAAAATGGTTAGGAAATTGACAAGAATACAATAGGTAACAAAACATGAATGATAAACTTAGTTTTCTGTTACCATATATGTTTAAACAACCAACCGCAAAGCCATATGAGTTTTTTTAAAAAAATATTTTCCTCAGAAAAAAAAGAAACCCTAGATAAAGGATTAGAAAAGTCTAAATCTAGTTTTTTTGATAAATTAGGTAAAGCTGTAGCTGGGAAATCTAAAGTTGATGATGATGTTTTAGATAACCTTGAAGAAGTTTTAGTTTCTAGTGATGTAGGTGTAAATACAACCCTTAAAATTATTGAGCGTATCGAAGAACGTGTAGCTCAAGATAAATATTTGGGCACCGATGAGCTTAATAAAATATTGCGTGAAGAAATTGCTGGACTTCTAAGTGAAACTAACTCGGGAGAAGACACAGAGTACACCATTCCTAATCTTCCTAAACAACCGAATGGGGCAAAAACACCTTACGTTTTAATGGTTGTTGGTGTTAATGGTGTTGGAAAAACCACAACAATAGGTAAGCTAGCCTACCAGTTTAAGAAACAAGGTCTAAAAGTTGTTTTAGGAGCCGCCGATACTTTTAGAGCCGCTGCCATAGACCAACTTCAAGTTTGGGCCGATCGTGTTGATGTGCCTATGGTACGTCAAGATATGGGAAGCGATCCTGCTTCTGTGGCTTTTGATGCCCTAAAATCTGGCGTTAATCAAGATGCTGATGTTATTATTATAGATACCGCTGGTCGTTTGCATAATAAAGTAAACTTAATGAACGAGTTGTCTAAAGTAAAACGTGTGATGCAAAAGGTGATTGGCGATGCACCTCACGATGTATTATTGGTTTTAGACGGCTCTACAGGGCAAAACGCTTTCGAGCAAGCTAAGCAATTTACAGCGGCTACCGAAGTGACGTCATTAGCAGTAACCAAACTAGATGGTACTGCCAAAGGGGGTGTGGTTATTGGTATTTCAGATCAATTCCAAATTCCAGTTAAATATATCGGAGTAGGCGAGGGTATTGAAGATTTACAAGTTTTCAATAAATTTGAATTCGTCGATTCTTTTTTTAAATAAAATCAAGCCTGTGAATTTAGGAGTCTCTTCAATTCTAGCTATTAATTTCTTTTAGAATTTTTACATTTTTAAGTTATAGGCACTACGCTTTATGCGATATGCCTGAACTTTTTGGAGTTTAGCCTGGATACTAAATAGTTCTAACTTTTTGTGTCTTTGCATCTCTGAGACTCTATAAATTTGGCGCTTTGTATTCCATTTCCTAAATCATTCCGTATCTCAAAAGCCTTGAAAATAGCTATCATCAAGTCTTTATATTTCCAGAGTCAACTTTCATTATTAGAAGTGAAATAAATAAATAGGGTAGAAAATATACATTTCCTTTTTTATAAAGGGGAAACTTAAACGTAACAGTTTCCCTCCTAAAAAGGAGGGATTAAGGGAGGTGTTTTGTTCAGAAGTAACTAAATTAGAACTAAACTTCTAAAGCTTTGATAAAGTCTGATATTCAAAACTTAAAATCCTAAATCATTCCGTATCTTTGCCCCCTCATTTATTCAAGTTATGCGTACAAAAACTCTAAAGAAAAATAAAATAAACGTGGTTACTCTAGGTTGTAGCAAAAACGTTTACGACAGTGAAGTCCTAATGGGGCAATTAAAAGCTAGCGGTAAAGATGTTGTGCATGAAGAAGAAGGCAACGTTGTTGTGATTAACACCTGTGGTTTTATAAATAATGCCAAGGAGGAAAGTGTGAACACTATTTTAGAGTACATGCAAAAGAAAGAGGATGGTGAAGTCGATAAGGTTTTTGTTACTGGCTGTTTAAGTGAGCGTTATAAGCCAGATTTACAGAAGGAAATTCCTAATGTCGATCAGTATTTTGGGACAACCGAATTACCAGGACTATTAAAAGCTTTGGGAGCCGACTATAAGCATGAGTTGATTGGAGAACGTTTAACGACAACACCTAAAAATTATGCCTATTTAAAAATTGCTGAGGGTTGCGATAGACCATGTTCGTTCTGTGCCATTCCTATTATGCGCGGTAAGCATAAAAGTACGCCTATTGAAGACTTGGTTACTGAAGCTGAAAAATTGGCTGCAAACGGCGTTAAAGAATTAATTTTAATTGCTCAAGATTTAACCTATTACGGTTTAGATTTATATAAAAAACGTAACCTGGCCGAATTGTTAGAAGCCTTAGTAAAGGTTGATGGTATCGAATGGATTCGTTTGCATTACGCGTTTCCAACGGGATTCCCTATGGATGTATTAGATATTATGAACCGCGAACCAAAAGTTTGTAACTATTTAGATATTCCATTACAACATATTTCAGATGATATACTAAAGAGTATGCGCCGCGGAACGACTAAGGAAAAAACAACAAAGTTAATTCAAGAATTTCGTGCTAAAGTGCCTGAAATGACTATTAGAACGACATTGATTGTGGGGTATCCTGGTGAAACTGAAGCGAATTTCCAAGAACTAAAACAGTGGGTTAGCGATATGCGTTTTGAGCGTTTAGGCTGTTTCACTTATAGTCATGAAGAGAATACACATGCCTATAATTTGGAAGATGATGTTCCTGAAGAAGTAAAAATTGATCGCGCCAATCAAATCATGGAAATTCAATCTCAAATTTCATGGGAATTAAACCAACAAAAAATAGGGCAGGAGTTTAAAGTGGTTATCGATAGAAAAGAAGGAAACTATTTTGTTGGACGTACCGAGTTTGATTCGCCTGATGTAGATAACGAAGTTTTAATAGATGCTACTAAAACCTATTTAAAAACAGGTGAGTTTGCTATGGTAAAAATTATTGAAGCAGAGGATTTCGATTTATACGGTGAGGTAATTTCTTAGTAAATGCTTATGCGCTGTCATGCAGAAGGAGGTACGACTGAAGCATCTTATTTCTGGAAGTTTACAAGGTCTTCGAGCGGAGTCGCGAAGTTTTTGTTTAATGGAAGCTATAATGTTCTCAACTCCACGCCAACGCCCCTATTAAAGGAGATAAGTTTCTATCTGCATAACACACGCCTACTGTGATTTCTAGCTTAGGAGAAATCTTCTCGGTAAGGAATATCCTAGTTCTAAAAAGAGATTCCTTACTGCCTATCGGAATGACAAAAAAATAGGTGTTTTATTATTTTAAAAACCTATTCCAAAACATCAAAATCGTAAATATTCTTATCCAAAAGGTGAGAGGGTGATACATTCTGTAAGGCATTGAGCATAACCGAACTTCTGTCAGGAAATTCATTTTCCCATTGGCTAATCATTTCTTTTACTTTTTTACGTTGTAAATTTTCTTGAGAACCACATAAATTACAGGGAATGATCGGGAAATCCATGTGCTGTGCATATACTTCTATATCCGATTCTTTGCATAGGGCTAAGGGGCGTAAAACAATTAAATCGCCAGCGTCATTCTTAAATTTGGGGGGCATAGCTTCTAATTTACCAGCAAAAAAGAAGTTCAATAAAAAGGTTTCAATAATGTCATTTCTATGATGGCCTAGCGCTAGTTTATTGCAGCCTAAATCTTTGGCAGCTTCATAGAGCGTGCCACGTCGTAGTCTGGAACACAGACTGCAGGTAGTTTTACCTTCAGGGGTCTTTTCCATTACTACTTTATACGTGTTTTTTTCAATGATTTTATAAGAAACACCTAACTCATTTAAATATTCAGGAAGTACATGTTCGGGGAAACCAGGTTGTTTTTGATCTAAATTTACCGCCATGATTTCAAAAGAAATGGGAGCCACCTTTTGAAAGTGAAGCAACATTTGAAGCAAAGTGTAGCTGTCTTTACCGCCAGAAAGACAAACCATAATGCGATCGCCATCTTCAATCATAGTATATTTTTTAATGGCCTCGCCTGTAGCGCGATGTAATTTTTTAGTAACCTGTTCTATACTTTCCATCTTGCAAAAGTATTACATTATGTCATATTCTGGAATTATATATGACAACTAAATTATGGTATTTTATGAATTCAATACCATTTTAAAAATCTGCCGAAGTTTATTTTGTAAACTTATAATTTCATATTGAAAAGTAGAATTTTGTCTAACTCGTTTTTGAAAATTTCGCTTATATTACAACTGTTAAATTAACTTAAGTTACCGTAAAAATGGATGTAATTGATGATGTTATTAAAAAGCTAAAACAGCCTTTAAAACTATTTGAAGCTTCTAAATATGTCTCTATTGATTTATCGGTTACCAATAAACGATTTTCAAAAGTAGATTTGAATTCTGTTGAAAGTTTCAGTGCTTATATTAATGATTTTCTTGATACCCATGAGGCGGAAGTGGCTTACGGAGGGTATTTAGAGGAACGTCATATTTATAAACGTAGCACATATTTTTTAGAAAATAACAGCGAAGCGCGAAATATACATTTGGGCGTGGATTTTTGGTGTCCTGCAAATACACCAATTTTAACACCTATACAAGGTAAAATTCATAGCTTTAAGAACAATAGGAATTTTGGCGATTATGGCCCAACCATTATTTTACAACATGAGTTAGATGAACACAAGTTTTACACGCTTTACGGCCATTTAAGTGAGGACAGTATTGCTCATATTTCAATCGGACAGACTTTTCAACAAGGTGAAGTTTTAGGAAGATTAGGGGATGCTTATGTAAATGGAAATTATCCACCACATTTACATTTTCAGCTAATAAAAGATATTCAAGGTTTTTGTGGTGATTATCCTGGGGTTTGTAGTAAGCAAACTCTAGCCTTCTATGCAAAAAATTGTCCCAATTTAAAATTTTGTTGATTTATTTATAGTATTAAATCAATAGCGTCCAAAACGCTTAAAAAGAGAAAGGGATTTTGTATCTCAAAATATTATTTTTGAGTTGCACAACAAAAAACAACCTTTCTCCATGACAAATATAACATTGTTCTCTCAGATAATCTCCAAATTAGACCGTTCTAGTTTTTCTAAACTTGTAAAAGCCAAGGGAATAGATAAACATCAAAAAGGATTTAATAGTTGGACACATTTAGTCTCCATGTTGTTTTGTCAATTTGCAAAAAGTCAATCCGTCCGAGATATAAGTAATGGACTTCGCTCTGCCACAGGAAACCTTAATCATTTAGGCATACAGAAAGCACCTTCTAAATCAACGATAAGCTATCAAAACAAACATCGAGACTGGACGCTTTATCGAGATTACTACTATGTTCTTTTAAAAAGTTTTGGACAGCACCCTCACTTAAAACGTGTTAAATTCAAAATTAAATCCAAGATATTTCTATTAGATTCTACAACGATAAGTCTATGTTTAAGTCTCTTTGATTGGGCAAAATACAAAACCCACAAAGGAGCTGTAAAAATGCACACCTTGCTTGATTATGATGGTAATTTACCGCACTATGTAAATATTAGCGATGGTAAAACAGCAGATAATAAAGGAGCTTACGATATTCCTTTGATTAGCCGTTCGGTTATTGTCGCAGATCGATTTTATAATGATTTTTCGTTACTTAACGTTTGGGACAGCAACCAAGTGTTTTTTGTAATTAGGCACAAAGAAAACATCCAATTTAAGAGTATTAAAGAAAAAGAATTGCCAGAAAATAGACATCATCATGTTTTAAAAGATGAAATCATTGAGCTAACAGGGGCTAAATCAAAAACAAAATACCCAAAGAAGCTACGTAGAATAGCTGTATGGGACGATAAAAATAACCAGGAAATAGAACTTATTACCAACCAAATGTCTTGGACAGCAAACACAATTAGCCAACTCTACAAAGCTAGATGGGATATTGAGATATTCTTTAGAGACATCAAACAACAGCTACATATTAAATCGTTTATAGGAACTTCTGAAAATGCCGTAATGATACAAATATGGACGGCTCTTATTACTATACTCATCCTAAAAGCCTTAAAAGCAAATGCAAAATATAATTGGTACTTGTCCAATTTAGTAGCTTTTATAAGACTTAACCTTTTTGTCAAAGTGGATTTGCAAAAATGGATTGATAGCCCTTTTAACGAGCAGCCTCCCCCCAAACAAAATTATACACAAGGGGTTCTTTTTTGAAAAAGATAAAAAACATGGCTAATTACCAGTAAAATCGTTGACTTTTGATTAGATCAAAAATGTTTAGGACAGGATTGGTATTAAATTAATTCTTTATCAGTGATATAGCTCAATTTATTACTGATTTTTCAGTATATTTAATAGGTAAATTAATTAATAATTATTGTCCGATAAAAAACAGAATTAGCTAAAAAAGCTTTGGTGTTGGCCTTTTTTATTGATCGCACTCTTTATTTTGAAAACAGAACCTCCTTATGGGTCAAAAAGGCTTAATTGCCCAATGTTTTTGGTTGTAATCTCTTCTCAATTAGCTTCTGGGTTTTTCAGGAATTTGAACAAATCGATATATGTCATCAAATGGTATCGTATGACGGACATCATATTGGAATAAGCCCAGTTTCTTTGGGCTTTTCTTTGGATCACAAGCATAATGAGCTGGATTATCAAACTGACCCAGATTTGTATTTCGATGGCATTTTGATTGTCTCCCAAAAAATACTTTAGCGGAAAGTTCTGTTTAAGCCGCTTGAACATCTTTGGGCAAAATGAAATTTAATACCTGTTTGATTATGGGTTGTCCGCTAAAGTTTTTACTTTTATTCATATCTTGGATGTGTGATAACTTCAAGATACAAAATAAGCGGGAAATCCTATCTTGGAAATCCCGCTTTTAAAATCTTTTATCGGACACTAATGTATAAAAATATAAAGATCAACCCGTTGTGCATTTTAAATAATGTTAATTTTAATATTATTAATGTTTCTCCCAAAAATAAACTTATTGATATACTGAATAGTTGTTAAAGCAGTTATCTTAGCTACGATTCTTGTTTTAAAACCTTCAAAAGTTTTAGCATAATTGCGTCTTATCATAAATTGGTCACAAAGTTGTGAAAATAATGTTTCTATCCTTTTCCTCTTTTTTCTAAATACATAAGGCTGTACTTTGTAATTTTTTTGATTGCTTCTCATAGGTGTATTTAGCGTTATATTACAGGTTTCAAACAAGTTAAGCTGTATTTCTGTTGATAAATAGCCTTTATCACCAATTAATGTACAATCGCTTATTTGCATCTTAATATCTTTAAGATAATTAATATCGTGTACAGATGCTGGACTCAAATCGATACTTTGAAAGACACCATTTACAGAACAAACAGCGTGCAGTTTATAACCGTAATAATTAGAACTTTGAGCTGTACAATAACCTTTATCTGGAAATGCATAAGTGTTTTCTTTACAAATCTTTGAACGAGAACTGCGTGATAATTTACAAACTTCTAAAGGCATACTATCTACTACAAAATAATCTTCAAATTCATTAAAATGGGAAGCTAAGCTTAACCTGATACTGTTGAGCTTATTAACTAGTTTTCGTCTTCTTCTATTGTAGACACTTCTCTCTATTTTTGATAATAGGGAATCTGGAAGTTTTCTAAAAAGGTCATTTTCACTATCTATTCCCATAAATTCGGCAGTAAGACTCAAGCTGATAAGTTCTAAATCACTAAGCTTTGGTTGTCGTCTTTGATAACTTAAAAGTTGTTCTTTCGATATTTTTCTTAATACTTCCAATATTCTTTCGTAATTTGCACTCAAGTTGTTCATTATTAATGATTTGTGGTTAAATCAATTTACTGATTTTCAGTAAGATGAACAACTTTTTTCTTTTAAATCATAATGCACAACGGGTAAAGATCAGATTAATTATCAGATTGTTTTAAGGTTAAATTAATGTGAATGACAAATGTCCTAATGCTTTTCTGTGACCTATGGTATGTTTACAAAACCGTCCTCATTCCTCATGTTTTAGTTATGCATCTTATTATCAGTAAAATAAAATGAGGACGGTTTTTGCTTTAATAACATAGCTAAAGTAAAACTGCATAGTTTTGTGTTTTATAAGGTTATCCTTTCCAATTCAAAGCCCTGGTCTTTGAGTATGTCATAATTTAGTATGTAGGCACTTGTCCGGCTTTTGCCAAACAATACATTTTTTCTGCGGTGTTCTATAAATGAGCGGTGTTTCTTCAGTTACTCACCAACAACCGCCTGGTCTAGCGTGGTTAATCATTCTTTTCGTGCTTGTTCTCTGTACAGTCCGTGTATCGAGCCAACTCTCAGGTAAAGTTGTTTGCTGTTGTTTTCTCCAACCTCAATCTTGTAATGTACATCCTCGATAAGCTTGTACAGGTTAACCTGGACTACCTAATAAATTTGGTACTATTTTATACTAAGCAGCTTTGTTAATAAATCCTTTTAATTGTAATTCTTTTTCAAGAGGCGTCATGTATCCTAAACTAGAATGTAATCTTTGAGTGTTATACCAGTTTAAATATTGATCAATAGATTTGTATAATTGATTATAAGACGTATACTTAAATCTGTTAATCCACTCATATTTAATGGTTTTAAAAAAACTTTCAGCTACAGCATTATCCCAGCAATTTCCCTTTCTACTCATGTTTTGTATCACTTTTTGATTAAAAAAGAACATATTTGTGATTCTGTTGGATGCATATTGCACACCCCTGTCCGAATGAAAAATACACTGCTGGTTTATCACTCTGTTTCTTCTAGCATCAACCCAGGCCTTTAAAACCGTATTCTCAGTAGTCATATCTTCACTTAAAGACCAGCCTATTATTTTTCTATCAGCCAAATCCATTATCGTGGTTAAATAGTTCTATTGTTGATTAACTCTTATATACGTAATGTCAGAGACTAATTTGTAGCCTAAAGAAAAACTGGTAAAATCCCTGTCTAATTCATTTTTAGCTGTTTTTAGAGAATGATTTGAATCCGTAGTTACCACAAATTTCTTATTCATTACACTTCTTAGTCCCATTTCTTTCATAAGTAACCCCACATATGAACGGGAATAAAAAAGCTTTTCTCGTTCAAGTTGTTTTTGAATTCGATAGCTACCATAAATCTGTTTACTATTGTCAAATATAGCTTCGATTCTGTCTTTTAAAAATGATTTAGAGGAATTAACCTTTAAGGTGTCTTTGGTTTTAAGCCAATGGTAATAAGCATTTTTACTAACCTTCATGCATTTGCACATCTTTTCGACAGGATAAGTATTTTTGTTTGATAAAATGAAGTTATACCTTATCTGTCGCTCTTGGAAAAGATGCTCACCGCCTTTTTTAAGATGTCACGTTCCATTTTAACATCTCTTAATTCCTTTTTTAATGCTATAAGTTCTTGATGTTCTTTGGATTTAGGTTCATTTTTAGAAAAATCTCCTCCTTTTAAATCATACTCTTGTTTCCATCTATTAATAACACTTGTATGAACTCCATATTCTTCACTCAGTTGTTTTGTTCGTATACCAGATTTTGATAAATCTAATATCATCGATTTAAACTCGTTGTCATATTTTTTTCCCATAATTCAAATATAGTTTATACTCTATATAAAACCGTCACAACAAAGGTAGACACTTCAACCAAAGATTGCAGCACATGAAAGTATTGCTCCACTTGATCGCTTTGATGCTGTACGGATATGGTAAGTTTGGCAGATCGAATCAAAGATTGTTTTGCTGTTTGATAATCAAATGGAAACTCCAAATCGGAATGCTCCATTAGAATTTTCATAGGCGTAAGAACCGATGAGATATTGAGTACCGTTCTACGGTCGACATTACCGTATTCACTGGTCAGTTCATCCATGACCTCTGAACTTACACCTGGTTCCTCTTTTGAGTAATGTTCTTCAACCAAATACCGAAAATCAAAAACGGAACAAGTAATATTGATAAACTGTAAACTTTCCTCGGCTGCTTTAAATGATTTTAAATCGGAATAGTTCCCCCTGTTGGTATCATCAAATTCGCCCAACAAACTACGGCTACATAAAGCAGGGTCTTGTGTTGGCAAATCCTGACCGCTAATAATTCCCGAACCCCTGGGCTTGGCAATACGTGTTTCGTTGCCTCCCGATTTTACACCTGTCAATTTACCGTTTCGGTCGTCAATACCTTTTAACGCCTCGATGGTATTCTTCTGAATACTGTTCTTGTACTCATTACCCCAAAGCGGATGGTTGGTAGTGGAATCCATACTACGCTGCATACCTGTACTTGTACTCCCTGATGCGAGGTTAATTGCCATATTCCATTGGGGGTTTGCCAAACATATACATGATGCTTCGAGCTGCTGTACTCTTACCTGATTGACGTTTCCCGAAAAGGAACAATAAAGGGAAGTATCCGAAATTGGCTTTGCAGATAAGGTCACTAAAAACGGTTGAAATATAATAAGCAATCAATAATTCGGCATTACCGGGATAAACACTACTCATTGATGTTGCCCATTTCCCGAAGTTCCAATCGCTGCCTTTTATCGGCTTCACATACTTTGAGTTTTCTTTGAATGGATAGTGTCATAAAATGGATTCGACAGGCTCAAAATAACATAGCTTGGTACTTTATTACTAGTCCATAATTTATTTTATTGTGATGCTGGTTTTATTCACCTCTTCTGAAATTTCAAAATGGTTTAAAGTGAGATTTGAGTTTTCAACCAAAATGTTTTTAGTATTCGCTCCTTCTACAAGAATAGCTGTGTCCTCAAAAGCTTTCATGTTTTTAAAACGAAAGTTTTTAGTGTTTTTCAAACTAAAAGCCGCGCCAATCTGATTAAGTACCTGTACGTTGTCTAAGGTAATATCCTGACTTTCGTTGGCTTCAAAGCCTTTTTTAGCTTGAATTAAAACATTTACAAAAGTTACATTTTTAACATTTAAATGGGCATCAACACCACCAACGATGCAAGCTTTTTCAGCGCCATAACAATAAATGTTTTTAAAATGAATGCCATCAAAATCAGGGGCTAAATATTTTGATGCATCAATATCAACAGGAATAGCGGCATTATCTTTATAATTTAAATTGAATGAAATCGCTTCACCAAGTAAATCACTCATAAAAACATCCTCAATAAAAATATTGGTAACTCTACCACCACGGGTAACATCCGATTTAAAACGTAAACCAATATCGGTTAAACTACAACTTAGGTTTTTAACATAAATGTTGTTCATTCGACCATCGGTATTGCTTCCTATTACGAATCCACCATGTGCGTGATATACTTTACAATTTTTGATAACGATATTTTCTAAACGGTATTGATCACCTTTCATGCCGCTTGATTTCATACAAATGCCATCGTCGCCTGTGTTTACAGTACAGTTGTAAAGCAGGACGTTTTGGCAGCGACTTATGTCTAAACCATCGGCATTTTGGTACCACCATTCGTTAAGAACTTTTACATCGTTCATAACCAAACCATTAATACCCCTAAGCATATTGGTGATATGGGGTGAATTCATTAAAGTAAGCCCTTCAACGAGCATGTTTTTTGTGTTTTCAATATTTAAAGTGTAGGGACGTAGCGTGAGGCGAACACGTTCCCAGTCGCTTTTGGTCATTTGCGATGTTTTTAAAGATTTCTTTAAGTCGATAGCTATCTGTGTCCCTTTACGTGGAAACCATAGTTTCCCATCGGAACTGAGTTCTCCTCCGGATTTCACTAAGGCTTTCCACTGTTTTTCAGTACGCTTTTCTTTTTTAATAGGACGCCATTTGTCGCCATTTCCGTTTATAATTCCGTGACCTGTTATGGCAACGTTTTTCAAATGTTCGCCATTTATTAAGGAAGGCATACTGGCTTTACCACTAGAAGAATACACTAACGGGTAATCGATTGCATTATCACTAAACATAAGTATTGCACCGTGTTCTAAATGTAAATTAACATCGCTTGCTAGGGTAATTGGTCCTGTAATAAATAAGCCTTGAGGTATAATGACTTTACCACCTCCTTCCTGCGAACACTTCTTTATTGCATTATTAATTATATTGGTGTTTTTAAATACTCCATCTCCAATGGCTCCATAATCAGTGATGGTATAGGTTTTATTTGGGAAGCTTGGGAGTTTGATGTTAAAAGATTGAAAGGGTAAATTTTGAAGGTGCTGATTCACCTCTTCTTGTGTGATATTTTGTGCGCTTAAAAAGCTAGAAAAAAGAATAAAAGCGAATAGTGTGCTTAATGGTTTCATAAGGTAGCCGATTAAAGGATTTTAGAAAATTATGTAAGTTGTTTTTAGTTGTACAAACGACCTCTAATTTACTTAAATTATGGCAAAGAGATTTGTTTTTGACTAACTATAAACGCTTTAATTTAAAAAGATGGCCATGACTGGATAAAAAAGGAGACTGTTATATAAGCTTAAAAAAAAGAAGCCACCCATGGGGCGGCTTCTTATGCGATCTTAATATTCCTGTTTTTAAGGAATTATTATTCATTAATTAAAACCCATTCGCCTTTAGCTAATAAAGGCTCGGCTTGTTTGTATTTCATGGTTTTGTTTTCACCATTCATAACATTTTTAATCGTTACACGATCATTACGTCCAATTTTTGGAGCCGAGCGTACAACAGTTTCCACAACTTCTGGTTGACGTTTCGTATTACTCGCAGTTCTATTTTGAGCAGAACGTTCGTCTAAATTCGGAATTTCTTCCTTTTGAGTTTGTGTGTTTTCTTTTGTACGTGTTTGTCTCGCTTCCTGAATGGTATTTTGAGTTTCTTGAGGTAATTCTCCTTTAAATAAGAATGAAATCACATCTTTATTGACTTGATCAATCATACTTTTAAACAATTCAAAGGCTTCAAACTTATAAATTAATAACGGATCTTTTTGCTCATGAACTGCTAATTGCACCGACTGTTTCAATTCGTCCATTTTACGTAAATGCGTTTTCCAAGCATCATCAATAATGGCTAAAGCAATGTTCTTTTCAAAATCGGTAATTAATTGTTTACCGTTAGTTTCGTATGCTTTTTCAAGATCGGTAACGACATTTAAAGATTTGATACCATCGGTAAAAGGAACTACGATACGTTTGAATTTATCACGTTGCGTTTCATATACATTTTTAATAACAGGGAAAGCCATATCGGCATTACGTGCCATTTTTTCTTTATAGTGGTTAAAGGCCGCATGGTAAACTTTAGAGGTGATCTCTTGAGCAGATAATTTTCCGAATTCAGCTTCTGATATAGGAGCGCTCATCGAGAAATAACGAATCAACTCGAACTCAAAGTTTTTGTAATCGTTAGCCAATTTATTGTTTTCAGCAATAATTTCCGAAGTATCGAAAAGCATATTGGCTATATCTACACGTAAACGCTCACCGTGTAAGGCGTGGTGACGACGTTTATAAACCACTTCACGTTGCGAGTTCATCACATCATCATACTCTAATAGACGTTTACGAACACCAAAGTTGTTTTCTTCAACTTTTTTCTGTGCGTTTTCTATAGACTTAGAAATCCATGAATGCTGAATAACTTCACCTTCCTTTAAGCCCATTTTATCCATCATTTTGGCAATACGTTCGCTACCAAATAAACGCATCAAGTTATCTTCTAATGATACGTAAAATTGTGAACTTCCTGGATCACCTTGACGACCGGCACGACCACGTAACTGTCTGTCTACACGACGCGAATCGTGACGTTCGGTACCTACAATGGCTAAACCACCAGCTTTTTTTACTTCTTCAGAAAGCTTAATATCGGTACCACGACCAGCCATATTGGTGGCAATGGTTACCTGTCCGGCATTACCTGCTTCGGCAACGATATCGGCTTCTCGTTTATGTTGTTTCGCGTTAAGGACATTATGAGGTATTTTTCTAATGCTAAGCATTTTTCCTAATAATTCACTAATTTCAACAGAGGTTGTACCAATTAATACAGGGCGACCTGCTTGCGATAGTTGGGTAACTTCGTCGATGACAGCATTGTATTTTTCACGTTTTGTTTTAAAAACCAAATCGTCTTTGTCATCACGAGCAATTGGACGGTTTGTTGGAATTTCAACCACATCTAATTTGTAGATTTCCCAGAATTCACCAGCTTCAGTAACCGCAGTACCCGTCATACCAGAAAGTTTGCGGTACATTCTAAAGTAGTTTTGAAGTGTTACTGTTGCAAAAGTTTGGGTGGCATCTTCAATTTTTACATTTTCTTTAGCCTCAATCGCTTGGTGGAGTCCGTCACTATAACGACGTCCATCCATAATACGACCTGTTTGTTCATCAACAATCATAACTTTATTATCCATCACCACATATTGTGTGTCTTTTTCAAATAAAGCATAGGCTTTTAATAATTGATTTAGGGTATGAATACGTTCAGATTTTACACCAAAATCTTTATATAAATCTTCTTTAAGGTTGGCTTCTTCTTCAGGAGATAGCCCTTGATTTTCTATTTTGGCAATTTCTTCGCCAATTTCTGGTAAGATGAAAAAGTCAGGATTATCTTTTCCAGAAATGTAGTCAACCCCTTTGTCTGTTAATTCAACTTGATTATTTTTTTCTTCGATAACATAGTATAGTTCCGCGTCCACCTTAGGCATTTCGCGGTTGTTATCTTGCATGTAGAAATTTTCGGTTTTTTGAAGCAGTTGTTTGATACCATCTTCAGATAAAAACTTAATTAGGGCTTTGTTTTTAGGAATACCACGGTAAACGCGTAACAATTGAAAAGCACCTTCTTTAGTATCACCTTCTTTAATTAATTTTTTAGCTTCAGCTAAAACACCTGTTAAATATTTACGTTGTACCGAAACAATATCGTCAACTTTAGGTTTTAACTCATTAAATTCATGGTGGTCACCTTTAGGAATTGGGCCAGAAATAATTAATGGCGTACGGGCATCATCAACTAATACAGAATCGACCTCATCGACAATGGCGTAGTTGTGTGGACGTTGCACTAAATCTTCAGGAGCGTGTGCCATATTATCACGTAAGTAATCGAAACCAAATTCGTTGTTGGTTCCGTAAGTGATGTCGGCATTATAAGCTTTACGTCTTTCTTCAGAATTTGGCCTGTGGTAGTCAATACAATCGACACTTAAACCATGAAATTGAAAAATAGGTGCCATCCAAGCGCTATCACGTTTTGCTAAGTAATCGTTAACGGTTACTAAGTGTACACCTTTTCCAGCTAAGGCATTTAGGTAAACAGGAAGGGTTGCCACTAATGTTTTACCTTCACCTGTTTGCATTTCGGCAATTTTACCTTGGTGCATGGCAATACCACCAATAAGTTGTACATCGTAATGGATCATATCCCAAGTGATGGCTTTACCAGCAGCATCCCAAGAGTTTGCCCAAACGGCCTGGTCGCCTTCTAGAACAACATAATCTTTTTCACTAGATATTAAACGGTCAAATTCGTTTGCAGTAACCGAAATGGATGTGTTATGCACAAATCGTTTAGCGGTTTCTTTTACCACGGCAAAGGCCTCAGGAAGAATGTCGTTTAAAACTTTTTGAGTGATTTCGTAAGCTTCATCCTTAAGTTTATCGATATCTAGATATAAGTCTTCACGTTTGTCAATGTCTTCGGTGTTTTCGGCCTCTAAAGTAAGATTCGCAATTTGGTTATCAATATCTTTATTAGCCTCAGCAATTTTCGCCTTAAATTCGGCTGTCTTAGCTCTTAATTGGTCGTGAGTAAGTGCTTCTAGAGCTGATTCAAAGGTTTTTATTTTAGAAACTATTGGCGTGATGGCTTTGACATCTTGTTTCGATTTGTCGCCAACAAAAACTTTTAATACAGAATTTAAAAGATTCATGAGAGTTATTTTATGTGTTACACCTAGATCAAACTAGGGTTGTCTATTATATTTTAAATGGTTCTTTAGAAGCATTTTTTAAGTGCTTCCAAAGATACATCTTGTTTAAAGATTTGGATAAAAAAAAAGCCTCAAATTGAGACTTTTTAACTATTCTTTATGTGTTTTTTTAATATTCATCCTCATTCCAAAGATAATCTTCATCTGTAGGATAGTCCGACCAAATTTCTTCAATTGAGTCATAAGAGTCTCCTTCATCTTCGATAGATTGTAAGTTTTCCACAACTTCTAAAGGGGCTCCTGTTCTAATAGCGTAATCTATAAGCTCATCCTTTGTTGCTGGCCAAGGTGCATCACTTAAATAAGATGCGAGTTCTAAAGTCCAATACATTTCTTACGTGTTTAATTTTGTGCAAAAATAAATTTTTAGTTTAAACGAGCAAGAAAAAAATGAATTATTTCATGTTCATTAGGTTTTTTCTTTCTTTTTAAACTTAAAAGAAGGGCAACTTCTATATATTATAGGGTTAAAATGAGTAAAAATCTCATTAAAAATCATCTCAAATTTTTAGTAAGATTTTTTAAAGGCATTTATCATGAATTATAAGAACGTCTTTGTGTTTTACGCAACGCCCATCAAACAAATAAAGGTTGCGATTAAAGCGTTTAATTTAAATCGATTCATTTTCATTTTTTTTGGGAATCCACTTAATTTCTTGAGCTCTTAAATCATAAGACAACTTTCGTGCCAACACAAAAAGGTAGTCAGATAGACGGTTAAGATAGGTTAAAGTATAGGTCTCAATAGCTTCTGTTTCATTAAGTTGTGATACGAGTCGTTCTGCTCTTCGACAAACGCAGCGTGCTATGTGACAGAATGACACAGATTGATTTCCCCCCGGTAAAATAAAATGGGTCATTTCGGGTAAGGCTTCATTCATCATGTCCATTTCATGCTCAAGTCGTTCTATATCTTCAATCGAAATTTTGGGTATAGTTAGCCGCGCTTTACCATTTTTTAAAGTGGACTTTTCGGGATCGGTGGCTAACTCGGCTCCTATAGTGAATAAGCGGTCTTGAATACCAATAATCAAGTCGATATAATCTTGATGAATGGGTTGGTCTCGTATCAAACCTAAATAAGAGTTGAGTTCATCCACTGTGCCATAGCTTTCAATTCTGATATGGTGTTTTGGAACTCTGGTGCCTCCAAATAAAGACGTCGTGCCTTTATCGCCTGTTTTAGTATAAATTTTCATGTTTTTATGTGTTTGATGGCTTTTGTGCCTATCATCTTTATTGAAATAAGAAATAGATTTATGGTTAATAAGTTATGAAATGAAAACGACTTACTATTTTTAATACATATGGTAAATTGACGTTTTACAGAAAATTAGCTTTTTGTTAACACAAATATCCTATTTTAGCCACAAATCAAACAACAAACATTTAAAATTTATGAAAAAAATCACTTTTTTATTATTGACACTTAGTACATCTTTTTACATGTACGGTCAATCTTTTAACGGGTTTCTCACCGATAACTATAGTGGTGTGAATAGTGTAATCTTAAATCCGGCTAATATTGTAGACTCTCGTTTTAAAACCGATATCAATCTTGTAGGTGTCAGCACATTTGTGGGTAACGACTACACAGGTGTTAATTTTATGGATGCCGTAAAAGGGGATTTAGATTTTGATGAGGACGCATACACTTATCCGACGGATAATAACAATGGATTATTAAATGTGGATGTTTTAGGGCCTGCTTTCATGTTTAATTTAACCGAAAACAGTTCTTTAGCCATATTTACAAGGGCTAGAGGTTTTTTTTCAGCTCATAATGTTAACGGAAATCTTATCGATAACTTTGATAGTGATGATAGCGAAGATGTTTTTGTTGATGCTGGAAATTTAATTACCATAGGTCATGCATGGGGCGAGCTGGGTGTTACTTATGCTCAAGTAATTATAAACGATCGTACCAAGTTTTTAAAAGGAGGTTTAACCGTTAAGTATTTGCAAGGTGGTGGATCTGCTCGTATAAATGGCAATAATGTTACCGTTGATTATGATGCCGATGGTGCTGGACCAGATAAAGGAACCATTTCTACAACAGGAGAATTAACTTATGCGGCCTTCGATTTGTCTTTTGACGAAGATGGCTATGACTATGAATTGCCAAAAGCTTCGGGCGTAGGATTCGACCTAGGATTTGTTTACGAATGGCGTAGTAATTATCCTAACTATCAACAAACAAACGCCAAAGGCGAAACACATTATCTAAAAGATAAAAACAAATACAAACTGAAGTTAGGTTTATCTATCACCGATATAGGAGGTATCAATTACAAGGATGGTATTGAAGAAACTTTTGATATTACTAAGGCCAATGTAAATGAAGAAGATTTACAAGACGACTTTGATAATGCTGATAACATGGAAGATTTTTTAAATAGTTACTATACTAATGTGAATTCAACAAGAGGTTATAAAGTAAATTTACCAACGGCCTTACATTTTAATGCCGATTGGAGTTTTACTAATCATTTTTATTTGAATTTAAACACCGATTTATCGCTTGTTTCAAAAGAAAAAGTAAGTGCCACCCGTATAGCTAACACCGTTTCTTTAACACCGCGTTTTGAATCTAAATTTTTTAGTTTTTATCTACCCGTTGGGTTTGTGCAGTATAGTGGATTTCAAGCTGGAGCTGGTCTTAGAGCAGGGCCTTTATATCTTGGTTCAGGATCTGTATTATCGGCATTAGTGAGTGATAATAGCAAGGCGGCCGATGTGTATGCTGGTGTAAAAATTCCTATTTACCAAGGTCGTTCTAAAGATAGCGATAATGATGGTGTTATTGATAAGCTTGATGCATGTCCTAAAATAGCAGGTCCAATTGAAAACAACGGTTGTCCATGGGGTGATGCTGATGCCGATGGTGTTCTTGATAACGTTGACGCTTGTCCTAAAGAGGCTGGTCCAGAAGAGAATAAAGGTTGCCCTTGGGGAGATGCCGATAGTGATACTATTCCTGATAATGAAGATGCGTGTCCATCAGTTGAAGGACCAATTGAAAATAATGGTTGCCCATGGCCTGATAACGATGCCGATGGTGTTTTAGATAACGTTGATAACTGTCCGGAAATAGCCGGAACCGTTGCAAATAATGGGTGTCCGCCACCAGCTCCAAAAGTAACAGATGCTGTATTGAAAACTTTAAACGCTTATGCCAAAACCATCTTATTTCATAATGGTAAAGCAACGGTTTTAGATGAATCTAAATCTGTTTTAGACAACATCGTAGCTATTTTACATGAGTATCCAGACTCTCATTTCTCAATTGATGGTCATACCGATAGTTCAGGGTCTGACGCCTTAAATCAGAGATTATCTGAAGAACGCGCCAGTACAGTAATGACTTACTTCATTGAACATGGTGTGAGTTCCGATCGTTTAACACATAAAGGCTATGGTGAAACCAGACCTATCGATGATAATGCAACTAAAGAAGGAAGACGAAACAATAGAAGGGTAGAAGTGACTCTTGTAAAGTAGTCATCCTTATTAGAATTATATTTTAAAAGCCTGTAAAAATAAATGTTACAGGCTTTTTTTTTGATTTGTATCTACTGAAATATAGGAGGTAACTATTCAATTACTTCTTCAAATTTTTAATCCTTTGCAATAAAGTAGGGTGAGAATAATGCATAAAAACATAAGCAGGATGCGGTGTTAAATTGCTTAAACTGTTTTTTGATAACTTTTTTAATGAAGTTATTAAAGGTTCTGCTTTGAAAGTGTTTTTCGCATAATCATCCGCTTGGTATTCAAATTTTCTTGAAAATAAATTCATAATAAGTCCTGTTGCTTCTGAAATTGGTGCATATAGCAATCCGAAGGCAATTAAACCAATATGAAAGCTTGGGGTTTCTACACCTAAAGCATTTGATAGTAAGGGGTTTGATATGAATAAAGATAAGATGTATAATGTAATGCCTGTTAAAAGGATAGAAGCAAACAAATTAAAAATGATATGTTTCTTTTTATAATGACCTACTTCATGGGCTAAAATAGCAACAATTTCATCTTCTTCTAAATCATTAATTAACGTATCGTACAACGTAACGCGCTTCTCACTACCAAAACCCGAAAAATAAGCATTGGCTTTCGTGCTTCGTTTGGAGCCATCAATAACGAATATTTTATCGAGTTTAAAACCTACGGTTTCAGCGTATTTTGAGATGCGATTTCTTAAACTTCCAGCTGCTAAAGGTGTTTGTTTATTGAATAAAGGCACGATTAATTTTGAATAAAACATATTCATAAATAGGGTGAATATGGCCATAAGGCCCCAGGTATATAACCAAAACTGTGCGTCCGTAACTTGGTAAAACCAGATGATGAGTGCTAAAATACCTCCTCCGAGTATGGTCATCATTAACCAGCCCTTTAGTTTATCTAAAAAGAAAAGCTTTTTAGTGGTTTTATTGAATCCAAACTTTTCTTCAATAACGAAAGTGCTGCAGTAGGAAAACGGTGTGGTTAAAATATCGCTGCTAATCATAATAATGCCGAAGAAAATAAGGGCAATAATGATAGGATTTTCACTAAAACCACGAGCTATTTGGTCTACATATACAAATCCGTCAAGTCCTAAAAAAGCTAAGGTTAAAACAATAGAAAAAGATGAGGTTAATAAATCAAACTTATAGTTGGTGGCTTTATATTTTTGAGATTTTTTGTAGGCCTCTGCGTCATAAACGTCTTCCAGCTCCTTAGGGAGTTTGTCGTTGTAATGTTTGGCATTTAAAGCATCTAAAATTTTATCTACTATAAAATTGATGATAATAATAGCAATAATGATATAAAAAAGGATTTGTGCGGTCATTTAAAGAGGTGATATTAGAGGTAGATTTGTTTCAATGTTTTTGGTGTGGTAAATTGACTATTGGTAGTTGACTGTTGTTATTTTTAACCATATAATCGCAAGATCAAAGTTTTAATTTGTAGTTTTCTTTAAACTGTTAACTGTTAACTGTTAACTGTTCACCGTTCAGTTAAACCCGCGTTGGCGTTTTGCTTCAAAAATTAAAATGCCTGCCGCAACTGAAACGTTCATGGAATCGATAGCACCCTGCATAGGAATAATAATATTTTGAGTTGCATTTTCTCGCCATTCTGCACTAAGGCCAGTTGCCTCGGTGCCTACAACTATAGCTGTGGGTTTTGTGAAATCCTGCGTGTGATAGGGTTCCGACGCTTGTAGTGCAGCACAATAAATGTGAATGCCTTCAGATTTTAAAAACTTAATAATTTCAGAGGTGCTTCCCGTTGCAATGGTATTGGTAAATACACAACCAACGCTAGAGCGAATGATATTCGGGTTGTGTAAATCCGTTTTCGGATTGGCAATAATAACAGCGTCTACGTTTGCTGCATCAGCAGTTCTAAGTATAGCACCAATGTTCCCAGGTTTTTCAGGAGCTTCAGCAATTAAAATTAAAGGACTTTTTGTGTTGAATTTTAAAGCGTCTAGCTGATGTGACTTGGATTTAGCTACAGCTAAAATTCCTTCCGTAGTTTCTCTGTAGGCCAGTTTTTGATACACTTCCTTTGATATTTCTATCAGATCAACGCCTTCAGCGTTAAGCGCTTCTACACGTTCTAAAGGATGTAATTCAGGGTTGAATAGGATGGTATCAATGTCATATCCGCCTTGTAGGGCTAACATAATTTCACGAGCGCCTTCTATTAAAAAAAGACCTGTTTTACGTCGTTCTCGAGACTTTTCTTTTAATTGGAAAAGTTGTTTTACAAACGAATTTTGTATGCTGGTAATGGCTTTCATATTTGAAGAACAAAAGTAAAGGATTTTATGTAATTAATCCGAAATGACCGGGTCAAAACAAGAAACCTATTAAAACATAACATGAAAAAAATTATTTACTTATTTGTAGCACTTGCTTTTTGGAATTGTAAAGATGAGAAAAAAGAAACTGTAGCAACACCTGTAGAGACAGAAACTAAGGAAATAGCTAAAGAAAAGACATATCCTGAAGCTTTAGAAAAAATATTTGAAGTTCACGGAGGCTTAGATCTATGGAAAAGTATGCGATTTCTAGAATTTACCATGTAAAAAATGGTGTTAAAGAGGTGACTTCAACCGATTTATGGAACAGAAAGTCCTTAATTGAAACTCCAGATCACGCTTTGGGTTATGTTGGGAAACAAGTTTGGTTACAGAATAAGCATGATGCCGAATACAAAGGAAAACCTAAATTTTACTATAACTTGATGTTCTACTTTTATACCATGCCCTTTATTTTATCTGATGATGGCATTATTTATAGTGATATCGAACCTTTGGTTTTTGAAGGTAAAACCTATCCAGGGATAAGAATAGGATACCAAAGTGGTGTAGGGGAGTCTCCAGAAGATGAATATGCTATTTACTACAACCCTGAAACTTATAAAATGGAATGGTTAGGTTATACCGTAACTTTCTTTACCCAAGAAAAGGCTAAAGAATGGCATTTTAGAAAATACAGTGAGAGGATGAATGTGGAAGGTTTGTTATTACCTAAAACAATTGTGAGGTATGAATATGAAAACAACTAACCTACAACCGTACATAGCGAAAACCATTTTGAAAACGTAAAAGTTTCAAAAGAAAAACCGAATCAGGAATTATTTGCAATGCCTGAAAATGCTCAAGTTATAGAGTAAATTATAAACTATTTTTCTCAAAATAGTTAACTAAAAGCGCAACGACATAGTTATAACTTTGCATGCCTTTACTTTGTTTGTTGGCTATTAAAAAACCGTTGTAAAAAGTTTTAAAAAGAGGTTCGGCTGGATTTTGGTGTTTCTTCCAAAACTCACGAACCTCTTTGTAGTTTTTAAGAATACCAGGATTTACAGTTTTTTCCATCCTTTCAAAAACATCGGGGTCGCGTCTATAAATCTCATTTAAGCAAAAACGCAGTCCAAAGGTATAACCTGTATATTGAATGTAAGGATCTGGGTGTTTTATAGCTGCCATGCTTCCTATAAAATTGGCTTCATTTTCGGCAGCATAACCTAATTGATGCGCGATTTCGTGCGTGGTAGTTGTCGAAAGTTTATAAATAGGAATGAGTCCGTCTACCTGTGCTTCATTTGTAAACGGATTTAAATACCCGCTAAACCCCATATAGGTTAGAGGGTAGCTGAATAAAGATTGTTTCACGCTTCGTGGATGATAGGCTAAATGAGGAAAAGTTTCCTTTAAATATTTATATCCTTCGGGAGCCTTTTTAAATAATTCCGATTTATTATAAGGCATCTCAACTTTTAAAGTGTCATTATTCGTGATTTTAATATGAATGGCATTCGACTTTTTGATGAGTCTTTCTGTGAAACTTATCAGTTGCTCTGTAGTGTAATCATGTTCAAGTTCTAAGCTTTTGTGAAGCGGTTGTCGGTAGTAGTTTAAGCCCCAAAACACATGAAAAACAAAGTAGAAAATAGAGAGTGTTGCAAAAATATCAATAAGCCAATTTTTGGTGTCTAGGCGTAAACGTTTTCTGTTTAAAACTAACCAGCGTACCCCATAAATTATAGTTAAAGCATAAATCAAATCACCAAATGAAAAAGGAATCCACCCTAAAATATAACGTGATAGTTTGGAGATTAATGTGTAGAACGCTTTGCTGTAGTAGGTCTCAACAAAATCCGGGTAATTGGAAAGTATTCGAATAATGATAATTTGAGGAAATAAAGCAAGTGCTATGATTGTTTTTTTTTCTTTTAGCATCATCAAAAATAGTAAAAAAATAGAGCATTTAATTTTCAATTTTTAAAGTTTTTATAAGGTTAAACTTTGTTAAATCTTAAATATTACAGAATCATTAAGATGCTGAGGTCGCCCCATTTTTCTATCTTTGACGGATAAAATAATCACAAAATGAACACAGAAATAAGACAATTAGAACCTCAAGCCCTTTGGAATAAATTTGCAGATTTAAATGCAGTACCACGACCTTCTAAAAAAGAAGAGAGGGTTATTGCTTTTATGAAAGCTTTTGGTGAAAATTTAGGTCTTGAAACATTGGTTGATGCCGTTGGTAATGTGATTATTAAAAAGCCAGCTACCTCTGGTATGGAAGATCGTGTAACCGTTGTGATGCAATCGCATTTAGATATGGTGCACCAAAAAAATAACGATACCGACTTTGATTTTGATACACAAGGTATTGATATGTATGTTGATGGCGATTGGGTACGTGCTAAAGGCACGACTTTAGGGGCTGATAACGGATTAGGTGTTGCTACCATTATGGCGATTTTAGAAAGTGATTCTATTGCTCATCCAGCGATAGAAGCTCTTTTTACTATTGATGAAGAAACAGGTATGACTGGTGCCATGGGATTAAAAGGCGGGTTACTTTCTGGAGGTATATTGTTGAATTTAGATACCGAAGAAGACGACGAAATTGGAGTAGGTTGTGCTGGTGGAATTGATGTTACCGCGACACGACAGTATGAAGAAGAAGAAACTTCAGAAATAAAAATAGGCTATAAAATTGAAGTGAAAGGTTTGCAGGGTGGTCATTCAGGTATGCAAATTCATGAAGGCTTAGGGAATGCTAATAAATTGATGAATCGTATTTTACACGATAAATTTGAAGCTTTTGGTTTACGTATTTCATCTATTGACGGCGGAAGTTTGCGTAATGCGATTCCTAGAGAAAGTACGGCTTTTGTGGCTATAGATGCTATGAAGGAGGATGATTTTGTTGCCGAGATTCAGACGCTTGAAACCATTATAAAAAAGGAACTTAAAACCATGGAGCCCGATTTAAGTATCACAGCTTCAAAATGTGAAACGCCGGAAAAGGTTATGGATTTAATGACCCAAGAGGGATTCACAAGAGCTATGTATGCGGCAATAAATGGTGTGTATCGTATGAGTGCTGATATTCCAGAACTGGTAGAAACGTCTAATAATATTGCTAGAGTCATTGTTGAAGATGGTGATATGCATATTGGTTGCTTAACTCGATCTTCTGTAGAAAGTTCTAAAATAGATTTAGTAAATGCTTTACAATCAACTTTCGAGTTGATAGGGTGCGAGGTTGAGGCTTCAGGTGATTATCCTGGGTGGACACCCAACATGGATTCGTCCATTTTAAAAGTGATGACTAAAGTATATGAAGATTTAAATGATGAAAAACCTCATGTTGCCGCTTGTCACGCCGGACTGGAATGTGGTATTTTAGGTCAGAATTACCCAGAAATGGATATGATTAGTTTTGGACCAACCATTAAAGGTGCGCACTCTCCTGATGAACGTGCTCAAATTTCTTCAGTTCAAAAGTATTGGAAGTTTGTTTTAGAAGTTTTAAATAATATTCCTAAGAAGTAAGTTTTTAGGGGCAGCAAGTGCCATGAGGCCTTATTAGGCAAAATTTAGTCTAGATTAGTTCATTAATCGTTCTTTAATGTTAGGTAACAATTTATCTAAATATTTAGGAAAATGGTTAGTAACAATAATAGTGTTTTGCTCAATAGTTACTATATGTTGTGGAGTTGAATTATATTTGCTAGTTTCAAATAGACTTATTGAGTCGAAAAAAGACCAATGTTTATTTAGGTTGTCATAACCTAGGCGATATCTTTCTTCAACTTCAGCGTCTGGTACAAAATGACCTCCGTTTTCGAATCTAATAAGAACCCTTTCTTTGGCTATTTGTATGGAGTTAAGACATAAATATACGATTTCAATTCTGTAACCAACGTTCTTAAATTTTTTGGCCCAAAATAGAGGTGTCGAATTAAAATTGGTTTCGTAGCAAAAATTTAAGTTATTTTTAATGGAATGATTTATTGAAGACTCAAGATTTTCTCGAGATAAATTATGAGCCATTACGTCTCTAATATCACTTGGAATCAAAGCGTCGTAATTTGCTTTAAATATCTTATCATAATCATAAGATGTTGTTTCCTTTGGAGTAAAAGCTCTTGAGAATGATGACTTTCCAGATCCATTACACCCTGCAATTATTAATAATTTTGGTTTATCCATTAAATTGAGGGCTAGCTTTAGGATTTTTTGTTGTTTCTCCTTTCGCTAGTTTTTCTTCGTAGACTTTTATTTCCTTAGTGATTCTTGGAAGTTCTTTAGAGAGTCTGCTTTTTAACTCTTCCAAATATTTTAATATGTCTTGTTTTGTGCTCACAGTACAAAGGTAATAAAATTTGATTATTAGCTAAATCAAGTTTTTAGATTTGATAATTGAAATCATTAGTGTCCGATAAAAGATTTAAAAAGCGGGATTTCCAAGATAGGATTTCCCGCTTATTTTGTATCTTGAAGTTATCACACATCCAAGATATGAATAAAAGTAAAAACTTTAGCGGACAACCCATAATCAAACAGGTATTAAATTTCATTTTGCCCAAAGATGTTCATCGGACAGCCAAAAAGCACAACAGCGATCGCTATACCAAAAAGTTTACCACCTATGAGCATTTGGCCACTATGGTATTTACCGTGATCAGTGGCTGTAGCTCACTTCGTGAGGTTTCCAGTATTATGCTTGCCTGCGAGGGAAAGATCAACCATCTAGGACTCACGGACTTTCCAAAACGCAGTGCCTTGTCAGATGCTAACAGGAGAAGAAGCTCTGAAGTATTTGCCGATATTTATCATTTACTCTACAAACGTTACCATCGCTTTTTATCGGACAGCAGACCCTTAGAACCTGCAGTGAAGAACCTTAAAATCGTTGATTCCTCGACCATCCCCCTATTTAGCGACATTCTTAAAGGTGTAGGAAGGAACCCGCTCAACGGCAAAAAGAAAGGAGGTATCAAGATGCATACTATGATAAACGCCATGGAAGACGTTCCTTGTCTGATTAAGTTTTCAAGCGCGGCCACGCACGACCACACCTTTTTAAAAGACCTGGAACTCAAGAAGGGCTCTTATGTGGTTTTTGACAAAGGGTATGTGGATTATGAGCAATACCAAAAATGGACACTGGAAGATGTTTACTTTGTGACTCGGCAAAAGGACAATGCTCGCTATACAAGCCTTGAAGAGTTTGATATCTCCAATAAAGTGGACGATGCTGTCCTAAAGGACGAAAAAATAGGGCTTACGGACAAAAACGGCAACGCTTTTTCCCTGAGGAGAATCGCTTTTTGGCACGAAAAGCACCAAAAAGTTTATGAGTTCATCACTAATAATTATGATCTTGATGCAGACAAAATAGCCGACATCTATAAAAATAGGTGGCAGATTGAGACGATGTTCAAGCGGCTTAAACAGAACTTTCCGCTAAAGTATTTTTTGGGAGACAATCAAAATGCCATCGAAATACAAATCTGGGTCAGTTTGATAATCCAGCTCATTATGCTTGTGATCCAAAGAAAAGCCCAAAGAAACTGGGCTTATTCCAATATGATGTCCGTCATACGATACCATTTGATGACATATATCGATTTGTTCAAATTCCTGAAAAACCCAGAAGCTAATTGGGAAGAGATTACAACCAAAAACATTGGGCAATTAAGCCTTTTTGACCAATAAGGAGGTTCTGTTTTCAAAATAAAGAGTGCGATCAATAAAAAAGGCCAACACCAAAGCTTTTTTAGCTAATTCTGTTTTTTATCGGACAACAATAAATTGAAATAACCCGTTGTGCATTATGATTTAAAAGAAAAAAGTTGTTCATCTTACTGAAAATCAGCAAATTGATTTAACCACAAATCATTAATAATGAACAACTTGAGTGCAAATTACGAAAGAATATTGGAAGTATTAAGAAAAATATCGAAAGAACAACTTTTAAGTTATCAAAGACGACAACCAAAGCTTAGTGATTTAGAACTTATCAGCTTGAGTCTTACTGCCGAATTTATGGGAATAGATAGTGAAAATGACCTTTTTAGAAAACTTCCAGATTCCCTATTATCAAAAATAGAGAGAAGTGTCTACAATAGAAGAAGACGAAAACTAGTTAATAAGCTCAACAGTATCAGGTTAAGCTTAGCTTCCCATTTTAATGATTTGAGATGTAATGGACAAAATGGTTGGTAAATCCTTTCGAAGAGCTTATGTTTATTAGCTTTGAAGCAAATCAAAGGCTTTGAATAAAAAAAATGTAAATTTTGTAATAGCTTACTAACCCATAAATATGGTGTTAGATTAGAAAAACAGCGTTATAAATGTTTGAATTGTAAAAGTGTTTTTACTGGAGGAAAAGAAATTCAAGTAGACTCTCTTTGGGATGAATATACCAGAGGAAAGCAGACCTATTTACAGCTTTCTCAGAAATATGGATGTTCAAAGCGAACTATACAACGTAAACTAGATCTTCATCAAGTAAAGGACGTAGAGATAACACCTAAGAAAGTTATTGTCTTAATGGATACAACATATTGGAGGAGAAGCTTTGGATTAATGCTCTTTAAGGATGCTTACAGCAAGGAGAATCTTCTTTGGTATTACGTCAAATCAGAAACTAACGCTTTGTATATAAAGGGGATTAATGAGCTAAAATCTAAAGGTTTTGAGATTGTTGCTATTGTATGTGATGGTAGAAAAGGCTTGGTTGGTACGTTTAAAGGAATACCTGTCCAGCTCTGTCAATTTCATCAAGTTGCTGCAATAAGAAGATATATAACTAAGAAC